>CAZSTZ010000033.1:0-12444 GCA_964609515.1 uncultured bacterium | reverse complement strand
AGTAGTTATTGTAGGTTGGGTGGAGTGAAACGGAACCCAACATTATTAAACTCTGTACTCTTTCAATTGGGTGAAGCGAACCAAAATTAATGATGTTGGGTTCCACTTCGTTCCACCCAACCTACAATTTGATTGAACTAATTAATAAACAACCAAAACCAAATGCAACTCAAACAACAACTAAAACACCTATTAACCGTAAAAAACCTCTCTTTTTTCCTAATCGCCTTCGGCACTCTAGTCCGTCTCGTTCAATATTTATCCAACCGTTCAATCTGGGCAGACGAAGCGGTTTTAGCCTTAAATATTGTCAATCGTTCTTATGGCGAACTAACCCTACCATTAGATTACGAACAGGGAGCGCCCATCGGTTTTTTATTCTTAGAAAAAACCGCAGTTAATTTATTTGGCAATAACGAATATGCTTTAAGATTAATTCCCTTAATAGCCGGCATCGGTTCGTTATTTCTATTTTACCAACTGGCAAAACAATTAATTCCCAAAAAAGCAATCCCGATCGCCCTCGCCCTCTTCGCCAGTTTGCCCCATTTAGTCTATTATTCCTCCGAAGTAAAACAATATTCCAGCGATGTCGCGATCGCCCTCTTACTCTTCCTCTTACTCCTCCCTTTAACCACAAAAAAATTAGAACGCCCCCAACTAATAAAATTTAGTTTAATTGGAGCGATCGCTATTTGGTACTCCCATCCAGCCATCTTTATCCTAGCAGGAATTTGCTTAACTTCCGTCATCCTTACCCTCCGCCACCAACAGCTAGAAAAAATCAAACCCTTGGCGATTATTTTCTCCAGTTGGTTGTTAAGTTTTATCCTTTTTTACTGGCTATCCTTAAGCCAATTAACCGGCGACTCCGACTTAATGACATCTTGGAGTAAAGCCTTTCCCTCCTCGCCTTTAGATATTATTTGGTTGTTGGATGCCTTGGGCAAATTTTTCTATAAACCTTTAGGGTTTGAAGCGTGGATGGATGGGTTGGCAATAATAGCATTTGTTGTCGGTTGCGTCGTCTGCTGGCAGAGGAAAAAATCGACCCTTTTACTATTATTATCTCCCCTCTTGATGACCTTAGCGGCGGCCTATTTACAACAATATCCTTTTAGAAGTCGCCTGCTTTTATTCCTAACTCCATTTTTTATTCTCTTAATAGCAGAAGGAGTTAGTTACACTCTCAAAAAAGCCGCCAACAATCGCCGCGAGTGGGTCGGAATAACTGCCGCTTTCCTCGCAGTATTGTTGTTGTGGCAGCCGATGGTTAGTGCAGCTTCTATCTTAATAGAGCCTAAGTGGAAGTCGGAAATTAAACCGGTGCTTAGTTACATTCAAACAAATCAAAAACCGGGAGATATTTTGTACGTTTACCAGCGGGGAATTTATCAATTTTTGTACTACGCAGAAAAATACGGTTATCAAGAAGGAGATTACATTTTGGGCGCAGACGATTTGGATAAATACGACGGCAGGGGAGTTTCTGAAGTAGAGAGACAAAGGTATTTAAACGACTTAAATAATCTGCGAGGAAATGCCCGAGTTTGGCTGTTGTTTTCCCACGCCGCCCCTTCAGAAAACGAACTTTTTCAGTCTTATTTGGCAGAAAATGGCGTGAAAATTGCAGAGTTTCATAGTAAGGGAACTTCGGCTTATTTGTACGATTTGAGTTCCCCTTAATTGCTCCAGGGAGTCTTAAGAAACCGGGTTTTTTCAAAAAACCCGGTTTCTGGAGTGGGACTAAGATTGTGCTACTTTCATCTTTTATCACCCACCAACAACCCATCCGTTAAATCCGTTACAAAATCCGCTGCTAACCAGACTTTATCAACCTTAATTTTACTCGACTAAATCTTGCTGCTGGTAAGCAAAATAAACGGCTTCTAAAAAGACAGTGGCGCTTACTTTGCGAGGTAGAGTATCGAGAGCGATCGCTTTTTTAGCCTCACCTGCCAATTTTTGGCTTAACTTAGTCTTTTTCTCTTTGGTCATTGTTTTACGCTTTTGCAAATAATCTTGAATTGCGGCGAATTTATCTGCTTCCAAAAGCGAAACATCTGCTAGTTCGATTAATTCCTCTCCTAAAGCTTTGCCATCTTTTGAAATAGGAAAACGCGGTTTAGAAAAAGCGGGAACGCGAGGCAATTTTGCTTTAACAATTGGTTGGGCATCGGCAACTTTTTTTCGTTTAACTGCAGTAGCAATTGGTTGGGTATCGGCGAGTTCTTCTTCTTCAATTTCTGTAGCAATTGGTTGGGTATCGGCGAGTTCTTCTTCTTCAATTTCTGTAGCAAAGGTGGCTTCTGTTTTAATTACAATTGTACCTGCAGCCATGTCTCCAAAACGCTTTTCTTTTTTGCCAAAAAAGATTAAAAATGCACCGATGCCTGCAATAATATCTATGGGGAAAAGTAAAGTCCGCAGAGCTACTTGTTTCAGTTGAATTGGTTTGCCGTTATCGCGAACTACCTTGATTTTTACCAAGCGTTTGCCTGGAGTTTGACCTTGCCATGCGGTTTCAAAACCAATAAAATAGGCTGCTGGAATCAGGAGACGAATTAATTCTTGGGGGAGGAAAGAGGCCACCCAAAGAAAAATACTTAAGCTGAAATGTAAAATAACAAAGTCGATCGCTAAAGCACAGACGCGATCGCCAATTCCTGCTAAAGATAAATGCAGTCTCGTGCCTTTGGAAGTTAAAACCGATACTTTTTTAAACAGGCGATCTGACTCGGGTAAATCTAACTCTTGTTGGCGGCTATAAAAGTCGTAATAAATAACCCCTTTGAGACACTGTATGAATGGAATGAATATGGCAAGCAGCAGGAAAATTACAATGGATATGCCAAGCAGCAAGATTACTACAGTTAAGATTTCCTTCGTAATTTCTACCGCAAGCAATCCCCGTAGAACTCCTAATACAAATAAAGATGTGAAACATCTTATAAAAAATAAATCGGATAGTAAAAATAACGCGCTTATTAAAACTGGTATGAATAACGCACTAAAATACGGAATTAATGTAAGCCCCAAAAATGGTGAAATTAATACACCTCTGGAAAAGACCAAACTTAATATGTATGCAGAAGATACTAAAACTAATCCACCCGTCAAAGATAAAAATAAAGCAAGCATCAAAATGACTAATATAAAGCGCCAGAAATTAGAGCCTATTAAGTCGAAACTGCGAGCTATTGCTTGACTCGGACGCATATTATCCTCGATCGCTAAAATTTCTCCTCTCAAAAAGAATAGAATAGGAAGCAAAAACCCTAGAGCAATAACAGGCATAGCGATCGCACCAGGCAATACATACCTAGAAACAAAAAAAAGAAAACCAGATAAAAAACCAAATTGGATGTCTATGGTAAAAAATTTTCCAAGTTGAGAATTAACCTCGCGACATTCATCCTCTACTCTCTCTGATTCTCCAATTACCTCGTGAAAAGCAAGACGAGATATGGTGCATATAATTGCGTAAGATTTAACTGCACCATAAATAGGAATCAACAACCACAACAAAGCTCGAAACGCGAGACGGCAATAAGTAAAAAAGTGGGCGCAATATATTCGCAGGGCGACGCTAGGAATGTCACTTACACTCAGATAGCGAATTGGTTGAGTTTCATTTGTTACAGTCATATTTTTACCTTTTAGCGAGATTTTCTAGTTATTGAAAGTGTCGAGCCAAAACAGTCCGTACTCGGGTTGGAACCACCCAGTTTTTTCAAAAAACCGGGTTTCTTAACTGGCTCTCTAGTTACCTATCTGGGGCAAGTTAGATTTTTATGAAAATTTAGAGGAAGTTTTTTCTCAAAATTGCCTTGAAACCCTTGTCGCATCTGGGTTATAATTTTTGAGAGTAGATTTAGCTCTCGACACCTTTCCTTTGGAAACTGACAAAGATGCCCTTATAATGCATCGGTACTCCCTCTCCCAAAAAAAACATGGAAGCAAAATCTTTTGAACCTTTTGGGCCCATCGAAGCAATTCAGTTTCACCCAAAAACAACCCATCCCGGTAGTCTTAAGAAACCGGGTAATTTCTGCAAAACCCGGTTTCTGGAGTGCAAGTAAGATTGCACTACCTTTATCTTTTATCCCCCACTAACAACCCATCCGTTAAATCCGTTACAAAATCCGTTGCTAAAAATGCAGATCGCAAAAATACATCAATTCCTAACCGCAACTACTGATAAAAAATACCTAACAAAATTTTGGTTTACCCTCAGCATGACTTTTGGGTTAATTTACGCTTTACTAGCATTAAAAAGAGCCTTTGTTAGTCCCTACGCAGTCCAAGACGACGCCAGACAACATATCTTCTGGATGCTCAGATTTCTCGACCCGGAATTATTCCCCAACGACTTAATCGCCGATTATTTTCAGTCCGTCGCCCCCGCTGGATATACTGCTATTTATAAGCTGGCAACTGCCCTCGGCATTAACCCTTTTTTCTTGGGGAAAATTCTGCCTTTAATCTTAGGCTTAATCTGCACTTACTACATTTTTAACATCTGTTTGGAAATGCTGCCGATACCAATGGCGGGGTTTATTGCTGCCTTAGTAACCAACCAGGCAATTTGGATGAAAGACGACATCGCTTCGGCAACTCCCAGGGCATTTGTTTATCCGCTATTTATGGCGTTTTTGTACTATTTATTAAAGCTAAATTTACTGGGAGTCGGCATAGCGATCGCCCTCACCGGTCTATTTTATCCTCAATACGTCTTCGTCGCCTCCGGTATTTTAATCCTCCGCCTCGTTTCCTGGGAAAACGGCAAATTTAAAATAACCTCAAACCAACAACATAAAATTTTTTGCGGCGTCGGTTTGGGAGTAGCATTTCTCGTTTTATTGCCCTACGCTTTAACTTCTTCCGAATTTGGACCCGCCATAAGTCGGCAAGAAGCAATGGAATTAAGAGAGTTTTACCCCGGCGGCAGAAGTACCTTTTTTCACCGCCACCCTAAAGACTTTTGGCTAACAGGAAAACGCAGCGGAATGTTTCCCAAATCTTTATTTACCCCCGCCACTCAATGCGCCGCTTTATTGTTTCCTTTCCTCCTGCCTTTTGCTTCCGTCTTTCCTTTAATAAAACAATTTAAAAGCGGCATTTGGTTGTTATTGCAGTTATTAATATCGTCCTTGGGGATGTTTTTCTTCGCCCATTTATTGATTTTTCGACTGCATCTTCCCAGTCGCTATACCGGTTTGAGTTTTAGAATAATAGTTGCTTTAATGACAGCGATCGCCCTAACCTTAATTATCGACTCTCTTTTGCGGTGGATAACTCAAGATACTGGCAAAACAAAAAGAGCGATCGCCTTAACTTTAACCTCCCTTATCGCCGCTTCCTTAGTATTATATCCCGCCTTCGTTAAAGGTTTTCCCTTAGTTCGATATAAAGTCGGAGATGCCCCCGCTTTATATCAATTTTTGCAACAACAACCCAAAGATATCTTAATAGCTTCCCTCTCGGAAGAAGCAAATCAAATTCCCACATTTGCCCGCCGATCTATCCTAGCAGGTAGAGAATATGCCATCCCCTATCAAGTCGGTTACTACAATCAATTTCGTCAAAGAACTTTAGACCTAATTCGCGCCCAATATACCCCCAATTTAACAGAATTAAAAAACTTTATTCAAAAGTATGAAATCGATTTTTGGCTGTTACATCGGGGCGCATTTACTCCAGAATATGTAAGTAATAATAGTTGGTTAATGCAGTTTGAACCCTCACAAGACGCAGTTAACTTTCTCCAACAAGGATACATTCCCGCTTTAGGTTATCTCCGCGACAGTTGTACCGTGTTTCAAGAAGATAATTTAACGCTGTTAGGTACTGCGTGTATTATCGATAAATTAAACGAATAATTTGTGAAACCCAACGGGATCCCTGGTGTTGGGTTTCGTTTCACTTCACCCAACCTACAAACTTTTCTCCCCCCCCCGCATCACCCGGGGGCCGGGGAGGATTTTCCCCAATCTAAAATCTAAAATAAATCTCGGCGGCCCGCCGTAATGTAGGATAGCTAAAGATGCCAGCCATAAAATGTCCAATTTAGACCGCCGATAACAAGGACCAATTAATCAATGCTAAATGGTTTAATCTTCGTACCCCTGTTGGGTGCAGCTATCATCGGGTTTTGGCCCGGAACCCTCTCCCCTCAACGGGCCCGCCAACTGGCCTTATTAACGGCCGCCATTACCTTCATCTGGTGTCTAGTTCTCTTAACTCAATTTGACCCCCAGAACCCCCATAGCCAATTATTAGTAGTAATTCCCTGGATCGACTCCCTGGGATTGAGCTATTCCTTGGGCGTTGACGGACTCTCATTACCATTAGTAATCTTAAACGGTTTATTAACTTGGATAGCCATTTATAGCACCGACAAATCCATCAGTCGCCCCCGCTTCTATTACTCCTTAATCTACTTATTAACAGTCGGCGTTTTTGGAGCCTTTATCGCCCAAGACTTACTCCTGTTTTTCCTCTTTTACGAACTAGAATTAATACCCCTATATCTCTTAATCGCAATTTGGGGAGGACCCAAAAGAGGTTACGCCTCCACCAAATTTCTCATCTATACCGCCGTTTCTGGAATATTAGTCTTAGCCGCATTTTTAGGAATAGTTTTCTTTAGCGGTTCGGGAAGTTTTGCCTACGATCGCCTCATCACCCAAACCCTACCTTTTGGCACTCAACTATTATTATTAGGAGCAATCTTAATCGCCTTTGGCATTAAAATTCCCCTCGTTCCCTTGCATACATGGTTGCCCGATGCCCACGTCGAAGCCTCAACTCCAATCTCCGTTTTATTAGCCGGAGTATTATTAAAATTAGGAACCTACGGACTGCTGCGATTTGGGTTAGAATTATTCCCCGAAGCCTGGGCTTATATTGCTCCTTGGTTGGCAATTTGGGCAGTAGTAAGCGTGCTTTATGGTTCCTTCAATGCCATCGCTCAAACAGACATGAAAAAAATGGTAGCCTACAGTTCCGTCGGTCACATGGGTTATATCCTTTTAGCCAGCGCCGCCGCCACTCCCTTAAGTCTTTTAGGAACCGTTTTTCAAATGGTCAGTCACGGTTTGATTTCGGCTTTATTGTTTCTCTTAGTGGGAGTAGTTTATAAAAAAACCGGCACCAGAGATATTAATATTTTGCGAGGACTTTTGAACCCAGAACAAGGCTTGCCCCTGATAGGAAGTTTGATGATTTTAGGAGTAATGGCAAGCGCGGGAATACCAGGAATGGTCGGTTTTGTTTCCGAATTTATGGTATTTCGAGGAAGCTTCAATGTGTTTACCGCAGAAACCCTTTTGTGCATGGTAGGAACCGGTTTAACTTCTGCTTATTTCTTGCTCTTGGCAAACAAAGTATTTTTCGGCAGGTTGTCAGAAAAAGTTATTAATTTGCCCCCCGTTGAATGGTCCGATAGAATACCTGCTATTATCTTGGCAGCGATCGTCATCTTTTTTGGCATCCAACCAAATTGGATCGTTCGTTGGACCGAGGCTAATACTTCTCAAATGCTAGTCACAAAAGTTGCAATTCAAGAAGTAGTTAAAAATCATTGAGAATTGTTAATTGTCAATTGTTAATTGTTAATGGCTAATGGCTAATGGCTAATTGCCTCTTGCCTTTTGCCTCGTATTAATTGTTAATGGCTAATTGCCTCTTGCCTACTTTTGCCTCTTGCCTTTTGCCTCTTGCCTCGTATTAATTGTTAACCATGCCCAAAACAAGTTTAAAACATCCTCACCCCCTTTCTGCTTATATCGACAGATTAAAATCGGGACAAGCCCTACTAAAAGACACCCCCGAAAACGTTTTAGAAGTAGTAGGAATCCTCAAAAGTTATGGCATAGTTCTCGATGCCTATTCCAACAACCTAATCTATATCGCCGACCATCAATTTTTAGTGCTGTTTCCCTTCTTTAAATACTTCAACGGGGAAGTTTCTATAAATAAATTATTCCAGCATTGGTGGCACGATCGCATCAATTTTGAATATGCAGAATACTGCATGAAATCTATGTTATGGCACGGTGGCGGCGGTTTGGATACCTACTTAGATACCCAGGAGTTTAAGAAGAGAGCCACAGCAGCAATTAACGCCAAAATTCAAGGCAATTTGCTGATGATATCCCTTAACGCACTCTTCCCAGAATTTCTCTTAGAGCAAGTCCGCCAACAAGCTTATTACAGCGGTTTGGGTCAGTTTTGGCGAGTAATGAGCGATATGTTTATTGCACTATCCGACAAATACGATCGCCGCGAAATTCAATCCATTCCCCAAGTAGTAGAACACATTTTATCCGGTTTAGTAGCAGCAGCTTCTCAACCAATTACTTATGGGGTGAATATTAAAGGTCAACAATATCAAATAATCCCAGAATCAGTCGGTTTAACCTTCCTAGCAGATACAGCAGTTCCCTACGTCGAAGCCATCTTCTTCCGGGGAGCTCCTTTTCCAGGTACAGTTTCTTATAACGCTCAAGCCCAACAAATTCCCTCAGAGCAAAATCGCTTTGCTTATGGGGCTTTATATGCGGCTCCCTTACCCATTGGCGGGGCAGGAATACCGCCTACTTTATTAATGCAAGATATGCGGCATTTCTTACCCGATTATTTATTAGAGTTTTATCAAAAAACTAACCGGGGAACCGATAATTTAAGAGTCAAAATTTGCGAAACATTTCAAAAGTCGATGTTTTGCGTCACCACCGCAGCCATTTTAGGATTAGCGCCCCATCCTTTAGATACCACCAACCCAGAAGAACGAGAAACAAATCGGCTTTATTTAGAAAGTTGGATGGACCGATTTTTAACTTCCAGGTTGGAAACCGTTAATAATTAGGGCAAGTGTTGGGAACCAAGAATTAAACGCTTTTTCTCCATGGTCAATTGTTAATTGTTAATTAACAATTAGCAATTAGCAATTAGCAATTAGCAATTCTCAATTGCTAGGAGGCCATGTCCCGCTAAAATCTTCAAGACCGCTTGACAGGTAGAAAAAAGAAGCTATAATAGCAACTTGTTTATTATTCCGGTCCCTCGCCCCTTTATAAACCAAAGTTCGCCAGACTTTTGCCAAAACTCCTCTTAATCTTAAGAAAGCCGCGATCGCCCGCCTCCAACGAAGCCCAAAACCCATAATTGCCCAGATAATTGCCCAGAAAAACCCAAACAAAAAACACCATCAAACTCAATCGGGGTGCGTCCGGCAACAAGACAAACTTTTAGTACAGTGGAACATTGATGGCGATTTCTGTTAGAAATCAAACCAGATTGTAATTAGTCAACAAATGCTCCATAAATGCTCCATAAAATAGTATTCAACTTAAATTGAGATGAAAAATATACCTCCAGGGAACAGTTGGAACGGCCAAAGCAGCACCCAGAAGGGAAAAAACCTACTGCTGCGCTGCTTGCTGCCGACGGTGCTAGGCGTTGTTGCGCTGGGAAATACCGCAGAAGCAACAGTCCTAGAAGAATGGCAGTTTGAAGCGGAGCAAAACCGACTCACCTTCACCACCGAAGGCGGAGTCCAACCCAAAGCCCAACTAATTCCCAACCCGACTCGTTTAGTCATAGATTTACCCGGCACAACCCTTGGCAATATTCGCACTTCTCAGGTGGTAGGGGGCGGTATTAAAGCAGTTAGAGTAGGCCAGCTCGATGCCCAAACAGCTAGGATAGTAGTAGAGCTAAACCCCGGCTACACCGTCGATCCAAACCAAGTCAAATTTAGGGGCAAATCCCCCAGCGAATGGACGGTGGAGTTACCAACGCCTCAGTCAACAACCGCCACTAACCCGACCGTCAGGCCCGCAACAGAACCAGCTCGCCCGCCTCTAAATCTCCCGCGCCCCGAACCCGCACCCGAACCTGCTCCCCCGCTTCAAAACCGCCAACGGCCCGAGCCTGCACCCCAGCCCGCACCCGAACCGATGCCAGAACCGGCTCCCTTACCTCGAAACCTCCGGCGGCCCGAACCAGCACCCGAACCGACACCCGAACTGGCTCCAAGAAGACAAGAAAGAAGACAAGAAAGAAGACAAGAACTCCCCGAACTTTCTCCATCAATTCCCAGAGACCAAATTCCTACCACCGTCTCCACCCTGATTCAAGATATCCAGGTGCGAGACAGCGGAGTAGTAATGTTAACTAGCGGCAAGTTACCGTTATTCGAGCTCAAACGGGGTATGGACGGTACTTGGATGACTGTCGATATTATGGGGGCTCGCCTGATAGCGGAAGATATTAAACCCGGTCAACTTATTAATCGTTCCGGCCTCACCATCACCCAAGCAACCCAGCTTTCCAACTCTCCCCCAGTAGTTCGCGTCACCTTGAGTCTCCCCGATACTAGGAGAGAATGGCAAGCTCGCGCTTATGCCGGTGGGTTGGCGATTTGGCCCGAAGGCGCGACTCCACCAACTATTAATGAAGCTACCGGCTTTGCCACCGTCGAGTCCGTTGAGTTAAAAAATGGTACCGAACTGGTATTAACCGCAGATCGACAGGTCAACTACACCAGCGGTTGGGATCCAGAAGAGGATGCTTATGCAATTACCATTTTTAATGCCAAGGTTAGCGACGGACTGAAGCTGCCCGGTAGAGAGGTGGGCAGTCCCCTACTTTGGGTGCGCCTCCGTAGAGAAGATCCCGAAACAGTGACGCTTTTAGTCAAACCGGCAACTCGCATCGAAGTGGGAGACGTGACTCAGGTTAGTCCCCGACAGCTTTCTTTGCCCATGGGTTGGGGAGAAATTGGCGAAACTCCTCCCGGATGGAGGCCGAGTCGCGATCGCCAGCCAGCACCCCGAGCTTCTAATCCCCTACCTCCTCTCTGGCCGGGACGTCGCAATCCAACACCCCAAAATCCCCAACCTTCTCAGCAACCAAATTTAGATTCTTTCCCCGGAGGCCCCCGCCGCAATCCCTTCCCTTGGCCCTCACCCCGTCGGAACGAGCCCCAACCTCAGAATCCCCGTCCCTTTCCTTGGCCTACTCCGGCTCCCCAACGAGACGGACGAGTGTCCATCGTTATCGATCCCGGACATGGAGGGCCTACGGATTTGGGCGGTGTCGGTATTGGCGGCCTGCGAGAGAAGGATATTGTTTTGCATATGTCTCTGGAAGTCGCCCAGATTTTGGAGCAAAACGGTATCCAAGTTATAATGACTCGCACCACCGATCGCGATTTAGACCTACCACCGCGAACGGAACTGGCTAACCGAGTAAATGCAGATCTGTTTGTCAGCATTCATGCTAATGCCATTAGCATGAGTCGCCCGGATGTTAACGGTTTGGAAACCTTTTATTATCAAACCGGTCGCCAGCTTGCCGAGTATATTCAAAGGAGTATGTTAGATAGTTTCCCGACTATGAGCGATCGGGGCGTGCGTCAGGCCCGGTTTTATGTGTTGAGAAATACTGCTATGCCCGCAGCTTTGGTGGAGGTTGGTTTCGTAACCGGTAATTACGACTCTCGCATTTTGGCAGATCCGGTTCAACGCAGTCGCATGGCGCAAGCAGTGGCGCGAGGCATTCTCAACTATGTTAATGCTTACTATCGCTAAGTAGGTTAGATTACCCAAGGAAACCACAAAAAAACCTGGTTTCTCCCAGAAACCAGGTTTCTCAGTTTTAAGAATAGCGGTTAAAATCAAACTAATACCATTGAAATAAATAGGGTTTGCTGAAAAACCGTAAAAGCTGACAAAATAGGTAATAGGTAATGGGTAATAGATTGGCTCTTAATTGCAGGAAATTGCTATGAAAGCATTAATTTTTACTTTGCCCATTACCCATTACCCATTACCCATTACCGACCTTCGCGACAAGTTCTGCTTTTTTTCAGCAGACCCTAAATATTGAATATAAAAAACAGGCAAGACTTATGAAAGGCAGACCTAGAAAAAGTATCAAAAAAATGGTTGCTAGTGTAACTACTTCAAAGGGGATATCAAATGGAAATGTCGAGAAACCCAAAGAAACCCCAAAACCTAAGAGGGAAAAACACGATCGCATGGAAAAACGGGCTTTTTCTATCTTATTAACTCTCTGCGGTGCTAGCTTGACAGTGGCGCTAGTGGCATTATTCCTGTTTTTATGGGAACAAAGCCAAGTTATTAAAGATGCCAGAACCCAAGCCAGACGAGAAACCGTCCGCGCCACCCTCCAACTAGACCGAGAATTGCGCGTCGCCCAACAAACAGCCCTTGATGTTGCCAACAGTCTCACTAACGGAAGTTTACCCCAAAACGAGCTTTTAGAGAAGCTAGAATTGCAAATGCAGCAAAAAACCCAGCTTTCAGCTCTTGGCGCTGCCTACGATCCTTTAGCCGACCCTTTAAATCCAAGACGCAACGCCCCTACATACGTTAGAGTGGGGGATGCAGAACCGCAATTGATTCAATTAGA
>CAZSTZ010000032.1:34006-39359 GCA_964609515.1 uncultured bacterium | reverse complement strand
GTTTAAATTGTCATTGCGAGCCGGCAGGAAAACGAGTTAACTTATTGGTTAAAACGTTAAATTAGGCGAAGCAATCTCTAATTGTCACGGGGGGCATAATTTGTAAGGTGCGCAATGCGCACCCTACTACTAACTAGGAGAAAAAGACAACAATGCTAAACATAACAGGTTATCAAATATTCAAACAAACCTACACCGGCACTCGCACAACAGTTTATCAAGGAGTGCGAGTGGAGGATAAAACACCAGTAATCCTCAAAATATTACAAAACGAATATCCCACCCCCGCCGAATTAGCCAAATTCAAACAAGAATATCAAATCTTAGAAAATCTCAATTTATCAGGAGTAGTAAAAGCCTACAATCTGGAGAAATATCGCAACAGTTTTGCCTTAATCTTAGAAGACTTAGGCGGTCAATCTTTAGGTCAATATCTAACAGAAAACACCCTCTCAATTTCTCAATTTATTCCCCTAGCAATTCAACTGGCAGACACCCTGGGGCAGCTCCACCAACAACAGATAATTCATCAAGATATTAAGCCACAAAATATCATCATCAACCCCAGAACTTTGCAAATAAAAATAACCGACTTTAGCATGGCAACTCGCCTCAAAACTCAAGAGCAAAACGTCGGCAAAATTCAACAATTAGAAGGAACCATTGCCTATATGTCTCCAGAACAAACCGGGCGAATGAATCGTTCCGTAGATTATCGAACGGATTTCTATTCTTTGGGGGTGACTTTTTATCAAATGCTGGCGGGAAAATTGCCATTTAAAGCTAACGACCCGATGGAATTAGTCCACTGTCACCTCGCCAAAGAACCCCAACCGCCCCAAGAAATCAAAACAGAAATTCCAGGGATATTAGGGGCGATAATAATGAAATTACTAGCCAAAAATGCCGAAGATAGATATCAAAGCGGTTTTGGTTTAAAGGCAGATTTAGAAACTTGCCAGCAACAATTAGAAAGCATCGGAAAAATCGAAGAATTTAGCTTAGGAAGTCAGGACGCATCCAGTCAATTAAAAATCCCGCAAAAACTCTACGGTCGGGAAGAGGAATTAGCG
Organism: uncultured bacterium; assembly: GCA_964609515.1. Taxonomy (GTDB): domain Bacteria; phylum Cyanobacteriota; class Cyanobacteriia; order Cyanobacteriales; family Microcoleaceae; genus CALKCV01. Next base: position 38,286 of record CAZSTZ010000032.1, on the reverse strand, counting down.
CGGTTGTTGGCAGCATTTGAAAGAGTTTGTAACGGTGAAACGGAGATAGTTTTAGTAGGTGGATATTCTGGGATAGGAAAATCGGCGTTAGTGCGAGAAACTCAGAAACCGTTGGTGCAATATCGGGGTTATTTTGTTAGCGGTAAATTCGACCAATTTAAGCGGAATATTCCCTACGCGGCGATAATCGAAGCTTTCTCGAATTTGATGGGGCAAATTTTAGCAGAAAGCGAGGAACAAATAGCTAGTTGGAAGGAGAAATTATTGGCAGCTTTGGGAGTAAACGCGCAAGTAATTATTGATGTAATTCCCGAAGTAGAATTGATTGTAGGAAAACAACCGCCAGTGCCGGAGTTAGGACCGACGGAAGCGCAAAATCGGTTTAATTTGGTCTTTAAAAACTTTGCAAATGCTTTAAGCCAAAAAGAACATCCACTGGTAATCTTTTTAGACGATTTGCAGTGGGCGGATGCCGCTTCTTTGAAGTTGATGGAATTGTTGGCGGGAGATTCGGAGATTGAATGTTTGTTGTTAATTGGGGCTGATCGCGATAACGAAGTTGATGCCACTCATCCGCTGATGTTGACCGTAGGAGAAATGGAAAAAGCGGGGGCGACAATTAATAGTTTGATGTTGGAACCTTTGGGGTTGGAAGATGTTAAGCGGTTGATAACTGATACTTTTAAATGTCAGAGTTGTTCTGCGGACAATTTGGCAGAGTTGTTGTTGGTAAAAACTAGCGGAAATCCGTTTTTTTTAACTCAATTAATTGAGTCTTTATTTGAGGAGCAGTTGTTGAGTTTTGATGCCAGTTTGGGCAGTTGGCGGTGGGAGATTGAAGAAATAGAAAGGGTGGGGATAACTGATAATGTGGTGGATTTGATGTTGGGGAAAATTCAGAAGTTGTCTTCATCGACTCGGGATATTTTAAAGTTGGCAGCTTGTATTGGCAATCGTTTCGATTTAGAGATGTTGGCGGTGGTTGGAGAAAAGTCGATTTTAGCTACATCAAATCAACTTTTGGAGGCTTTGGAGGCGGGTTTAATTGTTTCTAAAAGCGATGCTTCTTTTCCTTTAGTTTTGTTGGAGTTTGAGGGGAATAGTTTGGCGTTAGAGTATCAATTTCTGCACGATCGCGTTCAACAAGCGGCTTATTCTTTAATTGCTGAGGAGGAGAAAAAGATTACTCATTTAAAAATCGGTCGTTTGTTGTTAGAAAATACTCCTCCAGAACAACTAAATGAGAAGATTTTTGAGATTGTCAATCAGTTGAATTATGGCGTGGAATTAATTGACAGCGAGTCAGAAAAAGAGAAACTGGCAGAATTGAATTTAGTAGCGGGCAAAAAGGCAAAAGCTTCTGCAGCTTACGAACAAGGAATTCGCTATTTTAATTTAGGTTTAGAAATTTTGACAGAAAAGAGTTGGGAGAGTCAGTACAACTTGATACTAAATCTCCATGTAGAAACAGTTCAAGTTGCTTATTTAACTGGCGACTTTGAAGAAACGGAAAAACTAGCAAAAGTAGTTTTACAAAAAGCAAAAACTCCATTGGATAAAGTCAAGGTTTATGAAACTCAAATTGTAGCCAGAACTGTTCAAACAAAATTAATTGAAGCTTTAGAAATAGGGTCGTTATTTCTCAAAGAATTTAGAATTGAATTACCGGAAAAACCAACAGAATTATACTTTCAGGAAAAACTCGCAGAAATTAATAGCAATTTACAGGGAAAATCTATTGAAAATTTAATAGAACTTCCTACTATGAGGGATTCAAATTACCAAGCTGCGATGCAAATTTTATCAGTTTTATGGCCTGCGGCTTATATAGGTTCGCCAAATATGATGCCACCGATGGTTTTTGAAATGGTAAATATTTCTCTTAAGTATGGCAATTCTCCCATGTCAACTGTTGGCTATTCTATTTACGGATTGTTGCTTTGCGGAGTGTTTGAAGATATCGATTCCGGTTATCAATTTGGGAAATTAGCTTTAAAGCTTTTAGATAAATTGAATGCCCGAGAATTTCAATCTAAGGTTACAAATGTATTTGGTACTTTTACTCAGCATTGGAAAGAACATATTAGCAATACCTTACCAGTTTTGAAGCAAGCCTGTGCCATAGCTTTAGAAATGGGAGATTTTCAGTTCGTTGGTTATTCAAAAATTAACTTTTATTTATATTCATTTTTGTTAGGTAAAAATCTCAGAGAGTTTGAAGCAGAAATTCCTAAATCTATCGAGGTACTTAAAGTTATCAACCAAGAAGTAGCTCAAAATTGGATTAGAGTTTATTGGCAAGCAGCTTTAAATTTGCTCGACAGTGTTAAAAAACCTATGCAACTTTTGGGAACTGCTTACAACGAGGAAGAAATGCTGCCTCTTCACAAACAGAGCAACGATTTAGTAACAATTTGTCATTTGTTTGCGTGCAAACTAATACTTTCTTATCTGTTTGAAGATTACGAAAATGCCCTAAAAAACGCAGATGAAGGAGAAAAATATTTAGGGGCGCTGACGGGGTTGGCACATATTCCCGGATTTTATTTTTACGATTCTTTGACTAGGTTAGCATTGCGCGATCGCCTTTCCAACCCAGAACGAGAAAAGCTTATCTCACGAGTTCAAAACAACCAGCAAAAAATGAAAAACTGGGCAACTCACGCCCCCATGAACTATCAACACAAATACGATTTAGTCGAAGCCGAAAATGCCCGAGTTTTAGAAGAATATTTAACAGCAATGGAACTATACGACAAAGCCATTGCAGGAGCAAAAGAAAACGGTTACATCCAAGAAGAAGCCCTGGCCTACGAACGCGCCGCAGAATTTTATCAAAATTTAGGCAGAACAGAAATTTCTCAACTCTACATGAAAAACGCCCGCTATTGCTACAGTCGGTGGGGCGCAACTGCCAAAGTAGAACAATTAGAAACCAAATATCCCTATCTAAAAACCCCCACTTTCTCTGGCACTATCCACGCCACGGCCACCGCAAGTTCCAGCGATAACGCCAACATCCTCGACCTCACCACGGTTATCAAAGCTTCCCAAACCCTCGCAGGAGAAATCAAACTGGAGAAACTGTTAGAAAAACTGATGAAAATAGCCATCGAAAACGCCGGCGCCCGAACGGGTTTTCTCATCTTAAAACAACAAGAAAACTGGTTCGTCCGAGCATCCGCCACCGCCGAAACTGTTACCATAACCGACTCCCTCCCCCTCAACTCCCAAAACCTCCCCCTCTCCAGCGCCATAGTCAACTACGCCATCCGCACCCGAGAACACCTCGTCCTCAACGACGCCACCAACCAAGGGCAATTTACCCGCGATGCCTACATCCTCGCCACCAAACCCAAATCTATACTCTGTACGCCCCTCATCCACCAAAACCAACTCACCGGCATCCTCTACCTAGAAAACAACCTCGCCACTGGCGCGTTTACTCCAGAAAGACTCGAAGTCCTCAAACTGCTCTCCTCACAAATCGCCATTTCCCTCGAAAACGCCCAACTTTATAGCGAGTTGCGAGAGTTCAACCAAAATTTAGAGAAATTAGTGAGCGATCGCACCTCCGAACTCACTCAAACCCTCGAAAACCTCAAAACCACCCAAAACCAACTGGTAGAATCGGAAAAAATGGCAGCCCTGGGAGGATTAGTCGCCGGCGTCGCCCACGAAATCAATACCCCCCTGGGCCTGGGAGTCACCGCCGCTTCCTTATTAGCAGATAAAATCACCGACTTTGTAGAAATCTATAAAACCGGACAAATGAAACGTTCCGACCTCCAAAATTTTCTCAACAATATCATGCAAAACAGCACCATGATTTTAACCAACCTCAACCGCGCCGGCGACTTAATTGCTAGTTTTAAACAAGTGGCAGTCGACCAAACCAGCGAAGCTCAACGTAGCTTTAAAATTAATGAATACTTAGAAGAAACTTTACTCTCTTTAAGAAGTTCTTTGAAAAAGACCAACCACCAAATAGAAATTAACGGCGACGAAAACCTCAAAGTTAACAATTATCCCGGGGCTTTTTCTCAAATAGTAACTAATTTAGTAATGAATTCCCTGGTTCATGCTTATCAAGATTTAGACCGAGGAAAACTGACATTTAACTTTGTTCGAGAAGGAGAAAAAGTCATCTTTGAATATGCCGATGATGGTGCGGGAATTGCCCCAGAAAATTTAAGTAAAATCTTCGAGCCATTTTTTACTACGAAAAGGAATCGGGGAGGCAGCGGTTTGGGACTGAATATTGTTTATAATTTAGTTAC
>CAZSTZ010000032.1:13006-33906 GCA_964609515.1 uncultured bacterium | reverse complement strand
AAACCGGGTTTCTGAGATACCAAGAATACTCCCTCGGCTCTCTAGGTAAATATGCTCTGGGACATCATTGTAAAAACTTAATAATTAAGGAGAGTTAACCATGTTAGGATCTATTAACGAACCACCAAACGATAACAATAATAACGAGTTTATCTTTCCCCCGGCAGAGGGCGAAGAATTAATATTTGCCCCAGAAGATGAAGAGGTGAAATTTGCCGACGAAACTAACTCTAATTCCGCAGATATTTCAGACTGTTGGAAAATTCTAATAGTTGACGACGAACCGGAAGTTCATAACCTGACAATTTTTGCTTTTCAAAACTTTAAATTTGACGGAAAACCGATTCAGTTTTTAAGCGCATACTCTGGCAGAGAAGCAAAACAATTAATCGAACAAAATCCCGATACTGCCATGATTTTGTTAGATGTAATTATGGAAACCGACGATGCAGGTTTGCAGGTTGTCAAATACATTCGCGATGTTTTAGCTAATAAATTAGTGCGGATTATTTTACGAACCGGACAGCCGGGACAAGTGCCAGAAGATGTGGTTATTGTAGATTACGATATCGACGATTATAAAACTAAAACCGAATTAACTGCTAAAAAATTATTCAGCAACGTAGTTACGGCGTTAAGAGCTTTTAGAACTCTTAAAAGTTTAGAAGCTAGCACTTTAGAATTACAAAAAATTGCTGCCGCTTCTGCCCGGTTCGTACCCAAAGAATTTTTAAAATTTCTCCAAAAAGAAAGCATTGTCGATGCGAGATTGGGAGATTCTGTCGAAAAAGAAATGACGATTTTATTTTCAGATATTCGCTCTTTTACCAGTCTCTCGGAAGCGATGTCTCCCAAACAAAATTTTGATTTTATTAACGAATATTTGAGTCAAATGGGACCGATTATTCGCCAGCATAACGGTTTTATTGATAAATATATTGGCGATGCAATTATGGCTTTATTTCCCGACTCTGCCGACGATGCGGTGCGAGCTGCTGTTGCAATGCAAAAACAAGTACAACTCTATAATGTCTATCGAAAACAAAGTGGTTTAGAACCTATAGCGATCGGCATCGGTTTGCATTCGGGAGAGTTGATGTTGGGTACCGTTGGCGAGGAAGAAAGGATGGAAAGTACGGTGATTTCCGATGCGGTAAATTTGGCATCCAGAATCGAAGGTTTAACTAAACTTTATGCAGTTGGTATCGCTATTAGCGAACAAGCAATGGATAAGCTCAAAAAACCAGATATTTATAGTCATCGATTTCTAGGAAAGGTACAAGTAAAGGGTAAAAAAGTGGCGGTGGGGGTGTTTGAAATTTACGCGGCAGAGGAACCGGTAGCGATCGCTCTTAAAACACAAACCCGCCCTAACTTTGAAAAAGCAATTGAGTTATATCAAGAACGAGAAATAGAACAATCCTGCGAGCTTTTTGGGGAAATATTAGAGGCAAATCCTGAAGATAAAGCCACAGGAGTTTATGTGAGGCGCTGCGAAAGGTTACAAAAATATGGCACTCCCGAAGGATGGGAACCAATAGAAACTTTTGAAGATTAATTAACAATTAATAATTAATTCTCCCCCTTAACAATACCTTCGCCAAAACTATAAGTAGGACACACCAGACGCACAATTCGGGGAGACGCACAATTCGGGGAGACGCACAGAGGCGAAGGTATTGATACTGAAACCCGGTTTTTTGCCAACCGGGTTTCTTTTCTTGTGGCTCAAACCGACATCCGCTCGACACGGACACCTAAGAAACCCGGTTTTTTGCCAACCGGGTTTCTGTTAGGGCCAAAAGCGCGAAGGCGTTGCCTTCCGGATGCAGCAACATCGCTCAAAAAATGGCGAAGGTATTGTTGGCAAAACCGGGTTTCTGAGAAGTTGGTTGCTGCTGTTATAATAGATGACGACCGTAAAATCGCAAAACACAAAGGAGGTAATTGATGTCAGAAAAGGTAACAATTCCCAAACCTCAAGAAACTGCTGAGACTCAACCTCGGATTTCTCAACCGATAGTCGAGTTATTGCAGGAAATCATGCAAACTCCCAGAGAATATTGGCCGAACTTATTAAAGACGATCCGCTTGTTTCGAGAAACCGTCAGCGAACTGCCAAAAGCTCCCGCTGCCCCGGTGGAGGAAGTCGATATTACCAAATTATCTAAAGAGGAACGGATAAAAAGGAATCAAAAAGCGATCGCTGTAATCAATTCCTGGGTGGAGGAAGGCGACGAACAAGAACAAACCGAAACAGCCGAATGCCTCGAAACTGTAATAGGTGCAGACAGCATCGATCCAGCTCGGCAACATCAAGCTCTAACCAAATTGTTTCAATCGTGGAGAGACGAAGGCGACGAAGAGGAACAAACCGAAACCGCCGAATTTCTACGCATTGCACTGGACGAAGACCGTTTATCTAATCGACCGTTGTTTCCATGAGTAAAATAGTATTGTTAGATTCTGGACCTTTAGGAATAGTCAGCAATCCCAAACCAAAGTCTTCTATAGATATAGAATGTCAAGAATGGCTGAAATCTCTCCCGCTGAAAGGCTATCAAATCGTCCTCCCAGAAATAGCCGACTATGAAGTGCGGCGGGAACTAATCCGGGCGGGTAAGAAAGCAGGTATTAGGCGACTCGACGAGCTGAAATCTCTGCTCTCCTACCGCCCCATAACCACCGAAGCAATGCTCTTGGCAGCAGAATATTGGGCGCAAGCTCGACAGCGAGGTACGCCAACAGCCGATCCAAGGGCCCTCGATGGAGATGTAATTTTGGCCGCGCAAGCTTCTCTGCTGGCGGCAGGGGGCGATGAAGTCGTCGTGGCGACCACTAACGTAGGGCATTTAGCCCAATTTATCGACGCCCGCGAGTGGCGGTTAATTCTTTAATTGGTTCGTAGAACAGGCATCCTGCCCGTTCTCCCTGCAACAAAAATTTACATTAAATCGCCAATTCTCATGTTAGGATAACCCCATGAAACCAAACTTTAAATTTGCCATAGCGAGCGACTTACATATAGCGCTCCCAAATACCATTTTAAACACTGCCAGCCGCTTTCATCTGGTGGAAGTTAGCATACCCGCTTTTGAGTTAGTTTTAGAACATCTCGCCCAATTAAATATCGACTTTTTATTAATACCAGGAGATTTAACTCAAGACGGGGAACCGGAAAATCACGCTTGGTTGAGCGAAAGATTGGCCGAACTTCCCTATCCAGTTTATGTAATACCCGGCAACCACGACGTACCCGTTTTACAAAAGAGCGAACGCGCTATCGGTTGGCAAGAATTTCCCCACTATTACACCCACTGCGGTTACGATAACCCAGAACAATTCTACTACAGCCATCAAATCTTGCCCGGAGTTCGATTAATCGGATTAAATTCCAATCAATTCGATGCCGATGGCAAACAATTAGGCCGCCTAGACGAACCTCAATTAAACTGGTTAAAAGATGCCCTGGCAAATGCTACCGAAGAGTTAGTTTTGCTAACCATCCATCACAACGTCATCGAACATTTACCCGGGCAAGCAACCAACCCTTTAGGCCGCCGCTATATGCTAGAAAACGCCTCAGAATTGTTAGAAATTCTCGAAAAAGCGGGAATCAAATTAATCTTTACCGGTCATTTGCACGTTCAAGATATCGCCAAACAAAACGGCATTTATGAAATAACAACCGGTTCTTTAGTCAGCTATCCCCACCCCTATCGAATTATCGATTTTAGCACCGATGCCGCCGGTCAACAATCTTTAAAAATCGAGTCGCATTTTATTAAATCAGTTCCAGAATGGCCGAAATTACCGGAAAAATCCCGGGAATGGTTGGGCGATCGCTCTTTTCATTTTATGTTTAAACTGCTCAACAGTCCTCCTTTGAAATTGCCCCCAGAAGAAGCAGAAAAACTCGCCCCCCATCTCCGCTATTTCTGGGCAGACGTGGCAGGTGGAGACGGCATCTTTGATTTCCCCGATTTTCCTCCCAAAGCACGCAGCTTTTTTCAGAAGTTTAGTGCCAAAGAAAAAATAGATAATAACGCGACTCTGGTATTGAAATAAAGGAAACAGTAAATATGGTGCATCCCAATTTTGAAAAAAACCAATAATTTACCGCTTTTTTGGTTATCTTTAAAATTGAGATGCAGCCAAAAAATTGCCATTCTCGATTACGGTTGTCGAAAAATGCCAAAAACAGAAGTATAACCATGTAGAAAAGTATTCCCTCCCACCGGGCCGATTTCGCCATTACAGAAAAAACCGCTGATGGGAATCTTAAAATAACGCCTAAATAGATTAGAGTCAACATTAGGCTTTCCATAAAGCGCCTCGCCTCTGCCCAAACAAGAGAACATCAAAGCCCCCGCGTTACTAAAAGAAACTGGATTAAAAGAAGCTTGTTTCTCGTAACGAGAGAGCAACAGTTCCAGATCCTCCGCCGAAGTGCGGGCATCTCGAAGATGAAACTGGAGTCGTTGCCCCGGTCGAACCCGATCGCCTATAGCAATAGCCCCACCCTTGGGATCTACTCCAATCAGATTGCGAATTAAAAAATCTCCCTGTTCTAACTTGAGTTTGAACTCATCTCGAACGATACCCACAAACAAAGAATTTTGAGCCAATTCTCGGTCTCGATCGTCCAAAGTCTGAATCAACTCTTGTAAAGCTTCCAGTGGCGATCGCTCGATACCATCCCCAGCGATCGCCTCGGAACTCTCTAGCTCTTCCAAACCGATAACAATATTGCGCTCTCCCTCAGTCACTCGATAAGGTCTGCCAATAGGTCGACATCCTTGAGCCACAATAGTTTCGATCGCAATATTCCCAGACAAAGCCACCCCCACAGTACCTTCCTCGTAGAGGCGATCGTTACAAAACAAACCAACAGCCCTACCCATAATACCACCACTAGCCAATCCTCCCACCTTAGTCGAACCCGGATAAGCATAATCCAATCCTTGCAACAAGTCGTTAATCTTAGCAGAAAAAGGATCCGCTAAAATAATAAAGTGCGGCTGCAAGTTACTAGCAACTCCGATAAGATCGCTCCACCTATCTGGCGGACTATCCAAGTCCGGCAACTCGTCTGCCGACATCTGAAAAGGTTTTACCTCAACTCCCGGCAAGTAGGCAAGACTCAAGCTGATAGCCGGTTGTTGTTCTAGTTCCACCGCTTCTTCTTCTTGGTTGATACCGATAATACCGCCTCCACCACAACCGACAATAGTTACTCCTGGAAGTTGCTCTTGCAGTAAAGGCATTAATCGAGAATACTCGCTGCCAAAAGCTGCCGAGATAAATATTATTCCCAAGTCTGCATTCGCCCCCAAAGATTTTTGGGCTGTTGCTGCAACTTCTTTAATAGCAGCTTCTAAAGAAGGACGAGTTGATAGGGCATTAGCCCATTGCATTTGATTTGTAGCCGCTTTTACCATAGTTCCAATCTCCTTGTTAATTTCTTATAAACATTAATTGATATCGGCATTTCGGTCGGTTAACCGTCGCTTCCTACCGCTTCTGCCTCCAAAGCTCGCGATCTATTGGCAACTATTTTATCACTATGCCATCCTTGGTCCCGTCGAGCCCTATTACAGCACCTTATCTGCCCAACATCGATTACGGTTTCACGAATGGCAAGCTTAGTTAACTGTGTAATAATGCTTATTAGATGGCAAATAAAGGCCACTTAAACTGTGGATGCCCTGGCCAACATCAAAAAATCCTACGGGATTATTTGGGCCTTTGCCCCTTACTTCTATCCGTGTTAAGCTAAGATGTTTCCAGCCTTTGCCTTGGTGAGTGGCCTCGGCCCCATACCGCAATTCTAAGGCTTAACTTTCAACTGGAAGCTATTCGCTTGCTGCAGGCATTTAACAGCCTCCAAATAAAAGCGTCTCATTTTTAATGGGGCTTTGTCGGCAACAGCCATTTCCTTAACTGGTAATGCCATGCTGTTTTCAGGGCAAATCATGTCCTGAAAACAGTTAAATGTTGCACGTTTCCCTTATTTATTGCAGTTATTCAGGTTAATTAACCCATGAACAACATCACCGAACAAATCGAAAAAGAACGCGAACAAGCCCGTGTGGCCTGCGATACTTCTGGCGCGACTTCCAAAGAATGTGCCGCAGCTTGGGATGCAGTGGAAGAACTTCAAGCAGAAGCTGCCCATCAAAAGGAAGTACAACCCAAAACTTCTTTTGAAAAATATTGCGACGACAACCCCGATGCTGCTGAGTGTCGCCTTTACGAGGACTAAGATATTCCCTGCTTGACCGGAGCTTAATACTCCATCGTCCTATTGAGGCAAGCAACTCGGCGTTGCTTGCCTTTTGTTTGTCCCCCTTATCTCCCTTGTCTCCCCCCTCCGGGGTATAATTTTAAAAAAATTTTAGAAAAAATTCATTTTTGTAACTAACAAATGGCAATTACCCTCGAATTATTAGAACCCTTCGTCTGGACGGATTTCCGACTGGCTGTTTTATTTACCGTCTTTTTGCCCCTCATACTCTTAATTTGGGCCTTTGTCAAAAAAGCCGATGCCATTCAGCGTCTCTTGATTATCTATTGGCGAGTGGCTAGTTTGTTGGCCATTACCGTTTATTTGATGATTGGTGCCGCACCTATTAGTTTTTTGAGTTCCTTGATGGCCAGATTTTTAATTCCGGTGTCTCTCTGGTTTTGGGAGGATTTGAACGAGGAAATAGACGACCAAAGAGACTCATCCCTCAAATTGGCTTTTAATTCCTGGCGCTGGGCAGTCACTATTTATAGCAGTTTGGGCACTTTAGTCCAAATTCCCTTTGTTACCTGCGCTTTTAAATCTAAAGCAGATATTCTTAACGATGGTTTTTGCAGCGTTTGGTTAGATCCCCCCTGGTTCTACAAGGAGCTTTTCCATCCCAATTTTGGCCCTAACTTTCTAGGCTTTGTCGGATTTTTGGCTTTGGTAGTTTATGTAATTTATTTGAGTTACTTCTTGATGGTGAAACTCCAACGACAAGGGCGATCGGCTACCGGTAATTAGGGGAAGAGACAAGGGGGACAAGGCAGACTTGCGGCAGACTTGCGGCGGACTTGCGGCAGACTTGCTTCGTCCGATGGGTTTTTAAACTCTCCCTTGTCTCCCCCCTCTCCCTTGTCTTCCCTGTCTTTCCCCATTCCCCATTCCCCATTCCCCATTCCCAAAAAATGAATATCGGCAGTCGTTTAGAACAATACACTACCAAACGTCCCCAAGAAGTCTTAATCGTTACCGCAGAAATAGATGGCGAAATCGATGAAATCGCCATCTATAAAGGTTTTTCTAGTTCCCTAGTCCGCCCCACCGCTTTCGATCCAGATGTGCCTGTGTTGCCCGATGAAGCGAAAATAGTCGCGATCGCCCGCGTCGCCAGTCCCTACAACCCAGAACAACCCAATTACATCGAGCAAAATCTCACTTGGGAGAGCATTCAGCCGTTGTTGTCGGAAGTGGGAGTTTGAGGTGGCTGCTAGAGAAGCGATCGAGTATTTTCAGAAGCCACGTTTTTTGGTTTCACAGGCTGGCTCTCTAGAAAACCTACAACCTCCACAACTCCCGACCGTTAACACCATCGTTGGCAGTGAAATAAAGGTTGTCGCCAAAAGTGAAGAACCCAGCAGGTCCAGAACCCCCATTGGGATTTATATCCAACACCAGTTCCGTTCCCTCTGACGTACCGTCCGTCTGCCATAACTCCCTGCCATTAACACCATCGTTGGCAACAAAGTACAAACTGTCGTTAAAGATAATAAAAGGACCAGAAGAAGAATCGCCCTCTTCATTTATATCTCTCAAAATCTGAGTACCTCTTCTACTGCCGTCCGTCACCCACAACTCCCTGCCGTTAGTGCCATCTTCGGCAATAAAGAACAGTTTTCCACCAAATCGAACGAAACCCGCAGGGGACGAATCTCCCTCGGGATTGATATCCCTAAACAATACCGTCCCTTCCTCCGTACCGTCGGTTCGCCACAACTCCCTGCCGTTAGTACCGTCGTCGGCGTTAAAGTAAACAAATCTACCGAAACTGGTAAAACCAAACGGGTTAGAACCTCCTTCGGGATTGATGTCTTTCAATAAGACCGTGCCCTCTGACGTACCGTCGCTGCGCCACAGTTCGCTGCCCGTCTCCCCGTCGTCGGCATTAAAGAAGGTGAAATTCCCCGCATTTCTAATACCTCCAGGAGACGAACTCCCACCGCCAGGATTGATATTCTGTACTAAGGTAGTTCCCTCTGCAGTACCGTCCGTCTGCCACAACTCTCTACCAAAGCGACCGTCGTCGGCGCTGAAATAAAGAACGTTACCTACCTGCCTCAGATCTGTGGGGCCAGAACCGGAGTCGGGATTGAGATCTATTACTAATTCCGTTCCCTCATCCGTACCGTCGCTCTTCCATAATTCTCTGCCAGTCTCGCCGTCGTTGGCAGTAAAGTACAAAGTGTCGTTAAATACTCTAAAGCTTTCGGGAGCGGAAGGACCGTTCGGGTTAATGTCTTTTACTAAAAAAGTACCAGGTCCGGTTCCATCGCTTTTCCATAGTTCTTTGCCGTTAGCTCCGTCAGTGGCGCTAAAGTATAAAGCGCCGTTAAATTCTCTGAAACCTTGCGGTTGAGAGTTGCCATCGGGATTGATGTCTAAAATTATCCCCGGCCCTTGTACGGTAATAATTGCTTCGCCTATGTCGCTCTCGGGGTTGGGATCTGCCGCAGCAGTTTGGGTTATTTCTGCCCCATTACTAATAGTCAGCCCGACGGTTCCGATTCGCTCTACCTCCGCTTCGATTTCCAGAGTCGCCGCTTCCCCGTTTTCTAAACTACCTACGCTCCAAATTCCCGTCTCTGGATCGTAGCTCGTTTCTTCCTCGGCGTTATCCGATAAGTAGGTTAAACCGCGAGCGCTCGGCAACAAGCTCGTTAGTTCTATATTTGTTGCTTCCTCGGGTCCATCATTTCTCACTTCTATTCCGTAAGTGACTCTATCCCCCGGCTGCGGCGTGGTATTATCTACCGTCACTGCTACTCCTAAATCTGCCTCGGACTCTTTCTCCTCGTCGTTATCTGTATTTATTAGCTGGATATCCTCAGCGTCGATACCATTGTAATTACTATCTGCGCTAGTCGCAGCAGCTATTTCTATGGAGTATTCGATATCTCCATCTATTTGATTGTCATCCGCTCCCGTTACCGTTACCGTCTGCTGTCTCCCCCAGTTGTCCGGTCTAAAAGTCAGGCGATCGATATCGACAGTGCCTTCCGTCCCATCGGAACTGGCGATACCAACAGTCACTTCATCAGTCGGCATACTTGCCAATCTCACCGTAAAGGTTGCCGTATCCCCATCTTCTGAAGTATTATTGCTAATCTCGCCGATAACTATACCCGGACTAGGCGCTTGTGCGGGCGGCGGTGGTGGTGGTGGTGGTGTTGGGGTTACTACTGGCGCTGGTTCTGGTTCCGGTGCAGGTTCCGGTGCAGGTTCCGGTTGTGCCACTGGTTCCGGTTCTGGAGCCGGTGCGGAAACGGGAGCCGGTGCCGGTTGTGCCACTGGTTCCGGTGCTGGAGTAAAGGGAATAAAATCTTCCCGTTGAAGTTCAGAAACCCCTCGGACAACCGCCAGATATTCACCGGTGAAGCTATCTTGAATAATGGTATCCCCGTCATCCTCAAAAATAATCAGATCGTCGAAGGTTATACCCCCAAGTAATTCGATTAAGTCTCCACCGTTACTAAAGTCTGTTATAATATCGGCGTTTAACTCGGGATAGCGAATTGTAGGGAGAAAAATAGCATCGCGATTTTCTCTACCGATGGCAAAGATATCGTCTCCTGGACCTCCAGTTAGTATATTACTTCCTCGGTCTCCATGCAGGGTATCGTTACCCAGATCGCCAAAAAGCCAATCGTTATCCGGGCCCCCTTCTATTAAATCGTTGCCTTTACCTCCATAAATAGTATCGGTCCCTAAACCGCCGTTTAAGAAATCAGCCTCTTGGTTGCCGTTTAAAAAGTCATCCCCATTCATCCCATGGACTGCATCGAAGCCTTCAAAGGTAAAAATGCGATCGCTCCCTGGCGTGCCTTCAATAAAATCAAACCCTGGCGTACCTTCTATGTTGGTCATACTTTTTCTTTCTGCGTGGCAATACTTAGTTGGATCGACTGAAAAGGGACAAACCAAGTTTCCCGAGCAAGAGGGCCCCCGGGTCTATCTCGAATTAAAAAACCCGTTTTTTTGAAAAAACCGGGTTTATGGCCCACCAATCAAGCTCCCTGCCGCAAAGGGATCGAAAAAACAGGGACGGGTCGAGCTATCTTTGCTCGACCCGTCCTTGGAAATTAAAATCGGTCTAAGATTAGACCATGCCACCTGCAGCCTGAAAACGAGCCCGAGCCCGCTTTAAAGCTTGTTTGGCTTTCATTTGTTCTTGAAGGTTACTACCGTTTTGGGCCTTTTGCAGGCGTCCTTCGGCATCTTTATAAGCGTTGCTGGCACTATCGCGATCGATTTTATCTCCTCGCTCGGCACCGTTGACTAGAATGGTAACTTCGTTTTCTTCCACTTCAGCAAAGCCACCCATTAGAGCGATCGCCACCCAATCTTTGCCCGGACGAACTCGCATTACTCCAGTATCGAGAGCCGTCAACAAAGGAGCGTGACCGCTGAGAATACCTAGTTGACCGGTGGTACTAGGTAAAATTACTTCCTCAGCATCAGAGTCCCAAACAGTTTTGTCGGGAGCTATTACGCGCACAATTAATGTCATTTGTCAAAAGAAAATTGGGAATTGGGAATTGGGAATTGGGAATTGGGAATGGAGAATTACCCATTACCTATTCCCCATTCCCCGTTATCAAAAAATTACTTACCTTCAGCCTTGAGCTTTTCAGCCTTAGCGATAACTTGGTCGATGCTGCCTACCATATAGAAAGCTTGTTCTGGTAGTTCGTCAAGTTCCCCAGAAAGAATCATGTTGAAACCCTTTATAGTCTCTTCCAGCTTCACATACTGACCGGGAGAACCAGTAAAGACCTCGGCCACAAAGAAAGGTTGAGACAAGAAACGCTCGATTTTACGGGCGCGATCGACCACCAAACGATCTTCCTCAGACAGTTCGTCTAATCCTAAGATAGCGATAATGTCTTGGAGTTCTTTGTAGCGTTGCAAAGTAGATTGAACTGCACGAGCAGTATTGTAGTGTTCGTCGCCAACCACCGAAGGTTGCAACATAGTAGAAGTAGAATCCAGCGGATCTACTGCCGGATAAATTCCCTTAGATGCCAAACCCCGAGATAGCACGGTAGTAGCATCTAAGTGAGCGAAAGTAGTAGCAGGTGCGGGGTCGGTCAAGTCGTCCGCAGGCACATATACAGCCTGAATCGAAGTAATCGAACCCTCTTTAGTAGAAGTAATCCGCTCTTGAAGTTCGCCCATCTCCGTTCCCAGAGTTGGCTGATATCCCACAGCAGAAGGCATCCGACCTAACAGAGCCGATACCTCAGAACCAGCCTGCACGAAGCGGAAAATATTATCGATAAAAAGCAGCACGTCTTGTTTGCTGACATCGCGGAAATATTCGGCCATAGTCAAAGCTGACAGAGCTACCCGCATCCGCGCACCTGGGGGCTCGTTCATCTGACCGTAAACTAGAGCCACTTTCGACTCGCCAAGGTTATCGCGGTTAATGACCCCAGATTCGATCATTTCGTTGTAGAGGTCGTTACCTTCGCGAGTTCTTTCTCCCACACCACCAAACACGGACACCCCGCCGTGAGCTTTGGCGATATTATTGATAAGTTCCATGATGATGACGGTTTTACCCACGCCAGCACCACCGAATAAACCAATTTTGCCACCCCGACGGTAAGGGGCTAATAAATCTACCACCTTAATTCCGGTTTCAAAAACCGAAGGTTTGGTTTCTAATTCTGTAAAGGCAGGGGCCGGACGGTGGATGGGAAAACTTTCTTCGGACTTAACCGGGCCGAGTTCGTCAACTGGCTCGCCAATAACGTTAAAAATCCGACCTAAAGTCGAGTTTCCTACAGGAACGCTGATGGCCTTTCCTGTATCTATTGCTTCCATACTCCGCACCAGGCCATCGGTTCCGCTCATGGCCACGGCACGAACTTGGTGGTCGCCTAATAGTTGCTGAACTTCGCAAGTTACCGAAATGTCTTGTCCTGCTTCGTTTTTGCCCTCTATTTTTAGAGCGTTGTAGATTTCCGGCAGCTTGCCTCCTGGAAATTTAACATCGACAACGGGACCGATTATTTGGGTGATGTAACCTACGTTTGTTTTTTCTGCGGTGCTTACCATGCTTAACGCCTATTTGGTATTTGAGTTGATTATTTCCGACAGGGCCGGAAATTTTGGGGTAATTTTTATTATTTGCATTTATTAGACTATCACTGAAGGGCTCCCTGTGGGCGGTTATTGCTTTTTCTTCTCTGAATTTTTCTTCTCCTAACAGATTGGGAAGGCCATTTATCTTCTGGCTATTTTTCTTAAAAACGTTCTATTATCTCATATTCTCGATTTTTGGTTCCGGTCGATTTTTTGACTCGGTCCCGGATTTTTAGTTTTCTTCAATAGCCAATAATCATCTTGGCTCCCTATCAAAAATGTGCTACAATCTCTTCGGGCCTAAGCAAACAATCGATTAAGCTGCTATTGCTAGCCCATGCCAATTTCCGAATCCACTTTAACCCGTCTAATGGGCAAATTAGCAATTAACGTCGTACTTCTTTGGTTGTTTTCCAGACAAAACTCCGAATCATCTGTATCAATTTCTACATACTTCGACAACACTTCGAGAATCTCTGCCCGCATTTGTTCCATCATTTGTGGGTTTAGAGAGCAGCGATCGTGGGCTATGACCAGTTTGAGCCGTTGTTTTACTTCTTTCCTACTCGTTTGAGTGCTGCGCGGAAACAGTTTTTCTATAAGTTCGTTTAACATAAAACTTAATTTTATTCGGTGAATTTTCCCTTGGGTACATCATTGCTAAACTGGGTGCATTTATCTTCTCAAACTAATAGCCTTTTTGGAGCTTGGTTAGTCTTTCGTTGTTAGTTATTGCTTTTGGCTTTTTCCCTTTTCCCTTTTCCCTTTTCCCTTTTCCCTTTTCCCTTTTCCCTTATCTCAATAGTCAATCTCTCAAACTTTCACCCTTCATTGCACCCAGTTTCATCAGAAAAGCTTCCATAACCAACAGGTTTTTATTAAATAATCTTAGCCGATAACAATTTTCGCAATTTAGTAAATAAATTTTCTGGCACTGGATTGAGATTGAGAAATTCTACTCTCTCGCCTTCCAAACGACGAGCAATATTATCGAACGCTCTTCCTGCATCGGAAGGAGTTTCAGATAACACTAAAGGCTCTCCCCTGTTGGTTGACATAATCACTTTCTCATCGTCTGGGATAATTCCTATGAGAGAAATAGCTAGTATCTCCTCCACATCCTCTACAGACATCATCTCGTCAGCTCTTACCATGTGAGGTCTGATTCGATTCACGATTAGACTAATACGCCTGATACCGTTAGCTTCTAGCAAACCAATTACTCTATCGGCATCTCTAACCGCCGCAATTTCTGGAGTAGTAACAATTACAGCTTCTTTCGCCGGGGCGATCGCATTTTGAAACCCCCTCTCTATTCCCGCTGGAGAATCAATCAGAATATAGTCGTATTTTGATACTAACATATCTACTAACTGACTCATTTGTTCGGGAGCGATCGCATCTTTCATCCGATTTTGAGCCGCCGGTAACAAAACTAACCGAGGTTGGCGTTTATCCTTTACTATCGCTTGCTCCAACCGACACTCCCCTGACAGAACTTCCACCGCCGTATACACAATTCTATTTTCTAAACCCAACAGCAGATCCAGATTTCTCAGGCCAAAATCTGCATCCACGACAGCCACCTGGCGACCCCTTTTAGCCAAAGCCATCCCCAGATTGGCCGTAGTGGTGGTTTTGCCCACTCCTCCTTTACCCGAAGTAATAACAATGATTCTACTCATAAATAGCCGTAATTTTAGATTTTAGATTATTTCTCTATCTCAACGCCAACTTCCACTTAGCCCCCGATCGGAAGCTCTAGCAATTCTAATTCCTTTATTAGTTATGTATGCAACCTCGGGATAAAACTTAGCCGGTGGTTTCTCAGGCCCCCTGGCTACTAAATTGGCAATCCTAATTAAAGCTGGTTCCATTTGCAGGGCCAAAATAACACTTTTGAGATTCCCCTCAGAACCTGCATGAACTACCCCACGCAAACGACCCCATACCAGAATATCTCCTCTGGCAATTACAGAACCACCGGGGTTCAAATCTCCCAAAATTACTACCGTACCCGGATGCCTAATTTCAACCCCCGAACGTACTGTCGTTTTTAAATATAAAGGCTCCGCTAGAGCTTTGCCCTTTTCTTCAGGGTTTGACTCCGGACCCATTGCTGCAGGGCCTTGTTGCACCGAATAACCAACCGTAGCAGCGGCCACCGCCGTTTGACGCCGACTCGTATCGATCGACTTTAGCTGAAGTTGGGCCTCGGCCAGGGCAGAGGCAATCTCTTGTAGCTGGCGGGTGTCTAACAGGCGATCGAAGGCCATAAGTTCTACTTCTGTATTGGCCTCCCAAAAACGTTCTCCTGCGTTCAATCTCAGTTTTAGTTGTTGCCAAATTTCCTGCCAGCTTGCGGAGGCTATTGTTTCTGACTCAGAATTTCCTATTTCTGGAGGCAATAGTAATAATAGTCTTCCCTCTTCTCTTTGAAAGCGCACTTGTAGGTTATTAGGATTCACTTGTATTTCAATCCCAGAATCAACAAAGGCCATTGACAAAGCATTGTAAGCCATTAAGCACTCGTCAAAATCTAAAGATGGACAGTTTAAGTTTAAATCTTACCAAGACAGTTTACCCAGAATTGACCATCCCTCTACGAGCCAACATCGTATTGACTGGCAACGTAATAAAAGAATTTATAGTAATCGTCAAACTGTTGGCTGGGAGCTTCTGCCTGCCAATGATATTGCACTTGTCCCCTATCCAATGTCAGCGTCATAGAACTTATTTCTCGCCCAATATTTACCTTCAATTCCCCGACCAACCCCTCTTCGGTTTTAAAGTTTCTGGCCGCAGTTGCAGGGGTTTCCTCTATATTGATGGAATTTGACAGGTCGTAGCCTGCCCAAGCTCTCATTTCCACCGCCGGATTTTCCGGATGGCCGAAGGCTTGTCCGTCTCCATTCGAGCTAACTCTGGCCGCTTCCCAATTACTGGGATAAGGAAATTGGTAGCCATAACGTTCGTTGCTATAAACCTTCCAATTATTCGACTGCATAGAAGCACTGCAACTCGACAGCACCGCTCCTATAGTTAATCCCACAATCAGTTTCAAAAGATGATTTTTCATATTTATTAGCCATCGCTTCTCATGCATATTTCCTGCCTCTCCATCCTTTCTCAGCATCAGTTACTCTTCGGGGGCATTCCTAAAGTATTCAGCTTACTGACTAACATTAGTATGAATTTTACTGTTGATTTTTTAAATGGCCTACTTAAGAGGAATTTTTGGGTCAATCTTGGCCATTTTTCAAGTTTTCTCAGACCAATTTGTTATTTGCAAATAAAATTTCAAAAATTAATCCCAATATCTTTTCAATGGCCATCAAGCTTAAAACTATTGATTTACCGTTTATTCAAGATTTTAGGCCACCGTTTCTCTAGGGATGAATGTAAAGAAATATTACAATTTAGGCGTTAAAGCGGTTTAACATCTTGACATTTCCCAAATTAACAGCTAAGGTAGGATACATACCCGGGTAAACAAGTTGACTGTCATATGCAAGACAAGCAGAAAGTAACGCTATATCTTCCACCAGAACTGCATCGCCAGCTAAAGATAAGAGCAGCAGTGGACGGGGAGCCGATGTCATCAATTGCAAAAAGGGCCATAGTATTTTACTTAGAGAACCCAGAAGTAGTAGATGACTATTCCATGAAGTCGCCCTACGGACAGACCCACCGGGTATATAGTTGTCCAGAATGCGCTAGCTCGGTCTTCATGGAAGAAGGAGAACTGGTATCTTTAAAAAATCAATCTTTAAAAGATTGCATCATAGCAGAGACAGAAAATCTGCCAATGGACAATAAGGTACAGAAGAAGGTAAATTCAAGTCACGATAGACCGGGAGAAGAAGAATTAGTTCCCTGCTAGAACCAGCGAATCTATGGGGTCTAATTAGCCCAAACGCAGAAAAATAGTCCGCCCAAGGTATATAAGGCAATTATGGGTTCTCAATCAAAGGGAGAATAATCAAATCCCGTCAACAGAGCTATCCTAAAGAGCTATAAATCTTGCTGAATACTAACTTGTGAGTACTAGGGGCAAAAAACTTAGGGCAAGAACAAAAACAGCCAAAAAAGCTAAAAAAACCGAGAAAAAAGATTGCGCAGAGAACCTGTATAGTTGGATAGTCGAGGAAAATGGAGGAAAATGAAAGAAGAACTTAGTATTCTAATCCAAGCTCAATATCCTCTGATCTACCTACTAACGCCCGAGGAAGATAGGTCTGAGCAAGCAATTGCAGCAATAGCTCAGGCCAAGCCCCAGAAGCGGGTATTTGTGTGGACAGTAACTCATGGGATAGTAGAGTACGGCCAAGCAAGACAAACAACCCAACATAATACAGTCTCACCAGAGGCAGCAATAGAATGGGTAACAAGACAGCGAGAGCCGAACAGCAATGCGGGCATCTATATCTTTAAAGACTTACATGCGTTTATAGATTCGCCGCCAGTAACAAGGTGGTTAAGAGATGCGATCGCGTCTTTCAAAGGGACAAACAAAACCATTATTTTGATGTCCCCAGTGCAGAACGTTCCCATAGAACTAGAAAAAGAAGTCGTAGTTCTGGACTTCCCCCTGCCAGACATGAAAGAGCTAGACCGAGTCTTATCGCGACAGTTAGAGCCTACTCGCAGCCGTCGCATAACCACAGAAACCAGGGAAAAACTGCTAAAAGCAGCCTTAGGCCTGACCAAAGACGAAGCCGAAAAAGTCTATCGCAAAGCCTACGTCACGGCAGGACGTCTAACAGAAGAAGAAGTCGAGATAGTTCTTTCAGAGAAAAAGCAGCTTATTCGGCGCAATGGCATCTTAGAATACATAGAAGAAGATGAAACCATTAATGCCGTAGGTGGCTTAGAAGAACTAAAACATTGGCTGAAACAGCGCTCGAATGCTTTTACAGAAAGAGCGAGAGAATACGGTCTGCCCCAACCCAAAGGGATGTTGATCTTGGGAATACCAGGTTGCGGTAAATCCCTAATAGCCAAAACCACATCTCGTTTGTGGGGACTGCCTATAATCCGGTTGGACATGGGCCGAGTCTATGACGGTTCGATGGTAGGGCGAAGTGAGGCCAACTTGCGCAACGCCCTCAAAACTGCCGAATCTATATCACCCGCCATTCTATTTATAGACGAGTTGGATAAAGCTTTTGCCGGTGGTACGGGCTCTGCCGACTCCGACGGAGGCACCTCAAGTCGCATCTTTGGTTCGTTCCTCACTTGGATGCAAGAGAAAAAATCCCCAGTATTTGTCATGGCAACTGCTAACCGGATAGAACGTTTGCCAGGGGAGTTTCTCAGAAAAGGTCGCTTTGATGAAATATTTTTTGTCGATTTACCAAACCAAGAAGAGCGCAAAGATATTTTCACAATTCACTTGCTCAAACGACGCCGCGAACTAGATCGCTTCGATCTAGATCAACTTTCAAAAGTATCCGAAGGCTTTTCAGGAGCAGAAATCGAGCAAGCAATTATCGCTGCAATGTACGAAGCGTTTGCTCAAGATAGAGAATTTACGCAGCTAGATATAATTGCCGCCATAAAATCCACACTGCCACTGTCGAAGACCATGACAGAACAGGTCACAGCCCTGCGGGATTGGGCACGACAGCGAGCGCGGCCTGCTGCATCTTCAGTCGCCGAGTATCAAAGACTGGAGTTTTAAAAGCTTTCTCCTGGTCCAAACAGGAGAAGTTAATCAACAAACTAGGGTGGGCTGCACCCGAAGTTACGCCTGTGAACTGGTAGGAGCCGACTCCCCAGGTTGAAGCAGGAAGCAAGCCGCAAAACTAGCATTACCAGGTATAAGCTGGTTTTGCCAGAACTGCGTAGGTATTGTACAGCAGCAAAGGCTAGCAAATAACCTGCTAGCAGTTTCCCAAAAAAAGCCGAAAGCCATTAAGGCTAACGGCTAGTTAAATCAAAAAACCGTTGTTGTTTCACTTTAAATTCCACTAGGAGGATACCAATGTCTCATTTCAGCACCCTGCGTACCAAGATATCCGAAGCCGAAATCCTGAAAGCTTCTCTTCGCGACCTGGGAATCTCTGTAAAAAGTAATGCCGACGTTCGCGGCTATAACGGCCAGCGCGTTCGTGCCGACTTAGTTGCAATTCTCGAAGGCGAATACGATCTCGGTTGGTCTCGCAACAGCGATGGTACTTATGACTTGATCGCTGACCTCTGGGGCGTTGCTAAAAAGCACAACCAAACCGAACTGATCAACTCCATCAACCAGAAGTACGCAGTTAACAAAACCCTAGCCGCAGTGAAGCAGCGCGGTCTGCAAAACGCCAACGTTAAGTTAGTAGTTCAAAAGTAATTTAGTTGCGCGTTCCCAAGCTCGCGGGTTAACCACACTCGGGTTAACCCGTTTTTTTTATTGGGGAATCGGGAATTGGGAATGGGGAATGGGGAATTGTCGATAGGTGATAGACTAGAGCAAGGTAGAAGGCAAGAGCTTGCTCCTAGGGTTCATCTTCCTGGCAAGATTTGGAAAAACTCCTATTGCCTCTTGCCTTTTGCCTTTTGCCTTTAATACAAAAAAATACGAACTTTCATGCAAACAGAAGCCTTCAGCGAGCTTTTTCCCCTATTTAAAGGAGCCAACCCAGAAACCCTGGAATGGCTACTGTCTGTGGCAGTGAAACACGAATACCCACCAGATAGAGTCGTTTTAATGGAAGATGCTTGGGGCAATGCTGTTTATTTTGTGGTGTCGGGATGGGTTAAAGTAAGGCGCAGGCCTTCAGAAGAAAAGGCGATCGCTTTAGCAATCATTGGCCGTGGAGACTTTTTTGGAGAAATGGCCATTTTAGACGAGTCCCCAAGGTCTAACGACGTGATTGCTCTCTCTCCTGTACGCTTAATCAGTATCTCAGCCCAAAGATTTATCCAAACCTTGTTCAAAGATCCCCAGCTTCACCATAGAATGCTCCAACTAATGGTAAGACGCTTGCGGCAAACCAACCTGCGATCTCAAATTCGCCATCGCCCTCCTGCTGTTAAACTAGCAAACACTTTGGTAGAATTAGCCGAAAATTACGGTCATAAAACTGAAAAATTTACCGAAATTTTTAACATTCCCGAAAAAGACTTAGCCGACGTCACAGATATAACTCTGGAAGAAACAAGCAAAATTATGGAAAAACTCCAAGCCAAACGTTGGCTAAAAATAGATACAGAAAGGCAGACAATTCAGTTGATTAATACAAAACATTTAACCCATCTAGCAAGTCAATAAATTAATTGAATTAACCCCAAAAGAAAGTAGCTAAAAAAAACTAATTAAGGGTGCTAAATGCAGGAATTATAAATGGGAACAAATCTTAACAACCATGACTGAAACTAAAACCGCTCCACCCGTACCCTCCTTAAGAAAACCAGCCATTCAATACAGAGTAGCCATGTCTCAACCGGCTACCCATTTATTTGAAGTAACTTTGCGCGTAAACAAAGAAAAGCTGTATCCTAGCTTTTCAAATCAGCTATTGTTAGACTTAAAAATGCCAGTTTGGACTCCTGGTTCTTATCTAATACGAGAATACTCAAAACACCTGCAAGACTTCTGCGCTTATGGGGAAGACGAACGCCCTTTGCCTTGGCGCAAAGTAAGTAAAAATCACTGGCAAATAGAAACTAAACAAACAAGGGAAATAACAGTACAATACCGCATCTTTGCTAACGAATTAACAGTGCGCACCAATCACCTAGATACCAGTCATGGTTATTTCAATAGTGCCGCCCTGTTATTTTATCTTCCTGGATGGGAAAAAGAGCCAATTGAGATTACAATAGAACCGCCAAAACCAGAGTGGAAAGTAACCACATCTTTACCCGAAATAAGCGATCGCTCAAACACTTTTCAAGCACCAGATTTTGATACTTTAGTAGATAGCCCCTTTGAAATAGGCACCCATCAATCTTATGAATTTGAAGTAAGGGGAAAATCCCATCAATTAGCAATTTGGGGGAAAGGTAATGTGGAACCTGCTAACTTGATTCCCGAGATGCAAAAAATTATTGAAGAAGAAGCCAAAATTTTCGATGGGTTGCCTTACGATCGCTATTTGTTCCTTTTACATCTATCGGGACAGGGTTATGGGGGTTTAGAACATAAAAATAGCTGCTCTCTTAATTATCCCCGTTTCGGTTTTAAAAATAAAGAAAAACGCGATCGCTTCATGCAATTAGTCGCCCACGAATTTTTTCATCTGTGGAACGTGAAGCGCATCCGACCAAAAGCATTAGAAATATTTGACTACGAAGCCGAAAATTATACCCCTTCTCTGTGGTTTTGTGAAGGAACGACTAGCTTTTACGACTTAATAATTCCCTACAGGGCGGGAATTTATAATGCTAAAAATTTATTGCAAGCATTGAGTAAAGAAATAACTCAAGTACAGACAACACCGGGTAGAAAAGTTCAACCAGTAAGCGAATCTAGTTGGGATGCTTGGATTAAATTATATCGGCGAGATGCTAATAGTAATAATTGCCAAATTTC
>CAZSTZ010000032.1:1183-12906 GCA_964609515.1 uncultured bacterium | reverse complement strand
TACGTTGGTTGGAAAGTAACGGGGGATAAAGGAAAAAATTCCATCGATTTTGTGGAAATAGCAAGTCCTGCACAGCTAGCAGGAATTGATGCGGGAGATGAGTTACTGGCCATAGACGGTTTTAGGGTAAGTGCAGACAAATTGAGCGATCGCCTCAAAGATTATCATCCAGGGGACACTATAGAAGTGACAGTATTTCATCAAGACGAGCTGTTAACTTGTCAGCTAATCTTAACTTCTAGTCCTCCTAGTAATTACAAAATTGTACCTGTTAAAAAACCTTCTGCCCAACAAAAAGAAAACTTTTCTGGATGGCTGGGAGTGGGATTAAATTCAATTTTTTAGTAGTAAAAAATTTAAGTTTTTGTCGTTGTCAAATTCAGAGGAAAAATCTATGGTATCACCACCACCACCACCATCAATTACGCCCCGTCAGATGTCTCTAGTACGGATAGTTGCTTCTATGGCATGGTCTGACGGGCAGCTAGCTACAGAAGAAGTTGATTTAATGCTAAGTAAATTTAGTAGCTTATTTGCACGGGGCGATCGCCAGTTAGAACTCCAACAAGAACTGCGGGATTATATGATGCAAAATATCCCTTTGGAGGAGTTGGTGCCCAAACTGCAAACCACTGAAGAAAAAGAACTGGTTTTGCAGTTGGGTTATGAGGTAATTGCCTGTAGTGCTAGAACTCCTGACGAACCAAAAATCAATGAAGAAGAGGCGATCGCTTACAAAAAATTAGTCAATCTTCTGGACCTGCCAGAGGAAAATGTAAAGCGTTTAGAAGCTGAATCTGATGTTAAATCCGAAGAGGGAATTGTAGATAAAATGACTCGCAAGCTACAAGAGTTTATGGAAACTTAAGGCACTGGAAGCGTGTTTTTATCTTTAAGCTGCTGCCGACTTTTTATCTGGCAGCAGCTTTGTAATTTATCGAGAAGGGTTCTGTTCTAAGGTTTGCAAATCGCAGTTTTTGTTTCCTATTGCTGTTAATGCAGTTTTTGTGGGTTCTAGTTTGGGAGAGTTGGTTGGACTGTAAGGTTGGGTTGGCTTGATTTCAATGGTTGCTTCGCCAAGCTTTTTTTCTAGCTCTTCATTCTGCTTTTTAAGGGAGGCGATCGCTTCGTCCTGTTCTTGTATTTTCTGTTCTAGGGTTTCTATGGTTGGGTTAGGGGCTGGTTCGGAGTGGCTGTTTTTTGCTATTAACTGTTCGTTTTGTTGGTGTAGAGTTTGTACTAAGGCTTCCAAATCGGCGATTCGTTGTAGTAGTGCCTGGTCTTGGGTCGGTTGAGTAGGGGAGGTTTCTTCTGGAGAGACATGACTTTCGGCTTCCAGTTCTTTGCTTAATTTGGCTATCTGGCTTTTGCAGCTTTGGATTTGCAGGGCCAAATTATCTTTCATTTCTTCTGGGGCCATATAATAAGCTTCTTCTAATCGGGCCCGGCGGATAGCGTAGTTGGCTATTCTTTCTTTTATTTCCTTCAAGGGGGCTGCTGTCGTTTTTCTGGGTTTGACCTTCTGGTAGCCAAATTCGTCGGCGACTTTTTCTACATCTTGGACTAGAACTGCTCGGTTTTGTTGATGGGCTTTTCTTTCGGCTTCTTCTTTAATGGCTTGTAGAGCTTCGGCGGTTAAGTCTTGGTACTGGGTTTGTACTTTTGCCCAGTCGGAGACTGGTTGTTGAAGTCTTTCTTTTTCTTTTAATTGCTTTTTGAGTTCTCGTACCCGGGCGGCGGAGCAAGTTGGTCGGTGCATTAATTTTCTTAGGACTTCAGTCCCAGCTCGCAACAATTCTTTGATGGCAGCGGTGGACCAGCCGCTAAGTTTGTCTCGTAGTTGACTCTTTAATTTGCCGGGCAGTTGTTCGTACTTTTTGGCAATGACCATTGCGGTATCTGCCATGTTTCGAGTGAGTTGCCACTGCTCGGCATTAAGCCAATGTTTGAAAGCTGCGTTTCCTTTCTTTTTGCCTAGTTCTCGTTGCATAGTGGCTCTCAGTTGGTTGAGTTGTTGGCCTTGAGCTATGAGGCTGTCTAGGGTTTGTTTGAGAAATCCGTGGAAACCTTTTGCTGCCCTTTCGGCTTTGGTTTTGGTTGCGTTGCAGAGGTTGTCAAAAATTTGTTTGGTTTCGTTTTTTTGTGTTATCATGGCTGGAATGATTAAATAAAGTTCGCTTTCAGAATTTGTTTGTTGGGACAAACAACTTCTAAAAGTTTGTCGCTCTTCTAGGGGGTGGGTTTTTTCCCTAGTTGAGCGTTTGATTTAAAAACGGGGTTTGGGCCTAGTGGTTCAGACCCTCTTTTAATTGGTGGCCTTTTTTAGACGGTGACGGGACAGGTTTAGTTGGACCTTTGCCAGTTGGACATTGGTTAGGTTGGGATTATAAACGTCAAAATGCCATCTAATTAAAATCTAACAACATTCTATAAAAACCGCAAATTATTTGGTAAAAATTTAAAAAACTTAACAATTGTGGAGAATGTGGCTACTTAAAATGAAGCTAGATTCTACGAAGAAACTTAAAAGGTTATTATGGGAAGGCCAAAAAGCGAAAATCTGAAAATACAAGTTTCGGTACACCCAGAGCTATATGAGGCATTAGACGGATTAGCCAAAAAACAAGGAAGGCCCCTGGCTGGTTTGGCTGCTTACATCCTTGAGAACTGGATGAGCGAAAAATCCAGCAGGGCATATCCTTTAACAAAAGTTTTTAGGCAGTACGACGACTGTAACGACGAAACGGAGTAGAAGAGCGCTATGGAAAAAAAAAGAAGGATAATTGCAAACAGGCTAACCGACCTTCGATATTTTCTGGACGGGGATAAGTTGGTTTTCTATACAGCGAGGTCTAATTCGATTAAGTTTAAAAATAGGGTCTGGACCTAGTAGTTCGGGCCCTCTTTTAATGAGCGGCCTTTTTTAGAAGCCAGTATTGGGCCGATGCACGGAGCTGCTGTTGGGCTTGTGGGCCATCGAGCCTTCTGCTATTAAGCTGCTAATTTTCAGAATAACATCCTAATAGTTTACTGTCAAGCTACTAAAACTAGAAAAATAGTTTTGGGTCTTTTAATAGTTACCTATTAGCAAACTATTTACTAGAATAAACCGATTGACAGGTGTTTGGCATTCATCTAAGGAATTACCAGCAGGGTGCAAATTTGCTAGTGTATGGGTATTACTGATTGGGAAAACTATGGCCAAACCTAAAATCACGGTATCTTTGGCCCCGTATGTCTTAGGGCAATTAGAGGAAGAAGCTAAATTGCAGGGAAGGTCTCCCGGGGATTTGGCATCTTTTTATCTTGAGTACGTTTTGGAAAGAAAGGGCCTGCTGCCTGCAAAAGGGGCTCGAATGGAAACTAAAGAAGTGTGGGAAATTATTAAAAAGTCCGTGCAGGGTCAAAAGTTAAATGATTGCGAGCTCGCTATTATTGCAGAGCATTTTAATGAAGACCAAAAAGCTTTAAAAATATCTCAATAATTCTATGTTCCCAAAAATTCATGTCGTACTTTCTCTCTGGTAAGCGGGCTAGGGAGGATTTTTGTTGTTTTGCCGATGGCTACAGGTTTTTTGGCTCAAAAAAAATGTAAAACTTTTAGTTAATTTTTAGCTTAACAGGTAAAAAACAGAAAAAGCCGTTTGAAGAATAAATTGTTGCAAAAGTTAACAATTCCAGCAAAAGATGGCCAGACTTCTGCTATAATCGGGCTAAATAAAATTAGCTAATAAGCAATAGGCAAGCTATGGCAAGGAAACAAGGGGTTCCGGGACCGGACACCAAAAAAGTTTATGCGACGGTACCCACAGAGTTGTATGAAAGTTTGGAAGCACTAGCAGCAAATCAAGGCCGTACTGTGGCGAGTCTTGCTGCTTTTGCTTTGGAGTATTGGATGAGTGTAGATGCCCCAAAGCTTTACCCAATGAATAGAGTTATTAGGCAATATGAAACCCATAGGGAGGATGAAGGTGAATAGGAGCGATCGCCCTTTTTGTTCGTGGCCTGCTGGATATTTTTTCCCGGTCGCGTCACGTCGTCCACCGAAATCTCTGCTGTACGAGCGTGTTTAAGGATTTTGTCACGGTGACGGGACAAGTTTCATATTGGACGTTTATTGGGCGGGTTTCACGATTTGATGGCCATATTTAGTTTTTAAGGTTCAGCCTTCTTCCGTTAGGTGACAAATGTGAAGCAATTTTAACTGCCTGATGAAAAGACTCGGAAAAATTATCTGGTGGAACCCCTACCATTAACGCCGAATCATCGCGCATATGGATTTCTACATCCCGTTTTCTTTCGACAAAGCAACTCGCTTCTAATAAGTGACGTGGCGACAGAAAATGAACTACTTGATTGGAGGAACCGCGCCAACCTTTGTTATCGTTTAATTTTTCGACGTATTGTCCGTCAATGAGAACATCTATCAAAATTAGAAGCTCATCAATAACAGGATCGGATTTAGCTTGCAACTGCTGGAGGGTAAAACCTGTAAAGCAGATAATCGAAATGTCGCGATGCTGGCGCAGAGAGATAAATAATTCTCTAAGGGCGATCGCTTGCAACATCGGCTCTCCCCCAGAAACCGTTACGCCTTCAGTACCGGAGACCGATAATATTGTCTCGGCTAACTTTTGGGGATCGACCAAAGTAGCCTGTTTTTGGGGAATCCAATCTGGAGATACGCAACCGGTACAGTTAAAACAGCAGCCCTGTACCCAGATGGCAAACCTTTGACCGGGACCTAGAGTGCGAGTGGCAGAACAAATATCGGCAATATTAAGTAAAGTCATAGTTGCTTATAAAGTAATGCGACTTTTGGCTTGCGCTTGCTCGTTTTTGCGGCGAGCATCAGCTAATTCACGGTCAATTTCTGCCAATAAATTCTGAATATTCCTCATTATCCCATCCACTTTTTGGCGGTCTATTGGCAGCAGAATTCTTAACTCGTTATTAGATTGATAATGAGTATTGACGATGGCGATAATTTCCTCCGTTGCAGTTTGGTATTTTTGGAAATCTTCGCTAGCTTTTTGCAATTGTTGCCTTGCCTGCGCGTAAGATTCTTGTTGCTGTGCCAGTTGCTTTCGTTGTTCTTGGAGAGCGGCTAATTCTTGGGATAAAGCTTCTGATAAACGTTCTCTTTGCTGTTGGGTTAAGGTTATTAATTCCCTAACTGTTTCCGTGGTGTTGGTTTCTAAACGGTCTTGCCGAGACTGCCAGTATTCTATCTCTTCCCTGAGAGCATTTTGCTGGTTTTCTAAGGCTGCGATTTGGTCGTCTAATTCCTCTTTTTGTCTCTGAAGAGATGCTAATTGCTGCTTTTGTGGTTCCAGGTAAGCAGCTTTGCACTCTATAGATTTTCGTAAATTGTCTATATCGGTTTCTTTTAGTTCTGCATCTATTTTCTGTAGCTCCTTTTCTTTCTCTTTTAACTTTTGAAGTTCCTCGCTTTTTTCTTGTAGTTCTTCCTCTCGTTCAAAAAGGCTTTTAGCTGACTTTAATACCTGAGATTTTTCATTAGCAATTTGCTGGATAGATTGGACCCTATCGCTAATGTTATGCCTCATTTTTGGCGGCACTGACAAATTGTCCATTTGAGGCAACCAATTATTAAGAACTTCTAGTTGTGCGTCTAGGGTTTTTCTCAAGGCGATCGCCCAAGCTTCCAAAGTATCTAAATCTGCATCTGCCACTTGTTGCAAAACTTCCGAAGTAAAGGTCGCATTCCACAGACTTATGGCTAGTTGTACTAATTCAAAAGGCAGTTTAATTGTGTCAAACTCTGTCAGATTTTCGCACTCCTGGATTTGCTTAGTTAATCTGATTATTCTTTTAATTTCTTGTATTTGATTTGCTGGTAGATTCATAAATTACTCCTCATTTAGATCGGTTTCAGGTTTCAGTACATAGCCAGGAAACATTTTAGAAATTATATCGCCCAGCTCGTATTCAGTTCTGTTTATTCCGCCTTCAGCTTCAATTACTAAATAAGCGATTTGAGAGCGATCGACTTTCATGCCCACGCGGTATTTAGCGTTAGGCGAGTAATTAGGCAACTCGACCATATCTGGCAAAGATTCTTGATGTTTGGCACCTTTAGATTGAATTTGCACCCAGAGAGTAACAGCTATCCGTCGCTCTATCGGAATAATTTCTTGGGGATAAAAATTGGGAACTCCTAGAGTATCCAAACTAGACCCTCCTTCAATTAAAGTAATCTCTAGTTTTTCTTTTTCTCCTGTTTGAGCGATGGTTTCTAAAATGATGCCCAAAGTATGAATGTATTTTTCTGTAGGATTGACTAAACCATTGGCAATTAAACAAGCACCGTAAGATATGGCATAAGCGCTGTTAGTAATATTGAAACTCTTATCTATTCGTCGGTCGTTGCTTTCAAATTCTATCGCATTTTTAATTTCCTCCTGCACTAAAATAAACTGAGAAAAGCCACCGACCATAAACAAACTGTCTATTTGATAATTTTGAGATTTAATTTGCTCTAAAACTCTTTTCATTACCTTTTTAATACCTGTCGCTATAGGAGCAAATGCTTCTTTTACTTCTCCTAAAGAAACTGAGTATTCGTCGCCGAATTTATAAGCTTCATCATCGGCTTTTTCTTCTGGGGCATCAAGATAATTTTTCAGTCTCTTAGTAGCTCGATCGTGCAATTCAATCTTAATAGTTTCAAACTCCCTAAGCAAGGGAGGAAATAGTTCGCGATCTTCCTCAAGAGACCTACCATGTTTTTTCCTATATGCTGTTTGGACGATATTGCGGTCGAAGGCAACTCCAGCCGATTCTAATCCTCTATCTCCTTGTCCGTCAAAGTAGAGAACTTCAACTTTATTGTTGCCGTAAATTCGGCATAAACTAACATCAAAAGTGCCGCCTCCCATGTCGCAAACTAACAAATTCCCCGTAAAAGGAGCGGTATTATTTTCCTTAGCGCGACGCTGCATCTCCCAGGCATAATAAGAGGCTGCCGCTACGGGTTCGCTGACGAGTTGAATCAGTTGTTTTTCTAATCCTAAATCTTCCTTAATTAATTCTTGCAAGCGCTCCCGACCTAGATTATAAATGTCGCGCTGCCAAATTTCGGGAACTGACACAACTAGACTGGTGATTTTTCCTTTTTGCCTACTAAAACTGTAGGAATTATCTGGAGAGATTAACAGTTCTTTTAGGTAATCAGTGGTAATGCTAATAGGAGTACGATTATTGCTAAAATATTGAGTAAATTCCGACTCCGGTAAAGGCAACCGCATTTTGAAATTGCCGTAAGTTTCAACGGTCGCATCGTAAACAGCAATTTTACGAGCAGCAGAACCTATTTCAATTTCCTCAGATTCGTAGGCAATGAAAGAAGGAATATACTTTTCTCCTCCCGGCGGGGGATAAGAATACGCTTCTGGCACGCTGCTGCCAAGAAAGGAAAGGATCGAATTAGTAGTTCCGAAATCTAAACCAATTTTCATACTTTCTCTTTTTACTCCTTATCGAAAATAAAACGATTTGCCGATCGCCCGCTAGGAATATCCTCTAGGGCAAACCTAACCATCGCTTCGCCAGAGAGATTATATCGTACTATGCGACTTTTTAATTTTTTTACCATTTGCTCGTAAAAATTGCGGACTTCCCGACCGTTACCAAAATTGGGACCGCGATTTTGATACATAGCTGTAAAAATTTCCTCCAGACGTGCCGACACATCGGGCGGACAAATACGCCCGTCTCGCCGGCACATACCCAGAAACATTTGGAGCATTTCCGCATCAGTATAATCGGGAAATTCTATCCTATAAGCAACCCGGGATGCTATACCGGAATTTGCCCGAACAAACTGCTGCATCTCCCGAGAATAACCGGCGAAGATAACTACGAGGCGATCGCGATAATTCTCCAAAGCTGGCACCAAAGTATCGATCGCCTCCCGACCAAAATCGTTCTCCGACTCCCCCCGCGCCAAAGCATAAGCCTCATCCACAAATAACACCCCATCCAAAGCCGACCTCACCACCTCGGCAGTTTTCAGGGCCGTCTGCCCCACATACCCCGCCACCAACTGGCTCCGATCTACTTCTACAAACTGCCCCCGACGCAACAACCCCAAAGCTTGAAAAATCTGCCCCACCAAACGCGCTACAGTAGTTTTACCCGTTCCAGGATTCCCCAAAAACAACATATGTCGGGTCTCGGTGTCATCCGCAGGCAGCCCCGCCGATCGCAACCGTTGGTTAGCCAACTGATTATCTACTATCTCCCGGATCGCCCCCTTAACAGAAGTCAAACCGACGGTATTCTCTAACTCCTGCAACAACTCTTCTAAGTTTTCCTCGCCCGAGCCTTTACCCCCTTCTCGATACTGGGGCGGCAGATCTGCAACCCGAAACGGTTCTCGGACGCGATCGAGATTCTCCTCAATTACCCGAGAGGCCCGTAAATTATCCATCTCGTTAAATAGATTCTCTACCAAACCGGCATTGCCAAAATTCTCATCCCGACTTTCGTACAACTGTGCAAACAACCTTCTCAGGGCATCCTCCAACTCTTGCGCAATAGAACACTGCACCCGGGATGCCCGCTGGCGAAAAATTGCTAGCAACTCTTCTGGAGTGTAATCTTCAAAGACGATTTCCGTCGCCAACCGTCGCTGCAAACCGGGATTGGAGCTGATAAACTCATCCATCGGCTCTGGATATCCCGCCACAATGACGGCAAGTCGATCGCGATTGTCTTCCATCCGCTTTAACAAAGTATCGATCGCTTCCTGCCCATAGCCGCCCTCCCCTTGACTCAAAGTGTAAGCTTCATCAACAAACAACACTCCATCCAAAGCGTCGTCTATCGCCTCGTTAGTCTGAATCGCAGTTTGCCCCAGATAACCTGCCACCAAGTCGCCCTGCGCCACTTCCTGGACGTGACCGCGACGCAACAATCCTAAGTCTCGATATATTTCCCCGATGAGTCTGGCAACGGTAGTTTTGCCAGTTCCGGGATTGCCTTTAAATAGCAAATGCAAGCGGGGCGGGTCTGTTGTTAACCCCTGCTCTCGGCGATCGCGCTCCACTTCTAACTTGCGCGTCCAACCCCGAATGGCATCTTTTACTGCCCGCAAACCGATGGTTTGTTCCAGTCGCTCTAAGGCCGATTGACTGCTAACATTTCCAGAGAGCCAATTTTGCTGTCGCGCTTGGGTTAGGGATATCTCCTGAGTTGCTCCTAAGCGATCGTACCAATAATTTAAGGGACGATTTTCCGCCGCCATCCACTGGGGCAAGGATTCTGCCGTCGCCCAGTCTATGGGTTTCTGGTGTTCTAATCGAAAATAGTTTTGTAAAGCTCTAATTTCTCCAACATCGGGCCCGTTCAAGCGATGAAAATTGACCCGTTCGCTGCCCGAGCGATCGCGATAGGCGATTAGATTTGCCAAAAAGGTAAATCCGATGCGATCGCAAAACTCTTGGAGTTCGGAGCGATTTTCGTGGTGAAAAACCAGAATACAGATATTGCGATTGCTTGGAGGCAACCGCGACCAATTCACGATCCGCCCAAATAACTCGCGGGGGTTGTCGAACTGTCTTAAGTCTTCGGCGTTGGAGAAAACGATCGCGGACTTCTGGTTGGTATCTTCCATGACTGTTTCCCAGATGGGCAGGATTTGGGTATCTTGCAATCTGGGGGTTCTCGAAGCTGTCGGTGTCGGCGTTGGCGTCGGTTGAGTTGGCTGTCGGTCTAGCAAGCGACGCTTGCGCCCCAGAGGACCGCGTTTGACTCGCATCTCTGCTGCGGGTTGGGAATTATTGGCTGTAGTTTGGGGTTGCTGCCGGCAGCGATCGCGAGATTGTTGGTCGAGAAAGTAGAGTTTTTGCACTCCCGAATAAAATAGTATCCTCTGGAACTCTTGGGAACGCAGATATCGATGCAATACTTGTTCGATGTCTTGCAGTAGGAGGTCGGGGGTGCAGAAAGTGTCGCTGGTATTGCTGCCATAGAGGATTAGGAAGCGATCGCCAGATTGTAAGTTTAATCCTGTGGTGATTCTTTCGACTGTCATTTGATTTCCAAGTTGTGATGTTTAAGGATGCAAACTCCAAATTTTAATCGTTTTGTCTGCGCTGCTGCTAATGAGATAGTTGCCATGAGAATCGAAGGCAACACAGTTTACCCATCCTGAATGACCCTGTAAAGTCTGAAGTGCTTCACCGTTAGCCAAATTCCATAATTTAACTGTACCATCGCGACTGCCGCTGGCAAGATAGCGACCGTCAGGACTTATAGCAACAGAATTTACCAAATCTAAATGTCCGCAGAGTGCGTGTAGAAGACGCGGCGACTCTTGCGAAGTAATATCCCAAATTTTGATAGTGGGGAATTTACTGAAATCGCCGTCCCAGACTATAGTGGTATATCCACTAACCGCAAGTATTTTACCATTAGAACTAAGAGAAACAGATAAAATTTCGGAATAATATATGCGTAAAGCATGCAATAGCTTTCCGGTCTGAAGATTCCAGATTTCGATATTTCCATAGACGCTGCTACTGACTAGCGCTTCAAAATCTGCACTAATAGCGACTAGCTTAGAGGTATAGCTATTAGGGATTGTTTTATGCACTTCTCCCCGATCTGTATGTAAATCCCAAATTTTGATTGTTTTTCCAAAACTTACTAATACTTTTGTATAGATACTCAATAATTGACATACAATTATCTGACTGCAAGGTTCGCATAAAACATACATTTTCTTTTTGTAATATAAATCCCAAACTTCGATTTTTTCGCTATCCGTCACGACAACAGTAGAACCATCCGGTGCGATCGCGATTGAAGTGACAAAGCTTGAATTTGTTCGCTCTAGGACGCATCGTAACGTTCCAGTAAGAAGATTCCAAATCTTAATCTGGTTATTAGAGTCGCCAACACTTGCCAGAATACCTCCCCTGACTGCAATAGCAATAGAATCAACAGAACCAGCATTTCCAGTCAGAGTATGCAAACAAGGCAATCTTTGATATTTGAGAAGTTCTAGTTGGGAGTTGAATCCTGCTTTTGTCCGACTTGTTTTTTGAACTTCCAAACGTAGCTGCTGTTGCTCCTGTTTTACCAGATCCAATTGCGATCGCAATTCGGATAACTGCTCTCCAATCTGCGCTCCGATTAATTCTGAAAGCGATTTGCTCAGTTGCTCGATCTGCCCTTGAAACTGCTGGCGCTGCTCGTGAAATTTATGCCACTGGTATCTTGCCCAAGCCAATTTTGCTTTTTCCTTTTGTAACAAAGCATCAGGAATTTGGAACGTCACCGGATAAGGGGTTAAATCCCAGCCACAAACCGAGCAGAATTTTACTTTTCCTTCTATATATTCAGTTTGACAAACAGGACATTCAGGCATGGCGGGTAGTGCTAAAAAATTAGTGACGGCGGATCGTCGATTTCTGGTGCAGAACGATTTCTGCATGGTGCAGAACGATTTTTCCCGTGGTAGGTACGATTTCTACATGGTAGGAACAATTTTTCCCGTGGTAGGAATGATTTTTCCCGTGGTAGGAACGATTTTTCCCGTGGTAGGAACGATTTCTGCATGGTGCAGAACGATTTTTCCCGTGGTAGGTACGATTTCTACATGGTAGGAACAATTTTTCCCGTGGTAGGAATGATTTTTCCCGTGGTAGGAACAATTTTTCCCGTGGTAGGAACGATTTTTTCGTGGTAGGAAC
>CAZSTZ010000032.1:0-1083 GCA_964609515.1 uncultured bacterium | reverse complement strand
CGTGGTAGGAACAATTTTTCCCGTGGTAGGAACGATTTTTTCGTGGTAGGAACGATTTTTCCCGTGGTAGGAACGATTTTTCCCGTGGTAGGAATGAAATCGTTCTGCATTTCATGGTATTTCTCAATACCGACATCGCTACTTTCCCAAAAAATCGTCAGAGCGCGAAACCAGAAAAAATCCCCCTCGCCATCCCAGAAAAGACTGACTATCAATCCGTAACATTCAAACCCCCGCAGAAGGCTGCCCCCGCTCCGACTTACGCCGCTTCACCTCCTCAAGATTGTAATAATCCTGCCGCGCTTCCTGGTTGCACTCCACAGGACCGACCCCCTGAACTTTCTCCCGTTCCAAAGAATCAAAAATAGCCTTAGCATTCTCTTGGGTGGCAGTTTCATCAACCAAAGTTGGACTAAACGAATTAATCGAAACCGAATTCGCCCCAAAGTCTCGTTCCGGACTGATAACCGTCACCACCTCATCCCCTGCCAGATTTTTCACCTTCACCACAAAAGCATTCCGCTCGTCATCCCCTTCATAAACCGCATCGTCAGAGTTCACCAAAGTATATCCCAAAGAATCCAAAACCTCCACCACCCGGTCGGCAATTTCCGCTCGCAACTGGGAACCCAAAATTGTCAGTTTCGCCTGTTCGACAATTTCCCCCAGAGTCGGTTGTAAAGCCGTAATTTGTTCTCCCAACTCTTTCACTTGTTCCGTACTCAGAGTTGACTCCCCCACTTTCAGTTGGGACTCCAGTTGAGAAAGTTGTTTCTCGTACTCGCTCAAACGACCGTCAACCCAATAATCCACCTCCAACTTAAACTTCTCGGCATCGCTGCCCTCACCCACTTCGATTTCGCATTCCCGGTTAGCTTGCACTTCAGCGATTAAACTTTTCAAATCTTCCCAAGCCGCATTGTAGAGTAACTGCCACTCTTGCTCCTTTTGCTCCAATTCCAACCGCAAGTCCGCCAAATCCAAATAGGTCTGTTGGGCGTTAGCGATCGCTGCCTCGCTGACTCCAGACTGGATATTGCTCTTGGCCATGTCTAACCCCCGGCGCAAATCCGCCAATCTCCC
>CAZSTZ010000031.1:36121-39377 GCA_964609515.1 uncultured bacterium | reverse complement strand
TTAAATCTAACGATGTCGCGCTGCGCTTGGGGATGTGGCTGAATTTAGAGCCCGCCGTCGTGTATCTTCACCGAGGAAGCAGCAAAGGTGCAGAAAAATTGAATATTAAAGGAAAGACTGTCCCTCTAAGTGCCTTCCCTCAAGAAATTCAAGAGTTAGGGGCGACTCATGCCGAGAATTTTTTATGCATCTATAAGGATCGTTTAGGCTAATTTTGGTTTTTCCAACCCAGAAAAATTAGAGAAGGCGATCGCTTTTCTTTAAACATAAGCCATTCCTTTCAAAAGTTGATTTTTCTGTTCGTGAGTGATATAACCGTTCGCTTTCGCCATCTCCATCAACTCCTCAAGAAAACTCTCGAAAGCTTCCAATACTTGAGCTTTATCTAGCTGAAACTCTTTGATGGTGCAAGATTTACCGAACTTGCGGAGAATGCCGCGAACGCGATCGCCATCGGGAATCAACTTCAGAATCAACCAACTTTCGGGAAAGTCTATATCTACTTTTTTCCCCAAAGAAAGCTCTTGCATTTGTTCTGGTAGTTCGTCCAAAATCAAAATTATATCGGGGTCTAAAAATAGCTCTCTACTTTCGTTTCCGATGTTCATCGCTACTTTATGATTGCATTCATAGCAAAACAGTCGCAGGCTATTTTCCAATTCGGTAAGTTCTCCCAACGGATCGTCTGGTGGTTCGAGACCTTCCCAAACCCAAGGTTCTTCTAATTGCAGTTCAAATTTTTGAGTATTATTCATTAGTATTTCTCCTCCATTGCGATTTCAAAATTGCGTTATCGGTTACGGGATATGCTGACTTCAAGGTTCCATCCTTCTTTCTAATAATAACAGCCTTGGTAACAGATTCAACTATGCTGCCATCGGGACAATAAACTCGACCTATAGGAACTTTAAAGTCGATTAAATACTTCCCTGGATGTTTGGGCGTCAATTTCTCAGCTTGTACCCAAGTTTCTGCTTTAAACCACTGTCCTTGTTCTTCTCGTTCCCCACCTGCCCTGCCAAAAAGTTCGTTAGGCTTTTTTTTAGGACCGTGATGGCGTTCTATATGGTCGTAGGCTTTTTGGGATTTAGGATTATTCCATTGTGGTTCCCTTCCAGTGCCCGTCCATTCGCAACCGCTACCAACAAAAACTGTTGGGTCGGTAATCTCTTGTTGTACTATTTCGATGCTGTTTGAAGCATCATCATCATTATAAACGATTTTTGCCTCCTTTGATGTAGGTTCTAGGTCTAATTATTAACTTTACCTTATGTTGTCTTAATTGCCAAAAGCTTGACGAAAAAGAAAATTAATGATTTAATGGTCGTAGGTTTGCTTTAAACTCGACAGGAGTAGAGGTGCGACTTGTTAATTAATATAGATACGAACAATCCGAGATTGTTAGAGGGTTTAGATGTCTGGTTGCAGTTGGGTTTAATTTCCGATTCTCAAGTGAGGCAACTTTGCGAACAACATTTGAGCGCCACACTGCCGGAACCGTTGAAAAAACCGGTCATACAACCGGTAACAGGCAAGATGCCTGTTCTACGGGCGACAGAAGAGTTTGCGCCGGAACCGGAGGAACTACAACCCGCCCGTTTGCGAAGCAGTGCGAAAAAATCCCCCAATCTCGTCAGTCAGCTTTTGGAGTCGCTGAAGGCAGAACTTAGCGTCCGGTGGCTGTTGTTTTTGGGGTTGTTTATGGTGGTGGTCTCTTCCGGGTTGCTGGCGGCGAGTCAGTGGGAGAGGTTTCCGGCTGCGGGACAATATTTAGTGTTGCTGGCATATACTACCGCTTTTTGGGGCACGGCAGTTTGGACGGGTAAGTCGGCGGGTTTGCGACTGACGGCCCAGAGTTTGCGGGTGGTGACTTTATTGTTAGTGCCGGTGAATTTTTGGGCGATGGATGGTTTGGGTTTGTGGGGGAATTTTCTGGAGTGGGGAACTGCGGCGATCGCTGCTTTTATCCTTACTTTTATTACTGTTAATTTAACCCAGAAAAAACAAGACTCAACTGGTGTCTCAGAAACCGGGTTTCTTGGGTTTCTTGGGTTTCTTGACCGGCGATCGCTCCTCCTATTCAACCTTTTAGGATTGAGTTATTTACAATGGGGTTGGGGTTTAGTTGGTTTTTCCGTTATCGCGGTTTATTTAGGGGTAATTGGTACGGCATTAATTACCTTTTCTCGCAACAGAAATTTAGCTCATAATTCCGAACCATTAACGGCAGTAGCAATTGTAATTTATGCCCTGGCAATTTTGCTGATGCGGGCAATTTTTGTTGCTTATGTGGATGTGGCGCTTTTGGGATTAGCTTTTGGAATTAGCGGTTGGATTTTAATTAAAAGCAATCAAAAACAACAGGAGAAAAATACTGAGATAAACAATCTTTTTACTAAGTGGCAAAATCGCATCGGTGGGGGTTTATTATTATTAGGTTGGTCGGTGTCGGTGGCGAGTCAACCTTGGCAAGCTTTCGCGATTAGCGGTATTGCTTTGTGGGTGTTAAAAGATAGATTAAGGCAATATTGGCAGAAGGCAGATTTAGCGGCTATTTTTCTGATTGGTTGGCAGGCTTATTCGTCGGTGGGGCGATTAATTCCTCCAGAGTTAAGGCAACTGGCAATTAATACCGGTACGGAAATTGCTAGGGCGGAAAATGCTAAGGGAACTTTATTAACTGTAACTTGGTTGCCTTATTTAATTTTTATGGTTTGGGTGACAGATTGGTTGTACCGTCGAGATAAAAATGAGTTGGCAAGATTTGGCGAGTGGATGGCGTTGGGGTTTGGTGCTTTTTTGACTTGTTTGGGGTTAATAAATCCGCTGATGCGATCGCTCAATTTATTGGCATCCACTCTGATTTTAGTAACAGTAATTTATCGCCGCCACCGTAGAACAGGCATCTTGCCTGTTCCGGCAAATCGACCAGAAGCGGTCTCGCCTGTTCCGGCAAATAAACAACAGTCTAAACCCTTGTTTTATCTGACTCATTTTGTGGGTTTGTTGGCTGTTTGTTCGTGGATTGATTATTTTTTACCCGGTCTCAGCTTGGGAGTTTGGGCGGGGATTTTGTTAGTTATTGCTGCGGTTGAATGGGTAATTTTTGTTGTTGAGAATTTATTAACAATAAAAACGGAAACCCCACCAACAAACCATCCGTTAAATCCGTTACAAAATCCGCTGCCAACCGAACCCAATACCCCACCAACAAACCATCCGTTAAATCCGTTACAAAATCCGCTGCCAACCGAAC
>CAZSTZ010000031.1:24441-36021 GCA_964609515.1 uncultured bacterium | reverse complement strand
ACCCCACCAACAAACCATCCGTTAAATCCGTTACAAAATCCGCTGCCAACCGAACCCAATACCCCACCAACAAACCATCCGTTAAATCCGTTACAAAATCCGCTGCCAACGAACTATCCAATCGCTGAAGCGATTACTACGAACTATTTTATGGGTTTGGTTTTGGTGGGGATTGGTTATGTTTTATTGGCGTTTAATATCGCTGTTTTTGAGATAAATAATTGTAGCGATTTTACTTGCAACTTTGCTTACCAGTGGGCGGCTATTTGGTTGCTCGTTCCTTTGAGTTTAACTTTGGTTGGCAGTCTTGTAAAGTTAGAAAAAGACAAGATTATTTGGGAGGGCGTTACTGCTGTAATTATAGGACAAGCTTTAACTTTTTGGCAGCCGGATACTCGCTTAATTGGGTTTGGTTTGGGGACGGTTTTAATGTTAGTTAATACTCGGGTTTTATCTCGGGGAAATTCCTCCCGGCCCCCCTTGGAAAGGGGGGAGGTTGCTGCGGCTGCTATTACTGTTGGTTTTGGTTTGGGTTTTATCGGTTGTGGGTTGTGGGAAACTATACCCGAGATGTCTTCTGTAGATTGGTTGTTGGTGGTGGCGATCGCTCTCAACTGTTTGTGGTGGCTGCGGGCAGTCATTATCTATAGAAATACGCCGTTGGCTTCTGTTTATGTTCCCGCTGCGGATGGGTGGGCGATCGCTCTTTGCGGTTTGGAGTTGGGCGGTTTGACGGTTCATTCTGTATGGGTTTACCAGGAGTTACTGCCAGCGTCGATAACTGGTGTTGTTGCGGCGGGGTTGGTGTTGGGGGCGATCGCTTTTCGGGGGTGGAGGAGACCTACTGAAAAGGTAGCTTATACTTTTGCTTGGGGGTTGGAGTTATTTGTTGTAGAAATATTCGGTTTTGCTGCCGAGTCGGTTATTTATTTGGCGATCGCTAACCTGATTTTGGGGCTAACTTTTCAGCTTTTAGGAGATTGGTGGCAGCGGAAAACTGGCAGGGAAAATTTGCCCCCATTTTGTCAAGTTATCCCTTTAGTTTATGGGATTTTCGGTACTGTATTAAGGCAGGATACTTTTACTAATTGGACGGGTTTAACTACTTTTGCTTTGGCGTTAATTTTTATTGGCGTGGGAAGGCGAAAAGCAGCTTTTAAAGCTTTGGTTTATTTGGGAGTTGTTGGCATTTCTTTGGCGTTATTTGAAATGCTATTTTATCAGGTTATCGAGCTGCCAAGGGGAGAACAATTAGTTGCTTTTGCGACTATGGGGGCAAGCGTTATGTATGTTTATCGGCTGCTAGCTTCTTGGTTGGGAGATTATCTGGGATTTGAGGAATGGGAAGTTAAAAATATCGCTCATTGCCATTGGGGAATTGGCAGTTTGTTTTTAATAAGTGCCACGGGATATCCCATAGTTGCTAGTAAATTTTTGGCTTTGGGAACTGGGATAGTTTTGAGCAGGTATGCTATTTTCCAGGGTAAGAATAATCGCAATTCTGAAGTTGGAGAACTTTGGGTTTATTTGGGGGTTTTAGAAGCGTTTGCGATTTTGCTTTTTGTGGTTAATTTGCTGTCTTTGACGGAGATATTTTTACCTTGGGCGGGGGCGATCGCTTCTTTAATTGCTTACTTTATTTATTTTGCGCCTTGGCAAGATTGGGGCTGGGAAAATCGGCCTTGGCGGTTAGTAGCTTTGGTGTTGCCAGTGGGGGGGTTAATTGCTACTAATTTGGGGGCTGAATTGGGGAGTAATGGTTGGTATTTGTCGGTGGCGATCGCTGCGGTTTTTTATGGGTTGATGGCGAGGTTAAATCGACAAATTCGGTTGAGTTATATTAGTGTAGTTTTAATTAATTGGGCGGTGGTAGTTTGGTTGGGAGAAATTGGCGGCAATCTTAATAGTTTAATTTATGCCACGTCGTCGGGTTTATCTATTCTTTATTTTGCCCAAGTGGAACCGAATTTAAAACAGCCAGAAAATCGAGAAAATCGTCATTTGTGGCGGGTAATGGGAAGCGGCTTGATTTGCGTGGTGGCTTTGTTTGAGGCAGGATGGACGGGGTTAATTCCGGGGGCGATTAGTTTGGCGACAATATTTGTCGGTTTGGGTTTGCGAGTGAGGGCGTTTTTGTATGTGGGAACGGCGACTTTTTTGGTTAATGGTTTCGTTCAGTTGGCGATTTTGGGTTCGATTTATTCTTTCTTGAAATGGGCGATCGGTTTGGTAGTTGGGATTATTTTAATTTGGATAGCTGCCACTTTTGAAACTCGCCGGGAACAGATTGCCGCTTTGTTGCAAAATTGGATTGGGGAGTTGGAGAATTGGGAGTGATTTTGCTAGGGTTTAGAGAGGCGATCTAGAAACCAGGTTTTTTGAAAAAACCTGGTTTCTGAGAATACGATTTGCGGCTCTCTGTGAGTTGGGCGATCGCTCCACCAAACCTACAAAAAGCGTTTCTCGCCTGCCAGAAACCGGGTTTTTGCCAAAAACCCGGTTTCTTAAATCTCAAGAGACGCTCTTCTACTATAATAACCAAAAACAGGGTGCCGTCCAACAAACAACCAACAACAACATGACTAAAACCAATTCCCCATTCTCCCCCCTTCCCAAGGGGGGCCGGGGGGGATCCCTACTCCTTATTTTAGGAACGATCGCCCTCTTAACCTCTCCACCCGCCCCGATCGCCGCCCAACTACCACCAACAACTATCGCTCAATCTTCCCAGCCGGCGGACCTGGAACAACTCAAAATTAAAGCCTTGACTCTGTGGAGCGAAAATAAATTCGACGAGGCGTTAGCTCTCTTGCAGCAAGTCCTCGCCATCCAAGAGCAAACCTTGGGGCCCGACAAACCCGAAATCGCCGAAACTCTTAACCTCTTGGCATCCCTTTACGGAGCTCGGGGAGACTATTCCCAGATGGAACCCCTCTATCAGCGCTCCCTATCTATTTATCAAAAAGCCTTTAACCTCCAACATCCGGGGGCGATCGATACCCTCTTTGCCTTGGCGAGTTTTTACGTCAGCGTCGGTAACTACCAAGACGCAGAAACTCTCTACGATCGCGCCCTCGCCATCCACCAACAGCTAAACTACCCCGATGCCCTCACCCGCAACACCAAAGAAACAATAATTTTCATGGGTTACGGCTTTTTCCAACAACTCCAAGGCAACTATGCCGAAGCCGAAACTTACCTCCAACGCAGCCTGGCGATCGAAAAACAACTTTATCAAAATTCCCAAGTTCCCCCCAGTTCCTATTATTTGGCAATTTTGTATTTGAAAACCGGCAACTATGCCAAAGCCGAATCTCTCCTTCAAGACACCCTCGCCATCGAAAGCCAAAACCCTTATAACCCGGGGATGATAAGTTTTGGTTATTTAGGAGAATTATATTTGTTGCAAGGCAAATACCAGGAAGCCGAGTCTGCTTTATTAAAAGCAAAGGAAGCTTATTACAGCATTCTCCAAGATGCCGACGACTACGTTCCCAACTGGATCGATTTCAATTTGGCTCAGTTATATCAAGCTGAAGGCAACTACCAACAAGCAGAACAATTGTTACAAGCCTTTATTACCCATCCCAAACTGCAAGCGCAAAACATCACCAACGCTTAC
The DNA here is from genome assembly GCA_964609515.1 of uncultured bacterium. GTDB lineage: Bacteria > Cyanobacteriota > Cyanobacteriia > Cyanobacteriales > Microcoleaceae > CALKCV01. The sequence continues at coordinate 32,399 of CAZSTZ010000031.1, read as the reverse complement.
TACTTGGAAAAACTGGCATCTTTTTATTGGCGGCAAGGCAAGATCCCCAACGCTACCCAGTTCCACCAGCAAACCCTCGCGGTTCAAGAACGCAATATCGCCTCTATCCTCCCGTTGGGCTCGGAACGCCGCAAGCGAGATTATATGAAACAAGTAGCCGAAACTACCCACAGTTTTATTTCTTTTCATCTTCAGGCAGCCCCAGACAGTCTCGAAGCAGCTAAAGTTGCCGCGACCGCAATTCTGCAACGGAAAGGACGGCTGCTGGATACTTTGGCTTATAACTTGCAACTTCTCCAGGAACGTCTGAGCCCCGAAGAACGGAAATTGTTTGAGGAATTGAACTCGACGCGATCGCAACTGGCAGCCCTAGTTTTTAAAGGCATCGACGGCCGACAGCAGCCCCAACAATTGATTGTAACTCAACAACAGTCTGCCACTTTGGAGGCGATCGCTAACTTAGAACGAGAAGCCGACCGTCTCGAAAGTCTCCTCAACACTCGCAGCGTGGAATTTCTCGCCGCCGAGTCGCCACCAGTAACCATCGATGCGGTTAAAAACCTCATTCCCCAAGACGCGGCCTTGGTGGAACTGATGTTATATCAACCGGTAGATCCGACCGCGACAGCAACCGCCAGCGTTCCTCGCCCCCCAGAGAAATTCGGCCAACCTCGTTACGCCGCTTACATTCTCTTTACCACCGGAGAGTTGAAATGGGTTGACTTGGGAGAGGCGGCGGTTATCGATGAAGCGGTGTTGAAATTGCGGCGGGCCTTGCGACAACAACCGCCATCGGGCGATCGCCCCGCCCGCCTCACCGGTGGCGGACAGTTGACTTTACCGCAAATCAAGGAATTAGCCCGGGAGTTGGATGCTTTGGTGATGGAACCGATCCGCCCCCTGTTGGCAGATAAGACTAATTTGTTAATCGCCCCAGACGGTCAGTTAAATTTAGTGCCCTTTGGGGTTTTGGTGGATGAAGGCGATCGCTTTTTGGTCGAAACCTATACTATTACTTACCTGACCTCCGGTCGAGATTTATTGCGGTTGCAACTGCCAAAACCGGAAACTCAACCTCCTCTGGTGTTGGGAAATCCCGATTTTGACAGGGCCGATAGCGTGGTAGTTGCCAGGGGCAGTCGCGGCAGCAATACTCGCTCTCTAGATTTAACCCGCCTCCAGTACGAAGAGTTGCCCGGAACCAAAGCGGAAATAGAAGCGATCGCTCCCCTGTTTCCAGAAGCTACCGTTGTCGAGGGAGTCGCCGCCACGGAAGCCGCCATTAAAGAAGTAGAACGCCCGGAAATTCTCCATCTGGCAACCCACGGCTTTTTTCTCAGCAACGCCACCACTCAAACCGCCGCGATCGAAAACCCGTTATTGCGTTCCGGTTTAGCCTTAGCCGGTTTCAACTCCCGCGACGAGTCCGCCACCGACTCCGACGGCGTACTAACCGCCCTGGAAGTCGCCGCCCTAAACTTGCGCGGTACCGAGTTGGTGGTACTCTCCGCCTGCGAGACCGGTTTGGGAGATGTTGCCAACGGCGACGGAGTTTACGGTCTGCGACGGGCTTTTACCATCGCGGGGGCCGAAAGTCAACTGATGAGTTTGTGGAAAGTGAGCGACTTTCACACCCAAGAGATGATGGTCGGATACTATCAACGGTTGAAAAATGGCATGGGACGTTCCGAAGCCATGCGGGACGTTCAGTTAGAAATGTTGCAAAAATACGAGTATCCTTATTATTGGGGCAGTTTTATTCCCGTCGGTAATTGGCAACCGATGTTAACAATTAACAATTAACAATTGGGTTAGTTAATTCAATACCTTCGCCCTAAAATTTTTAGGTCTGGCTCCACCCAGATTTTGGGTTAGGTCTTTGTGGATCTCGACCTACTTTTCTGCTGCGAACTATGCTATCCTCTAATAAGCAAAACCCAAAACCCTAAAAATCTAAAATCTATTTTTTTTCCAAACTACTATTGCGCAAGAGTAAATCTACCTAAAGGAGGTAAAAATGCCTAAAGAATATGTCGGTACCTCGAAAGCGGCGAATAAACTAGGAATATCCGCCGCCAGACTGAGAAAGTTACTTTCCGAAGGCCGAGTAAAGGGGGCCGAAAAGGGCAAATATTTCTGGAGAATTCCTCTATTTAATGAGATGCCGAAAATTATCGAGGCGAAACGAGGCCCCAAGGGTCTCTGGTATCGAAGCGAGCGACAGTCGAAAACGAACATCTATATTAATAAAGACCAGATAAGAAAGAACAGCCAAGTGTTGGCCGAACTCCGAGAACCGGTCATCGTGGTGGAACAGGGGAAACGGAAGGAATACGGCTACGAGGTAGAAATTGCCGGTCCCTGTCGGGTGGTTTACAGTCCCGACCGGGCGTTGCACGGGGAAAACAGAACTAATCCGGTGGTTTGGATAGAAACCGACAGCCAGATAAAGTTTCTGGATGTCAACGAAGAACCGCACAAATGTCGGCTGCCCTATCAACAGTTACCGACGGCGAAGAAAAAGCCGGTGCGTCGGGGGTTTGGATAAGTATTGTTAATTGATAACCGAACAATTAAGTATTGACAATAGAAAATAGACAAAAAGCGTTAAGTTATTGGTTTTCTTAAAAGTTGAGATGCACCCCCCATTTCTTGCGATATAATGGGGTTGAACTCTACCGACAAAACATCAGTATGCAACGCCGTTTATTGCCTTCAGGGTTTATAGCAGCCATCTTGGCTGCTCTAGTTTCCTTGCCAGTCCGGGGGGACGAGGTAACGCCGCCTCCAGATTCTAACAAGCCGCCTACTGCTCCCACCGCCACTCGGGGTGGGGGTAACTGTTCGAATCGGGAAAATCCCCTCACAGCGATCGCTCCTTCTGGAACTTTAATTACTACAACTGCAGATTATCCCGCTTTATTATTCTATATTCCCGAAACCACTGCGAAACGAGCGGAGTTCGTGATGGTAGACGGAGAAGGAAACTTTGTTTATAATACTAAAGTAACCCTCCCCAGCCAACCCGGCATTATGCGTCTGAACCTTTCCCCAGAAGCAGCATCCCCCGTCACAGAAACCGGAAACCCTTATCGTTGGGAGTTGGCGCTGATTTGCGACGAGTTCGATCGCTCTGGGGATGACTTGCTTGGCGGGGAGTTGCGGCGGGTGGAAGTAAGTAGCGACATAGAGAATAAACTAGAACTGGCAGAAAGTGGCGATCGCTTTTCCGTCTTCCAAGAAGCGGGGTTGGAAGCTGACGCGATCGCCGCCCTGGACGAGTTACGCCGCGAAAACCCCCAAGACGTTGAAATCCAAGCGCTTTGGGAAAAATGGCTCAGGGAAAATGGTTTAGAGCAGTTGGTAGAAATGCCTTCTTTAGGTAATAGGTAATGGGTAATTGTTAGTTGTTAGTTGTTAGTTGTTAAACAACTGACAACTAACAACTAACTACTGATAACATTTATCGACCGAAATAAAGTTCGGCATCGCGAAAACCACCGGTGCCTTGTAAATATCGCTGCCACTGTCGGGCATCAGTTTCCGAATAAAACGGTCCCACCGCTACGTTGGCGGGCACTTCGGTGAAGAAAATGTTGTTTGACGGCATCCCCAAGACAAGCACTTGCTCCCGGATAGCGGGTAAATTTCTCGACTGTCCGGGAATTAACACATAATAAGCCTCCTCTGGCAAATCGTAATCGATAGGTTGGACCACTGGCGGGAATAAATCTGTATTTTCCGTATCTACTTTCCTGCCAAATTCTTCTCCCGAATTTAAGCGAGCAATTTGGGTTTTAATTCCTTGAAAATCAAAAAATTTTGCCAAATCTTCCGCAAAGAAGCGATCGCTAAAACTGCCTACTTGGATAACCCTTCGATTTTGATATTTTCGCAACACTGCGTTCCCTTCAATTTCTCGAATAATTTTTAACAACCAAGGACTATCGCCGTTGACGTAAACCGCATAGCGAAGGTTAGGAAAACCCCCTTGGTCTAAGGTAGTTCCTCCAAACGGTTCTCCATAATCTATCGTCGGTGGCGGCGGTAAGGGAGTAGTTGGAAATTGCGTTGTTGGCGGGGGCAGGGGTACCGGTTCTGGTAAAATTTGAGCTTGTAAAATCGGACTGTTGCTGTTAGTTTCTGCCCCTCTGGATTCGGTAAAATTTGTCTGGGCGGCGGCGGAATTTGAGCATAAATATCCTCCGCCTATTGTCAAGACTAATGACACAGAAGTAGGCAAGAGGCAAGAGGCAAGAGGCAAAAGTAAGAGTTTTTGATTTTTTTTTGACTTTTGCAATAGGTCTAATTTAAAATTTTTGTGGTATGATTGTAGTATTTGAGATTTCAAAGCCATTATCAGTTCCTCCCAAATTGAGAAAAATTGCTATAATTGCGAAAAGGACAGCCCCCAGTGGGGCGATCGTTCTTTTAACCGTTGTCTTAAAATGTATCATAAAAAGAAACTAAGGTTAAGAAACCCGGTAATTTCGGCAAAACCGGGTTTCTGAGAACTCTCTAGCTCTGTCTGAGAAACTAAGTTAAAATTACTATTAACGAGCAAACTACCATGACGAACCTAAATCCCAGAAATAAAGTTGTTGTCGGCCTTTCCGGTGGAGTAGATAGCTCCACCGCAGCGGCAATATTGCACCATCAAGGTTACGAAGTACAGGGTTTAACTCTCTGGTTGATGAAGGGAAAAGGTCAATGCTGTTCGGAAGGAATGGTCGATGCGGCCTTCATTTGCGAACAATTGGGGGTTCCCCATCACATCGTCGATACTCGCGACCTCTTCCAAACTAATATCGTCGATTATTTGGTGGCGGGTTACGGGGAAGGGATTACGCCCCTGCCCTGTTCCCAATGCAATAAAACGGTGAAATTTGGCCCGATGCTGGCCTACGCCCGGGAAAAATTGGGCATCGATAAGATTGCCACGGGACATTACGCCCAGATTAGTTACGACGAAAAGAGCGATCGCTATCAATTGCGCCGGGCGACGGACCGCCGCAAAGACCAATCTTACTTCTTGTACGATCTGACTCAAGACTTATTGGCGGGAACCGTTTTTCCTCTGGGGGAAACGGTGAAAGCGGAAACCCGACGCATCGCCGCCGAATACAATCTCAAAACTGCCGATAAACCGGAAAGTCAGGATTTATGTTTGGTGGAGGCGAACGGTTCGATGCGGGCGTTTTTGGATAAGTACATAACTCCCCAGAAAGGCGATATCGTCGATCGCGACGGTAAGATTTTAGGCCAACACGACGGCGTACATCATTACACCATCGGCCAGAGAAAGGGTCTGGGAGTCGCGGCGGCCAACCCGTTATACGTCGTCGAGTTGGATCCGGTAGCGAACCGGGTAATCGTGGGCGATCGCGCCAGCGCTTCGAAGTCGGAATGCACCGTTAACAGGGTCAACTGGGTAGCGATCGCTCCCAGCACAGCCCCCATCCGCGCCGAAGTCCAAGTCCGCTATCGCACCCCACCGGTGCCGGTAACGGTGATTCCTTTAACCGATACTGCCGACAGCGCCAAGCTAATTTTTGACGAACCGGTATTCGGCATTACCCCAGGACAAGCGGCGGTTTGGTACGACGGCGACATAGTATTAGGTGGGGGTCTTATCCAAAAAGAAGCGTAACAACCTATTTTGTTAATTGTTAATTGTCAATTGTTAATTGCGTCTTCTTTACCATTGACAATTAACAATAACGTAAGGTGCGCGTCGCGCACCTTACCAAACCTCTGTTTAAACCTCAGAAAATCTTCTATAAAAAAAGGGAACTGTAGGGGCAAAGCATTCGGGCGATAAATGAGCTGAAAAAGCATTAACTTTGGGAGCATCCCATATTTGCAAAAATACTTTTTTAAAACCGAAAACTTCTTTTCCCTGTTAAGAGTTCCCTGTTAAGAGTTCCCTAAAAGCGTTAAGTTCTTGGTTCTCTTCAAAATTGAGATGCTCCCTTAACTTTTATGTCCGAATGCTTTGCCCCCTCCCCGCATTTAACTTCCCGAAGGTGGAAAAAATATTCGGTCTTTTAACGCCTTTTCCGCTCAAAAATCCTCCTCCCACTGACAGATAGATAACCGTCAGCTATTTTCGGCGAACCAAGAGGAACGATAAAGAAACCCGGTTTTGCCGAAATTACCGGGTTTCTGGGCGGGTTTCTGGACTACTGACAGGCGATCGCTCGTTACAATCCTAAGGACATTTCAAATAGTGGCACAGTCGTCGGGAACTAACAACAGTCAAAATTGATAAAGTGGCAACATCAAGCAAAGGAGGAAATTACCATGACTATCTATCATTACATCGGTTACTACATCGGCAGTTTAATCGTTCTGCTTAGAAAAGGCGATCGCCCCCCCAACGACCCCGCCACCTTTCTCGAAGACCTCCAACAAGCAGGAGTTAGGCTTTATTAAAGTGAAGGGGGAAATGGAGGAATTGCCAATTCCCCATTCCCCATCGACAACCCATCCGTTACATCCGTTACAAAATCCGCTGCTAACCAAACTAAAAACCTGGAGAAGCCTCCAAAATACTTACCAACTCGGGAATATCCGTTATCGTTTTGAGAGCCGTATCGGCTATAAATTCGTTAGAACGAGCGGTGGGATGAACGTCATCCCAGAAAATAAACTCGTCGGGATTAGTCGCGCCGGCGGTCAAAAAATCGTCGGTGACGTTAGTAAAGCCGAAATCTGCCGGGTTGGCGATCGCCCTATCTATTAAACTATTGCTATCCAGCGCAATAATATTGAGACTCGGATTTTGCTCTATAGTTGCCAAAGCAGCGGCCAAACCCGCATTATGACCCTCACTTAACAGAGAAAGTCCCAGTTGCAATTCGCCGCCGAGGTCTATTCCTACCGGAGTCTCCCCCAAATCTGGCAAATTGGGCACCAAAAAATTCCGCGCCCCCACGGCAGCAAGACCGGTTATCGCCCCCGTCAAATTACCGAGAGTCTCTTGCACCTCAGCGGGAGTAGGGTTTAAATAATCGTTAGCCCCCGCCCAAATAACATAAAGAGCGTCGGGATCCGCCTGGGGTACTTGCCGGACAAAGTTATCGATTTGTCCTTCCAACCCCGGCAGTGGCGGCACTCCTTCTGGGAGGCGATCGTTTAAATTATTTGAGTTATCAGTTCTCGCGCCCCCAAAAGCAAAATTAGTATCGCCATCCAAATCTACTTCCACCAGGGAAGCGAGATTTTCCACCCAAAGAGGACCGTTAGTAAAGCGCCCCTCAAAATAGGGCGGACTCTGGGGTATGACGCCGCCAGTAAAAAAGAAAGCATTGCCGATATCGGCAAGACTATCGCCAAAGAGATAAATATCGCTAAACAACAGGCGGGGGATGCGGCCCTCAAACTGACCGTCTTCGACAAAATGCTCGATCGCGCTGATGGCACCTCCATCCACCGCCTCGGCAACTTCCGGATAGCGGTCCAAATAGAAAGCAGTATCGAAAAACGGGCTCGGATCCCGCCCTTCAAACTGACCGTTTTCGATAAAATGTTGAACCGCCGTCAGTTGTTCGGCCCCCACCGCCGCTGCCACGCCTGAGTTAGCATCTATATAAAAAGCGGTATTGAAAATCGGGTTGGGGTCGCGGCCTTCAAACTGACCGAAGCGACTGAAGTGGAACAGTCCGCTAGTCAACCTGCCCCTGGCGACTGCTTCGGCAACGCCGGGGTTTTCCGCGAGGTACCATTCTTCATCAAATAATTGTTCTAAAGTTAAAGCCATTTTGCCCTTATCCTAAAGTTAGTTCGTAGTAATCGCGAAGAGCGATTTTAACTGGCTAAATCGCTCTTCGCGATTACTACGAACCTAAATTATACTCGACGCGGGCAAAAACTGCGTTTTTGAACCGAAAACCTCTGACCTTTCTGACCTCAAACCTCAAAAAACCTCTGACCTCTGACCTCTGACCTCTGACCTC
>CAZSTZ010000031.1:0-24341 GCA_964609515.1 uncultured bacterium | reverse complement strand
TTCTGACCTCAAACCTCAAAAAACCTCTGACCTCTGACCTCTGACCTCTGACCTCTGACCTCTGACCTCTTAAAACCTCTGACCTCTGACCTCTGACCTCTGACCTCTTAAAACCTCTGACCTCTGACCTCTGACCTCTGACCTCTGACCTCTGACCTCCCTACTCAACCGTCAAAAAATCCGCACTCCCTAGCTGAGGGCCACCCACTCCCAAAACAGCTAAAACCTCATCCCCAGCACTAATAGTAGTTAAACCATCCATCGTTCCAATAGTCAGTTGCGCGGCAGTTAAACCGGAGCTCAAACCGATGAAGTCCTCGCCAGGAGTAAAATCGACGATTTCATCCGCGCCGCTATCGCGACGCAACACGAAAACATCGCGCCCTGCATCGCCGATGAGAGTATCGCTGCCCAAATCTCCTATTAACCAATCGTCCCCATCTTGCCCCACCAGGGAATCGTTATCCTTCCCGCCGTAAAGGGTATCGTCGCCGACGCCGCCGAAGAGTCGATCGCTATTGCGGTTGCCAAATAATAAATCGTTGCCGCCGATCGCGTCCTCCATCGCATCTCCCGCTAAAATATCGTCTTGTTTGCCACCGTAAAGGGTATCGTCCCCGGTGTCGCCGCCGAGAAGATCGCGATCGCGACTGCCAAACAAAAGGTCGTTACCGATACCTCCGAACACTTCGTCATCCCCGCTGTGGGCGATAATCGTATCGTCCCCATCCATGCCGAAAATCTCGTTGTTACTTTCGGTACCTTCGAGGTAGTCGCAGGCGGCGGTTCCGCGAATCGCTGCTTCCCCGATTTCGGTTGACACGACAACTATTTCGCCGACACCGGTGGCATCGTCGGCGGTACGTTTGCCAACGGCCAAGTCGGGGGTGCGATCGCTATTAAAATCCCCGGCGGCTAAATCCCTCAATTCAATGCCCAGAAATAATTCCGGTCCTTCGCTAAAACTAATATTGCCGCCACTAGAATTATTCTGCCAAATTTTGACCGTGGTTTCTTCCCTATTAACAAAAGCCAAATCCTGCAAACCATCTCCGTTAAAATCCCCGCTATCCTTGAGAGACAATGTTTCCGGTAGGGGTATGACCGTGGGAGAGGAAAAATCAACCGCCGATGCCCCCAGAGGTCCGTTATTTTCCCAGATATTTTCCCAGATATTTTCCCAGATAAATAACTTATCCTGGGTTTGGGAGACTGCAGCTAAATCGTTTTGCCCGTCTCCGGTTACATCGACTGCCAATAGGTTCTGCACTCTTTCTTCGGTGGGAATGGAAAGATTGAGAGGCAAGCTAGCGGTTGTCGCCCCCGGCGCTGTTTGGTTGACAAATATTTCTATGTGGGGGTCGGGATAAAGGTCGTGGGTTATCAGTTCCGGTCTTCCGTCGCCATTGAGATCCTCGATAACGACTTCCTGGACCACGGGACCGGCGATAGTTTGAAAACTCCAGTTTGGACTATTACTGCCCGTTGGAGTATTATTAATTCCCACCAGCAACCGGGTAGCGAGGGTTCGATCTATATAGGAAATTACTAAGTCCAGCTTGCGATCGCCATTTAAGTCTCCAGTTGTAAAACCTCTGGGCGACTTTCTATACAAAATCTCCGCGTCTGGGAACAGCGTTCCGCTCAATTGCAGGTTAGGGCTACCATCGGGAGTAGAATTTAAGAAAGATAAAGGTTGAATGCTGTTATAACCGCCAGAGCTAATTAAATCTACCTTGCCATCGCCGTTAATGTCGCCGCTTTCGAGCCAAAGCCCCGTACTAAAGCCAAGATTCTGCACCGGTGCGAAAGTGGGAACTATTGCTTCTGGTGAGGTAGTATTGACTAAAGCCACGATAGCGGTGCCGTCGCGGGTTATAATATCTATTAAACCATCCCGGTTGATGTCATCCGCAACGATAGGGTTAGGGGAACTCTGACCCGTAAAGAGAAATTGTTGGGGAATTAATTCTAGGTTGTTCGAGCTTTCCTGGGAACTGTAACGAGGAATATTCATAATAATTACCTTCCGATTTTCTTACGAACATACCGACGAATATTAAACAACTTTGTTTCCCGAATTGCTAATAACTGTTCCTAGCGATGGTAGAAGGCGGTTAAAGGGTGAAAAGAGGGGCGGATGTGGAATTTGGGCTAAATTGTTGCCAAACTCCCCAAACTCCCCAAACTCCCCAAACTTCCCAAACTTCCCCCCAAACCCTTCGACCTCGTTTTACCAAAGAATAGGGTTTAGAGTAAGGTCCTTTCAGGACGGCTTTTTTTTGCCAATTAGTTGTCATTTTCTGCTTTTAGTGTTATGATGAAAATGGTTTGGTGCGATTCGTTGGGTCAAAGAAGCTACTTAGCGACATGGCCCCCACCGTTGTGACCTCTCACATCGGTGAGAACTTGCAATCCATGAGGGTTAAATTCCCTTCCTCTAGGTTAAGGAGTGACTTTAAGGGTCAGGTTGTCAAGGAGTAGGGTCCTTGCCTCATTGCCGATGCATGGCCCTAACGTAGGATAAGGTTCAGGGATTAGGACCGAAGCCGCTATAGAAGTCTAATAAGGATATGCATAAGAATCCTATTAAAACGTCGTTATTTCAGACCGGGGTAATTATCCCTGTATGTGCGAAAGCCCCCCCGAGGCCAAAATGGTACGGTTCGTTTGCCCCTAATCCTTCAAACCTGGATTAGGCTTAACTGGTAGAACCCGGCGTATTTAGGAGTCCTAAGTTAGACATTAAATGGATTGTAGGAACGAAATAACTCCTTGAGTTCTCCACCGCCGATTTCGACCCAGAGGTAGGGAAAGCTTAACTATAAGGCTCAAGGAATAAGGATGTCCCAAGAAGCAAATGCCCAACCTAACAGTTGTGGATATGCAGACGTGGGGCAGGTATCTAGGAGGGTAAATTACGTCAAGACTAACGCTATACGCCCAAGACGCAGTTTTACTAGCGTGGGTTCTGTTAGTAAACCGAAATCCCTTAAAATAATCCCAGACCAGGAGCCGTATGAGTTGGAAACTCTCATGTACGGTTTTGAAGTAGAGGTGAGGAGCCGAAATGCTCCCATCGACTATAACAATTCCCAGAGTGTTGCTATATGCTTGAACTTAAAAGTATCGCTTAAGGATACAAATATTGGGTGGCGAAAACCAAGAAAAACATAGCTAGCTAACTAAAAGTAAGCAATTCCAGAAAAATAAAGTTGTTCGGTTTTTTATCGGGCGCGTGGGGCGCACGAGAACGCTAGGTCTGTATCCTAGTACATCTGGTGGAGACATAGCCCTCTGGGGCTAACTAAGTTAAACTCATTAATTGGTTCTTTTTGTAGAACGATTAATTGGTTTAGATATTGCTCGCAAGAGATAGTTAGTTTTAAGGTTTGTTAAAGAAAGAGAAAGTCTGGATAGTGATATTTAGAATCCCCGTGTCTTTAGACCGGGGAGAACGTCAAGAAGCGGGGTTAACTACGAACTGGCTGGCGACAAAAGGTGTCTGAGTGGCGATCGCTACAAACGTTTTAATTAAAAACAGCACTAAGGTAGTACCGATGCTTCCTCATCTAACGCTACCTGAGAACCGGACTCGTCGGTGCGATAGACGAACCGTTGCTCGCCGCTTTCTACTATCACTTGCCAACCGGGCACGATCGCCTGAGTGCAGAAAATACCGGGCCCCCCCAAACCCAAACAACCATCGGGCCACTCCTGCCGGGTAGCGGTGACGATGGTTTGCTCCTCTGCCGACACTCCGAACTCCTGGGAAACGTTCCGCACTACTTCTTCGGCGGCGGACGGTAACTGCGGACTTGGAAGCGGAGTGGTGGGGTCGTCGGTTTCTGGGTTAACCACAAATTGGCTGGCGACAAAAGGTGTCTGAGTGGCGATCGCCTCCGGGTTTGCCGCTATCTCGTCGGCGGTATAAGGCTCCACCCCATAAGTAGTTACCGTCAACTGCTGAGTCACAGGGTCTATATCAAACTCGCTCCAACCGTAATTATGAGCCGCTATATAAGAACCCTGCAACAGTTGGGCATCGATATTAGAATCCTCCAAACCGATAGGAGTGTATCCCAAGGGAACGATGCGATTATCTACAACCTGACGAACGAAAGCATTTTTCTCCTCGCGACTTAAAGTCTGATATCGCTCTTTCTCCGACTCCGGCAGCAACTCGTCGGGAGTAAACGCCACCGTCGCCGCGCCGAAGGGTGCCGCAAAGGGTCCGTCTCCTATATTTAACTGAATCCCTACCGGACCGATAGTCACGTCGAAAGCGCCCGTGGGTATTTGCGGCTGTCCGACTCCTTCTGAATAAGTGACATCGTTAACCGCGTTACCGTGGAAGTCTCCCGTAACGAAAACGACGTTATCGATATCGTTTTCAGTAATAAACCGCAACAGGTCGGTACGTTCGGCGGCGAAACCTTCCCAACGTTCCCCCGCCACCGGGATGCCGTAGTGCTGCATGGGCACCGTTGACATCACAAATTTCCAGGTAATGCCTCCGTTTTCTGCAGCCAATAAATCGTCTTTTAATTCTTGCAATTGAACCGCGCCTAACATAGTTCGATCCGGTTCAAAAGCATCCTCCAAATATTGATTAACTTCTTCAGAAGAAGCCGTTTCTGGGAGGAAAGGAAGGGGGGCATCGCGGAAAGAACGAGTATCTAAAACGAAAGTTGCCGCGTCGTCGCCGTGAACGTTAAAACGATAAAGTTTGCGTTCGTTTGCCGTGCGCGGGTCGCCAGTTTCGCCGTAAAATTCTTCCCGCAGGGGTTTGAAATCTAAAAAGGCGCGGAGGGCGGAATCGAATACAGAAGTATCGTTAACAAATCCCGTTTCCGCACTGCCGAAAATCTCGTTTCTTTGGGGAGAATCTGCGGGAGCTGCGCCGCCGGCAAAATCGTTAGTAATATCGTGGTCGTCCCAGGTAGCATAAACCGTGGTTGATTCTCGTAAATCTGCCCAATTATTAATGCCAAAACGGGGGGAGTAAATTTCGTTGTGTTTTGTCAGGAATTGAGAATAATTTTCCGACTGTCGGATTTCCGGTAAATCTGGGGAAATGCTGTCCGCTTCGAGGGTATCTCCTAATTGTACGAAAAAGTCGAGGTTTCGGTCGTCAACGTTACTAATAGAAGGAAAGGGTCCGAGTTCTCCCTGCCAGTCTCCCGATACGCCGAACCTCAATCCCGTCTGAGTTCCTAACGGGGCTAGGGTTTTGAATTGTCCGATTTCGGTAGTACCAAAACGGTCCGTTGCTCGGTAGAAGTATTGGGTATTTGGCTCCAATCCAGTTACTTCTATTTGTACGGGAATTGTCGGGTCGGTTGCGGTGGTTGTTTGGCTCTCAAAAGTGCTGAAATTGCCGTCCGTGGAATAGTCAAAAGTTACGGGGCCGGGAACGATTGTTCGAGTCCATAAAACTGTGGAAGTTTGAGTGGTATCTCCAGAAGCAACGGCGTTGGGCAAGGTAGAACTGCCGTCAATAAATGGCGTTAATTCTCGACGTTCTCCTGCCCCAAAACCGAGGTAATGTTCGATGCCGGTCAGTTCGTCTCGTTCGACTGCTTCGGCAACTCCTGGATTTTGGGTTAAGTAATAGTTTTCCTCGTAAAAAACGCTGGGGCGGCGACCTTCAAATTGACCGAATTTAAAGAAGTGTTCGACACCGGTTAAAATGTCTTGGTTTACCGCGTCGGCGACTTCGGGATTGCTTTCTAAGTAAAAGTCTTCGTTATATAAAGGACTGGCTTTTCGTCCTTCAAATTGACCGGTTTGTATGTAGTGTTGGTAGGGGGAAATGCCGCTACTTTCTAAGATGGAAGAAATATCGGGATTATTTACTAAATAATAGTTGGTATCGAAGAGGGGACTGGGGGAGATTCCCTGAAATTGTCCCACTTGTTGGAAATGGTCGAAGGGCGTTACCCCTTGGGGGATGTTGGGGTTTTGGGACTGGTAGAAGTTTTCGTCGAATATTTCGTTAAATTCGAGCATAGAGGTATTGATTTGGTTTTTGGAAAATGGACTTGGTTACTATAACATATTTTTGGTAGGTTTTATACTCAGCACGGCAAGGAATTGCGTTTCTCGTACTCATACTCGTACTCATACTCATACTCATACTCATACTCAAAATTCCCTTTTTGAGCTTTTTCTTCAAATCAAAAAAAGTAGAAAAGTAGGTTGGGTATCCCAGAAACCCGGTTTTTTGAAAAAACCGGGTTTCTCGACCGACTCTCTATACTAAAGCTCGCATTAAATACTCGGTTAGGGTGTAGGCATCTACTCCTAACTCGGTTCTTTCCTCGGCCCCTAACATTGCAGCCCTGGCGTGCCACCAAACAGCAGTTTTTACGACCTCTCCCACGGAGGCCGGTCCGGCCAAACCGTCGCCAAACCGCCGACAGCCGGCTAATAACCCGCCAATTAAACCGGTCAAAACATCGCCGCTGCCTCCCCGGGCAAGGGCCGCAGTGCTTTCGGGGTTAATCCAGATTTTAGGTATAGTTTCGCCGCGACTGTTGCTGGGACTGGCAACGATCGCCCTCGCCCCTTTAAACAATAACACCGCCCCGCTGACTTCAACGGCTTTTCGGGCAGCTTCGAGGCGATCGCTCTCTTCTGCCAGTTCGGGAAACAGTTTCTTAAACTCTCCCAGATGGGGAGTTATCACCGTTGGGGCCGGACGTTGCTGCCAGTTGTTAGCTCCCAACTTGGCGCAAATATTCAAACCGTCGGCATCCAAGACTAGGGGACAGTTGGCAGCTAATACCGTTTCTACCACCGAAGTCGCCTCCGCCGTCAAACCGGGACCGCAGGCGATCGCGTCGAACTTACCCAACTCCAACTCTGGGGGCAACTCCCGTATCGCCCCCGCCTCGGTCTCCGGGCAGCCGACAATTAACGCTTCTGGCAGTTGTGCGTTTAACAACAACTTTATCGAATCTGGAACCGCCACGGTGAGCATCCCCACGCCAGTTGCCCGGGCACCCAAGGCCGTCAATATCGCCGCCCCGCTGTAAGGACGGGCACCGGCAATAATTAATAAATGACCGTTCCTGTATTTATAAGTAGCCGGCGGACGGGGCAGTGGCAAAGTCGCAAAGGCAGACTCGCGGGTAATACGTTCGATATGGGGAGACTCGCCTAAAATAGCCGTTATATCTGCCAGAGGAATATCGAAGTCTATTAATTCGGGAATGCCGATATATTCTAAGGCGCAATCTTGCAAAAATGCCAACTTCCACAAACCCAAACAAAAGCTACGAGTTGCCCGAATTGCTACTCCTAAAACTTCTCCGGTGTCGGTGTGGATGCCAGAAGGAATGTCGATGCTAAAAATTGGTTTTTGCCAGCTATTAATCGTCTCGACAGTTGTTGCTAAATCTCCGCTTATTTCCCGTTCCAAACCGAAGCCAAATAAACCATCTATTAATAAGTCGCATTTTTCCAATTGGCTAATATTTAAGAAAAACGGAATGCCGAGAGATTTGGCATATTTGGCGTGGTTATTTGTCAGTTCTTTTAATTTGGAAATGGGGGCATGAACGGAGACTTGATAGCCGCGAAAATGTAACTCGCGGGCTACCACTAAAGCATCGCCGCCATTGTGTCCGGGACCGACGATGATGCCGATTTTGGGATCCCCCCCGGCCCCCCTTGAAAAGGGGGGAGTAAGAGGTGCTATTTGTTGAATGCGTTTTGCTAATAAGCCGGCTACTTTTTCCATTAAAGCTGCCACTGGCATTCCGGCGGCGAAAATGCGCTCTTCTATTTGCCGCATTTGGGCGGCGGTTACGATGAATTGTTCTTTGGTCATTGTCATCTTTTCTTGTTAATTAATTAGGCAAAAAAACCCTACTGAAGTTCGCTTAACTTTAATCCAACTGCTCCTGCAATTACGAGAAAAACGCAGCAAATTTGAGTTGCGCTTAATTTTTCCTTATAAAATACCACACTAAAAACAGCAACTCCAACACCTCCCAATCCAGTCCATAGAGGATAAACTACTGCTATAGGCAAAACCTTAACAGAAACAGCAATAAAATAGGTTACGGCTGCGCAGGCTGCTATAGTAATAACAGAAGGAATTAATTTTTTAAATCCGTCCGTACTTTTTAAGGTCAAACCCCAGATAATTTCAAAAACTACAGCGAGGATTAAACAAATCCATTCCCAACTCATAAACAACTCCTATTAAGCTAAAAATAAAACAAGCGATCGCTCCCCGAACTATTCCGATTTTTTCGTTATCATAACTTCTTCTGTATCGGCAGCTTTTGATTTCACAGAACCCAGGGCTAACTTTATCTCTTCTCCCGAACTATTAAGTTTGATTCGTTCTGCTTCTTCTTCTAAATTAATAGATTCCTCAGCTTCTTGAGGCTTGTCAACTTCTAAACCGATAACTCCTAAAACTATCGCTAGAATGCAAACTATTTGCCATATTCCCAAACTTTCGTGAAAAAATAAAACCGCCACGATTGCCACTCCAGCCCCACCTAAACCCGTCCAAATAGGATAGGCTATAGCAACTGGTAAAGTTTGGACTGCCCGAGAAAGAAAATAAATATTAATAGTTAAAACGCTTGCGTTAAAAATAGATGGTAAAAGTTGCGAATATCCATCAGTTGCTTTTAAACTACTAGCCCAGACAATTTCACAGCCTACTGCCATCATTAAATAAATCCACGCCATGTTATAATCCTCCTAACTGGCTGACTAAAAATCGAGTTAACTGCCAAGAATTAACTATTATGACAGATTCTATCTTTTTTTGGGGAATCATCCTTTTTTTGTTGGCTACCCTAGCTATCGGCCTTTGGACGGCAAAACGGATTAAGGGCGATAGCGTCAACTTTTTGGTGGCGGGACGCGGTTTAATCTTGCCCCTAGCCGCCGCAACCTTGATGGCCCAGTCCGTCGATTCCAATGCCACCTTGGGCAATACCGACCTCGCAGCGGAGTTTGGCTTTTGGGCGGGGGCATCTTTGCCCTTGGGATTGGCTTTGTGTCTCTTTTTAACCGGTCTCTTTTTCGCCAAACCCATGAACCGAATGGGCTTAATTACCTTACCTGATTTTTACCGAGTCAAATACGGTCGCTTCACCGAAGTAATAGTCTCTATTATCATGGTGTTGAGCTTTGCCTTTTTGCTGGCGGGGAACTTGGTGGCGGGAGGCTATCTATTTGAGGGTTTTTTAGGAACCAGCTACACCGCAGGAGTGATGCTAATTGCGACTGTAGTTTTAATCTATACTGTCAGCGGTGGCTTGTTTGCGATAGCTTACACCGATGCAATTCAAGTAGCAATAGCGTTTTTAGGAACCATGCTGCTGTTTGGTTTTATGGCTCTCAACTTTGGCTTTAACATACCAGACGGCATGGGTCCGTTTGCTTTAGAACAATTAGCCGATCCCGCCGCCGGGGCCGCTATCAATTGGGCAACTTTGTTAGCTCTCGGTTTGGGAGATATAGTCGCGATCGACTTTATGGCGCGGATCTTTGCCTCCGAGAGCCCGGAAACCGCCCAACGGGCTTGTTTTATCGGTTCTGCTGGAACGGTAATTATCGGCGTGCCCTTTTCAATAATGGCTCTATCAACTCCCGAGATTTTAGCGCAAGCGGGCATTACTCCCGACGGGCCGTTATTGCTAGCGCTGCTAAAAGGCGTAATTCCGCCAGTTTTAGGATTGGCGGTCATTGCGGCGATTCTTTCTGCTTCCCTATCTACGGCAGATGGAGCGATTCTCGGTACGTCTTCGGTTATCGCCCATAACGTGATGGGCGTTCGTCACGATAACCACGGGGCGGGTGGCGATCGCTTGTTGAGGCTGACCCGATTTATGGCTTTTGGCATTACCTCTCTGGGAGTGTTGTTTGCCGTCTTGGTTCCCCAAACCGGAATTTTATTGCTTTTAGCTTTCGATTTGGGGTTTGCCGGCTTGTTAGTTCCACTGGCGGGGGGTTTGTATTGGCCGAAAGCTAATAAATTCGGGGCTCTTGCCTGCATCTTTGCGGGAACGGGAACGCGATTAATCTTGTTCGCCCTGATGCCAACGATGTTCGGCAGCGACAATACTTTGTTCTATTTGAAAAACCCGATTTTTACTGCCGGTTTTGACGGCTTCCCCACTCTTATCAGTCCGTTGGTGGGTTTGGCTGCATTTATTGGCGTGTCTTTGCTGACGAGTGGCGGGAGGAAGCGCGGGGGCGATCGAGTAGCAGTCCGCTAGAGAGCAGGTCGAGAAACCAGGTTTTGTGTAGTAATCGCTTTAGGGATTTAAAGTCTTCTCAGAAACCCGGTTTTGCCGAAATTACCGGGTTTCTTTACCCGCTTTCTAAATCGCTATTTAAACCTAGTTCTTCTAGGGCGGCTTTGGTTTGTTGCTGTTGCTGTTCGGTGATGTCTCCTTCTATGGAAAAACTGACTTCTATTTTTAAGTTAAAATCCGCACTGTTGCCAAATGTGGATAGCACTCGCGTATAGAAGTTCATCCACTTTTGGGGCGTAACTTCTCCAGACCATTGCAGTCCTTGGGGAAGAACTTCGGGCGGGGCATGATACTCTGCCCGTTTTTCCCCGACTTTTGCTGCTGGAACTACGGAAAATTTAGCAGTAGCGCTGATTTCCCCTACCGCTGCGGTAACGGTAAAGTTACCGATATCTTCTGGGGCGGTTAAAACGCCGTTACTATCTATTTCTCCTCCCGTGGCGCTCCACTGGATGTCGGTAACGGGAAAGTCGTCGTTTCGTTGGTCTTTACCTTGGGCGATAAAGGTTTGTTTGCTTCCGGGTTGGAGGCGGACGGTTTCTGGGGAGAGAGCGATCGCCTCCAGTCTGGGCGGATCTGTTATCCGCTGCAAGTACGCTTCGGCAACTTCTCCTTTAATAATATAGGTATCTTCCGAGATTTCTACGTCGCAGTCGGCGAAGTTGCTTTTAAACTCGAAGGGTTCGTAGCGATCGCCTACTTTCCCCACATAAGCTAAATTGCCATTCCTGACGCCGGCAGCGATCGCCTCTTTCACCGCGTCGGGTTGCAACAGGCGGGGAAATTTAGGAGAAGCAAAAAAAGCATCCCGCACCGATTTCGTACTCCACTCCTCGAAGGATGCCGACCAATTGCGTAGCAGAAAGCGCGGACTAATCTTTTCTTCTAGATCTCCTTCCTGTCGGAGTCGGTTGACAATTAATTGGGGCAGAGATTCGGCGGCGCTGGAAGTGACTAAACCCAGGTCTAAAGTGCGGGTTTTGTTGTTCTTGCCCAAAAGCAACACATATTTATAAGTCCGCCAGACGCTTTCCTTTAAATCTCGTTCCGCCCTCTTGAGGTTTGCCTCCAATTGTTGTTTCTGGGTTTCGTCTAAATTGCTCCCTTCCTCCTCTCGGATAGCTTGCCAGGCGAGGAACTGACGGGCGTCGGAGCGCAACCGGGCGTCGGAGTCTGGCACCGCAAAAATCAAAGCGCTTTTATAAGTTCGCGCCGACTTCCCCACTTCGCGAATTATCGATTCGACAAAGGTTATTGTTTCTTTATCTTGTTGCGATCGCTCTGGAGACAGCACCGCTAAAGTTAAAGTCGGTTGGTTGGCAAGGTCTCCCGATTTTTTGGGAAAATGAACGATTTGGATGCCGCCCCGCTGTCTGGCAAATAGCTTTTTCACCGCATCCCCAACGCATTTATCGATATCCTCGCTCTTCACGCTGGCGCGGCGATCGGCTAGGATTTTATTGAGGTTGGGATGGATGCCGAATTTGTACCTATTTTTGTTAATGGTGAGGTAATAGCATTCGGCGTTTAGGGTTTCTAATACGGTTTCAACGTTGGCGATGTTTAAATTCGGTTCGCCAGTGGCGAGGCGAATTTCGGGAACCGTTGCCTCGGTGCGAGTGCAGCCGCCATTGGACTCGAAAAAGATGGTGGCGGCGACTTGGCCGTGGAGGCGCGATCGCTTTATCTCTTCCTCCGCTTCGGCATCCAGACGGAGGGCGTGGGCGTCTTTTTTGCCGCAGATGTCGGTAGTAACGGCGGCTTCTAAGCGTTCTTCTCCCATTTGCTCGAAAATGGCGCTTCTAAAATCTGCATCTCCCAAAGGGGCGCTGCCCAAACTAATTAAAGGGTCGCCACTGTTGCCTTTGTACCCTTCCCGATAGGTTTTAGAAACCCACAAAGCTAACAGCCGCAGGATGCCGCGAGTCCGCTGGAACCGGGGGAGGGCCTGCCATTTGCGCTCGAATACGGATAAAACCGAGGGATGGAAGGGATAGGTGGCGGCGAAGATTTCCCGGGCGCTATCGATGGGGAACCATTTGGGGATTTGCTGGCGGTGGCGAAGCATCCACTCTGCGTATTCGTTGCAGGTGGCGAGGGCGTCTTTGGGGAGGAGGATTTTGCCTTCGGCGGTGAGGGCGCGAGGATCGGACTCGAAGAGACGGCGGCGGACGATTTCTGAGGTTTCGGAGTCGGCGGAGATGGTTATCGCTTTGCCGAGGCGGTCCAGCATTTTTTTATAGCGCTGTTGGTCCGCTTCGTCTGGGGCCGTGTATTCTATTTCTGAGGCGGGGATGGAGACTACCAGAACGACGTTTTTTTGACCTCGGGCGGTTTCGGAGAGGGCCTGGATGAAGTTGTAGAGGCGATCGCCGTATCCTATTTGCCGGTAGGTGCTGGCGTAGTTGAGGATTTCGTCCATTAGTATCAGGCAGGGTTTGTCTTTGGGGAGGAGTTGACGGATGACATCGCCTTTGGGTTCGATAAATTGGCGATCGTGTTCCGCCACTGCGGCATAAGCTTCGTCTCCTCCGAGTTGATAGGCGATTTCGCCCCAAGGGGTTTTTCTGCCGTCGCGGCCCGTGGTTGAGTCGAATTCTGTGCCTACGAAGACGGCGATCGCTGCTTCTGGAACTGAGGGGATGCCTGCTTTGGCGAGGATTTTGGAGACGCCGGCCCAGTTGTTGGCGGCCCTGCCGTGTTTTGCCAGGTGATAGAGGAGGGTGAGGGCGTGGGTTTTGCCGCCGCCGAATTGGGTGGAGAGGTTGAAGACTGCGGAAGTTTGGGTGACTTCTCCAGAGAGGCGGCGCAGGGTTTGGGAGGCGAGCTCGGTTAGGTATTGGGTTAGATAGGTGCGACTGAAGAAGCTTTCTGGGTTTTGATAGTCTTGGGGGGCGCGTTTGTCTCGCACTTGGTCTAGGTGGACTGCAAATTCTGCGGCGTCTAAGGGTTTGCCTTGACGCAGGTCTTCTCGGGGGGTGAGTCCTTCTATTTTGTACCAGGGTTTTAGTGGCATGGTTTTTAATTAATAATTTGGGAATGGGGAATTGGGAATGGGGAATTGTAGGTTGGGTGGAGCGATAGCGGAACCCAACAGATGCTAGAGGATTTATCGAGAAACCCGGAGAGAAATAACCTTAATGCTCTGGGTTCTATGAATAGACTTTTCAGGTTTTTCATTGGTAATAAATTCCGTAGCTCCAACAGATACAGCCGCAGCAATATGTAAAGCGTCCATAGCACCTAATCCAAATTGGCTTGATTGCTGGTAAGCTGCTTCAATAATTGCATCGATGTCGTTTGCCCAATAAGAAACGGCATCGAAAAAGGTTTCATAAAACTTGACCTCGCTGTTTTGTTGATTGTAAATTGCTTTTGGCAAGACTTCTAATTTGAGAAAAATACTAGAAGCAAATTCTCGTTTTTCGTCTTCTAAAACTTCTAATGCCCTCTCGGCAATCTCGCCTTGAGAACGAGCTGCAGAAATTAGAACTCCAGCGTCAATAAAAGTACGAATCATTCTTTTTCTCCTAAATAACCCCCACGACGTTCTGCTTTTTCTTTTTCTACTTCTTCGGCAGTTAATAAAGGAACGCCAGAATCAATAATCTCTTGGCGAATTTGTCTTAATTTTTTGCCTAAATTAGAAGTAGGTTTGCTTCGCCGCTTGGTTTGATAAATAGAATCGATAAACGCTAAAACGCGATCGCGTTCTTCTGGGTCTAATGTTTGCCATTTATCTAATAACTGTTCTGCGCTCATGGTAATTACTCCTAAGTTAATTGTTAATTGCTAATTGCTAATTGTTAATTGCCTACAACCCCAATCCTTTTTTCCTCGCCAACACTCCATCCACCCAACGTTTTTCCTCGGTGCCTCGGGGATAGAGGGCGGATAGGGCCTGGGCGAGAACCCAGAAACGTTTGTCCTTGCCGATCGCATCTTCGACTAAAAAGCGTTTCAGGGCGTCGCTGCGTCCTGCGGCAAATAGGATCGCCGCTTGGTGGATGCGGTCTAATACGGTTTGACCGGGAGTTTCTACGGCAGTGTCGCCCCACTCGCTGTCGGTTGCTTCGGTTTGCGGTTCTCCACTGGAGAAGAGGTCTAACTGTTTGGGTTGATTTTTGCTTTTCTTTTTGCTGGTGGTTGGTTTTTTGCCCGCGTCTTTGTCTTTATCTTTACCTAATAAATAGGTAGAACGTTCGGCAACTGCCAGCAGTCGCGCTTTACCTCCTTTTATTTCTACTAAAGTGCTGAGGGCGGCGAGGTCGGCCCCGAGTCCTTGGGCGATTTTGCGGGCGGTGTCGTATTCGAGAACGTAACCGCCGCTTGGTTTGGCGGCTTTTTTGGGGATGTCTTCCTCCTCGTCGTCGATGTCGGGAGTTTGGCTGTCGGGGGTGCCGCCGGTGAGAGTCCACAACCACATGGCTGTAAGTCGGGCGTCGGGCTCGAAGTCTGCCGTGTCGGCGTCGGCGAAAATGGTGCTGAGGGCTTCTTTGGAGACTGCGGCCCAGACGTATTCGAGATATTCCCGCAGGGTGACGACTTCCCCGGAGGCTTTCTCTACGCCGTCGTGGCGGGAGAAGATTTCGAGGGCGGGGCCGAGGCAGGCAAAGATGGCATCGGCGCCGACGATGCCTTGGTCGGCGAGGCGGGGCATCCACTGGCGGATCCGTTGGGGGAGTTCTTGCAAGACGTCGCGCCAGTCGCCGATATTTCCTCCCCCTCCAGTTCCCCCCTTTTCAAAAGTTCCCCCTCCAGTTCCCCCCTTTTCAAGGGGGGTTAGGGGGGATCGCCGCCGGCAGACTAGGTGAATGGAGGAGGCGAGGGCGGCGGAGTTCATGGCGCGGAGTCGGTTCCCCATTTCGGTGTCAATAGCCCAAGAAGCGGTTATCGTCCAACCCGCGTTTATCATTGCTTGCAGTTGAGATTCCCAACCTGCGGTTGATTTGTGGGCGAAAACGATAACGCCGATGCCGTTGGGAGATAGTATGCGGCATCCTTCTGCCATTGCTTTTGCCATTTGGGTTTCAAAGTAGGTTTTATCTTTGCCTTTGACTTCATCGACGATGCATTCGTCGTCTTTGGGAGCGAGTTCGTTTGCGAAGGATGTGCCAAGAGACGGGGGGAGGGTCCGTTTTAGCCAGACGTAGAAGAAGTCGGATAAGTCGGCGTAGGGTACCGCGTCGTAATAAGGCGGATCGGAAAAGAAGCATTGAGCGAAACCGCTTGGTAGGGGGTGTTTAACAGCAGAAGAAATTCCGACACTTCCTGACTGACCATCGCTAATAATAGACCCTTGCTCTATCACTCTAAAAGTCCAATCAACCGCACCTTCAATATTTCCCGAACCATCTCCAAAAGGTTGAAGCTCAATAAAATCCCATACCATCGGTAATGCTTGACGACCAAAAGTGTGTCCTATGTACTCCCCTCTGGTGTTCCAAGTACACAGCGACGAATTGTAGTCAGTCTGCTTGTCTATAATAAACGCCAAACAACACTGAACGGCGATCGCCAACCCCTCATCCTCACCACCAACCAACTTTTCCCCAACCTCGTTAACCAACCTCGCCAGGGTACTCAACGCCAAAGCCTGGCGGGAGGCAAACAAATCCTCAAACTTATTCATCCCGTAATTGCGCTGAGAAAAAGCGCGACCCGCGCCGCTACCTCCACCTTGGGGCGTTGGTTCATCCGGCACCAAACTCAACTCGCCGCGATGTTCCGCCTTGCGCCTCTCCAATTCTTCCCGCGCCCGCTTAACAGCCTCCAGATCCACCTCATTCGGCAACCGATAAAACCGTCCCTTCTCAGAATCCCTCACAGTCACCACGCAGAACAGCCGAGCATCGTCCGCCCCGCCCCGTCGAGGTTTTAACTGCTTTCTCACCGAAGCCACCGGAGTCGTAAACCCGCAACAAGGACAAGTCGCCGAACCCCGCTTAACCGTTCCATCTCGAACATCCTTAGCCCTAGCATCCTCAATAATCTCAAAATCAACCCGCTTCCCCTCCAAATTGGGCACCAACCTCAACGCCACCGACTTATTATTCTTCTTCGCCAACCACAAACTCCGCATCAAAGGCACCTCCGCCCCGCAACCAGGCCCCTCGCAAACCACAGTCCGCGCCCAAAGATAAGCAATAGGCGTACCACCTCTTTCTCTTTCTCCCCCCTTTTCAAGGGAAACTCTTTCTCTTTCTCCCCCCTTTTCAAGGGGGGCCGGGGGGGATCCAGACCTCGGATAAAACTCCCCCAACTCCTTCTGGGCTTCATCCTTAATATACTCCCCCCACCGTCTCACCTCAGCCGCCAAAGTCTCCCCGTACTTAGGGATATACTCCAAAACCACCTTATTCAGCAAAACCGCCACCGGATTGAGATCCGAAGCAAAAGCGTCGGCCCCCACCCGCAAAGCCTCCAAAGGTATCGCCCCGCCCCCCGCAAACGAATCCGCCACCAGAGGGCGAGTACCCGGAATGCCCCCCAAAGACTCGTGGGCGGCCTGAGTTAAAGCGCGACTGGCAGCCAAATAATCCGGTTGAGTGGCATTATCCCAATTAGCAAAATCCGCGATAAAATCCAACAGGCGATAACGGAGAATATTGAGGTCGTCGGGATTATCCGCATCCAGTGGATTTTCCCGTTTCGCCAAAACCTCCCACCGCTTCCAAACATCAGTCTGGCAAGTATTCGCCAAATCCCGCGCCGCCTTCTTAGCAAAATCGCCAATAATGCGAGCCCCCTCCACCCGAAACCGTTCGGGACAATTGGCGTCCGTCGGGTCCGGCCAAAGGGCCGCGCAAAGCACCGCCCGACAGGCAGCCAAAGGGCGTCGGGCCCACCAAATATGGAGAGTAGAAATATGCCCGTGACGGATGGACTTCTCCCGTCTGGCGTGGGCGGAGATGCGCTTAATGGGCAGGTCAACTTCGATTAGGCGTTTGGGGTAATCGTTCATTGGTGGTATCCGTTCTACTGGTTCTGTGACTGTCGTTACTTGTGGTTGCGGGCTCTTTTTGGGAGCGTCGGTTTCGCTGAAAAGTGCCCCTTGCTTAGGGGAGTAGCTTTCTATAGGTTCCCCTGCTTTAGCCAGTATCTCAAAAACAGCATCGAGAAGGGGCTTGCCTTTTCGGTTTCCTAGCAAAGGTCTGGCATCCTTATCGAGAAAATAACGATTGCCCTCTGCTGACTTAGGTGGCTCCGCATATTCTACCACAAACAGCGGTTGATTCAGTTGCAGGGTTGTCTCCCCTGCCGCAAAAGTGCCACCCGACAGACCAGATTCAACCATAATCATCGCATCGGACAAGCCGCAGATAGTCCGGTTGCGCTGCATGGCATTGCGAGCTATCCACTTTATCTCTGGAGGAAACTCGGAAACCGCCACATAATTTTCCTCATTCAACAGTTCGGCAACCTCTGGTTTGATGCGGAAATTCAAAATCCCTTCTACCAAAACAAATGTCGTCGCGCCATTAACCGCCAACGCGCCGCAGTGAGCCGCCAAGTCCGTTCCATTGGCATAGCCGCTCGCAATATTTATGTCCGATTCAGCGAGGAGCCTCGCAGATTCCCTCGCTATCCGCAGTCCCTTTGCTGAAGTTTTGCGAGAACCGCAGAAACCAACAGTTTTTCGCTCTAGAATGCTTAAGTTGCCTTTAGCAAACAAGACTGGAGGAGCAGTTTCTCCCAGAACTTGCGTTAGGCGAGCCGGATAGTCTGGCTTTCCCCGAACCAGAATCTGAACTCCCTGACGGTGCAGTTCGTCCCCTAACTGCATGGCGCGATCGCGGGTTGTCTTAACTGCCCGTGCTACTTCAGTCTTCAGACCGTAACGACAAACCAACTCGTTAACTGGCAGCGATACCAATTCCTCTAAGTTACCTCCCTCCCTGGCAAGTATCTTTAATAAGCGACCCAGAGTTCCGCTTCCGAGTCCCCTAGCCTGAGTTAGTTGGAGAATAGCTGTTTTGTAAGTCATGGTTTCAGATTGGCTCCGATAAATCTTGAGTTGTCTTCGTGGCAACAAGCCCCAGCACCAACCTAGCGCCCGCCTGTTGCAGCATTCTACCAACTTCGTTAATGGAAAACCCCGTCTGGTAGATGTCGTCTATTAGGATAACAGTTTTTTCTCGAACAATAGACGCATCCACCTCAAAGGCATCCTTAATGTTATCTATTTTTTCTTGGATGGTGCGGCAATCTTTCATCGGACTGGTCGTGCGTACTTTTGCGATCGAAGTTGTAGCCGATGTTTGGTCGGTCGATTTGGTAATTGCCTCAACTAAATAGGTCGGCAGGTCAAAAGGCTTGTTGGGGTTAGATGGAGGAACTGCCCCGATTAAGTCAGCTCTTGCATAGGTAGGATGCGATCGAACGAAATTCGCCATAAGATCGGCTAATTCTTTAGCTTTGCTCTGACTGCCAGCGTTCCAGCCCCTATCGTAGGGTTTGGCCTCTCGCACTAGCTGACCCATTGAGCTTCTTTCATATCCCCCGCTCGCAGAAGTTCTGGTGTGGAATGCCAGAGCAAAACTTTCATCGAGGTCGTCATCAATGAAAACTACACTCTGAAGTAGGGTACAGAAGTTAGTCAGTGCTTCTAAGTCATCATCATTTGCCCCTTTAATGTAAGTTCCCCAATCATACTTACCATATCTGTCTTCAAAGGTCCGGCTAAAATACAACGGTGCAAATGCTCGACTGAGAATAGACTTATATAGCGTTGGACCTTCTAGCAACAGCAGTAAATCCCCGCTGTGCGGATTCCTGTCGAAACTAAAATCGGCTAGTTGATAACGCTTCATTACTTCATTTCCTCCTTAGCTTATGATATTTTGTCACGTCTTGAAAACTAGCATACCCCAATAGCCTATTTTTGTCAATAGAAATTTAGGCAACAGGAAGATGTAAGAAACCGGGTTTTTCCAAAAAACCCGGTTTCTGCTGGGCGAGTTAACCTGTAGGGTGCGCAACGCGCACCTTACAATTAACCTGTAGGCTAACAATTATCAATTATCTCCCTCGCCTCAACCCGATAATGCTCCACCTTAACCAAAGGTTGCCATCCCAACTTAACCGGATTTTGTACCAGATGAACTTCTGGAACCGTCGCGCAATTAAAAACCGCATACAACCAATAATCATCCTTCAACTGCCCCGCCTTCTTATACTCGTTCGTCGTCAGCGCCACCGGCCCCACTGCCGCCCGACCCTTAACCTCGATAAAACGAACCGCGATCGCCGTCTCCGGATCCTCTGGATGGGGTTTGCGGGAAATCAAGTCAAATCCTCGGTTTTCCGCCTCCACGCTTTCGGTCTGCCATCCCCGAGACCGTTCGTACTCCATAACCGCCGCCACCGCGATCCGTTCCACCTCCCCATCCGCCACCATCGCCGCAAAATCTGGAGAGCTCCTGTCTGGATGGGGCAACACCCACGCCCGCCCGCGATGCTGGATGTCGGCAATGGTACAACTGCCCTCCTGTTTCAACTCTTCGCGACGCCCCTCCAAACGCCCGTTTAACTCGAAAAGTCGGTCCTCCATCTGTTTGATGCGCCCGTCGAGACCCAACTCCTTAGAACCCGACTCCTTTTGCATCACCAACTCCGCAAACTGACACTGGAGGCGATCGATAATGCCCCGCAAACTAATCTCCAAATGCCGAGAAATAGTCGCAATTTCCTTCTCCCGTTCCCCCCGCACTTCTGCTAAAAAAGGTGCCAGCGCCCCCTCTACCAGAGCGCATTCTACCTCATCTTTTCCCGGCAGTCCGCTGTCTTCTGGGGGTTTGGTTCCCTTGGGGGCGGGAGTAAAATCTAAAAAAATCGTCGGTTGCCGCACTTTTAAACTGCAGTCGAGTTCCGCCTCCACCACAAACAAGCGCTTGTGGAGAGTCCGCCCCCTCCCATCCCGGATGGCAGCAGAAAAGACATCCAGTCTGACCGGTTCGCCTCGGTGGAAGTCGAAAAAGACCGCCCCCCGCTGGAGGTCGTCCCTGGCGGCATCGAGAACGCTTTCGCGGACGCATTCAAATAAAGGATGCCCCGGCGTCACCCATTCCCAAGTCGGCTCCTTTTGCAACAGGGTTTTATCGAAAACAATTTGCTTGTACTCCCGCCCCAACTTGCCGTAACGAGGTTCGAGGCGATCGCCCGTCGGCCAGAGAGTCCGAGGAATCTTGCCAATTTTATATACCTGGGAATTTTTGCCGGTTTTGCCGACTGCCTTGGGGTGGATGTTGACCGCCGGCGCCGCTTCGAGGAAAAAATCGGCGATCGCTTCTGGTACTAACCGCTTTTCCTTTGCCTCTGCGGACTTGCCAAAAATTGCCGATAGATTTAACTCCCGTTTCGCCAACCCCTCCAAGGCCGAGTCGGCAATCTTTCTAAACCGTTGGGGGTCGATTTCTTTAACTATCCTATCTTTAATGCCGTCCTCGGTTTGGTGGCGAACGTACATTTCCCGAATCATCCGTTCCAGTTGATTTGCGGGGAAGATATCGCCGATAACGTTAAATACCTTACCCGTACTCTCCGGGTCCAGGTCTTTTTCGATAGCCCGGATGCGATCGAACAACTTCCACAAAACCCGACCCTCCCTGGTACTGGTAGAAACAAAGTTAAATATCAGACAATCCTTTTCTTGTCCGTAACGATGGATCCGTCCCATACGCTGTTCCAAGCGAACCGGGTTCCAGGGGATATCGTAATTAATCGCAAACCAGCAAAACTGTAAATTAATTCCTTCCCCAGCGGCCTCCGTCGCCACCAAAACTTGGGCGCTTTCTCGAAATTCTCGTTCTGCATAAATGCGAGTATTGGGAGTGTCGCGATCGCCTATTTTCATCCCCCCATGAATCTGCGTCACCGACAGCCCCCACTCTGTCAATTTGCCGATTAAATAATCCAAAGTATCCTTATGTTCGGTAAAAACTAACAATTTCATTTTCGGGTTGTCAAACAATTTTTCCTGCTTAATAACCTCCTTAAGTTTTACCAATTTCGATTCAACTTCTCCTTTTTCCAAACCCCGCGCCTCGGCAACCAACTTATTTAACTCCAAAATTTCCCCCTCCAAATCCCGAGGATTTATCGAAGCAACCACCGCCTCCAAATCCCTAATTAACTTATTTTGTTCTGCCTCTGGCAGTTCCTCAAAACCCTCCGGTAATTTTCGATTAATTGTTTCTTGGCGATAAGCCTCCGGGTCTTCTAAAATCTTTTTGCGCTTATCGCGCATCCGTTCCAAACTGCGACGCACCGCATAAATACTCGATGCAAATCGCCGCTGGAGCATTGCCATCGTAAAACCTAGCGCTCGACCTCTGGCAGAATCGTCCGCCGCCGCTTTAATCGATTTATCTTCCACATAGCGCGTTAAATTTTCGTAAAAAATCTCTTCCGCATCATCCATTTTAAAGTCAATAGTTTCGACTATACGGTTAGTAAATAACTTTTTAACCTCTCCCGTTTCCGGGTTAGGAAAAGTTACCAAAGCCTCCTTAGTACGACGTAAATAAAAAGGAGCGCTGTTGCGTTGCATCGCCTCTTCCAAACTTTTAATATCGCCGTAAACGTCCTTATCTAATAGTTCTAAAAACAGCCGAAAATTATCCGGGTCGCCCTTGTGGGGAGTAGCGGTCATTAATAAGAAATGGTCGGTCATTTCTGACAGTTTTTCCCCGAGTTTGTAGGCGAGAGTTTTCTTGTCGCTGCGATAAGCGCTCATTTTATGAGCCTCATCCACAACTATCAAATCCCATTGAGAACGAAGCAAACTTTCTTTAGCATCAGAAATGCGAGAAACCCAGGAAACAGAAGTAACAATTTGATGTTTTTCTTGCCAAGGGTTGCTGCCATAATTAGCCCGCAAAACATCGCCTTTAACTACTTCAAAATCTTCTCGAAACCTTTCCTTCATTTCCCGCTGCCACTGGAAAGTTAAATTTGCGGGAGCGATGATTAAGGTACGCCCAACTAACCCTCTGATTTTGAGTTCTTTAAGCAATAAACCTGCCATAATTGTTTTTCCCGCCCCCGGGTCATCTGCTAATAAAAAGCGAATTCGGGCAGATTTAAGAAAGTAATTATAAACCGCTTCTAATTGATGGGGTAAAGGATCTACGCGGGCGATCGCCAGAGAGAAAAAGGGGTCGTATTCGTGAGCCAACCCCCACCGCAAAGCCTCCACCCCCAAACGGAACCTGCGGCCATCGCCGTCGAAGGGTTCTGAGGTCGGAGTGGCGGTGAGTTGGGCGATTTGTTCGGGGGCGAGGATAGATTGGAAGAGGCCGTTGCTATGGAGTCCCTGCCCGACTAACTTTATAGAGGAGCCCATTGGGGTAAGGGCAATGATTTTAACGGGTTCGGGGAACAGGGGACCGCTAACTATAATATCTGGTTTGAGTTCGTTTATGTGCATAAAGTTTTTTTCTACTACAAATAACAAGATACCCGATAACAAGACAAAGTTTTAATAAAATGTCTCGACTCGGGGATATTATTAAAAATATTGTCTATTCCGGCAACTGTAATAAATTTAAGAGCTTTTTCTTCTAATTCGTCTTCCCTAAGATTTTTAAGATTAGAAACACCATAAATCGATTGTTTTAACTCCAAAGGCTTTTTCCCATAATAATTATTTAATCCCTTAGCAGCAGCAATAAGAATTTCAGTGGAAGGAAAGGTAGCTATGGGCAAAACCAAGGGAATATTATCTTGGGGATAACCTCGTTCTAAGACTTTCCCATAAAACCTAATTACCGCTTCCGATAAAATATTAAATAAATCCAACCCATAACTAAAATAATCCTTGGGCCTGGCTAATACTTTTTCTGAATCTGTCGTTAAAATCAACAGATCGCAATTAGAAACTCCTCCAGCTTTCCTGGTAAAATCCAAAAATCCTTGATAAAGTATGTCGGTTACAGCTTTGACTGTTTCTTGAGGTTTTTGGGTTGTTTTTGCGTTCTGAAATTTCCAATATTCATCTACAATTTCGCGGATATTTTGTCTTTTTAATTTGATAATATTGCAGTCAATAAATTCTTTAGATGTTTCTTCGGTTAAAATACATTCGACAATTTTGGCAAAAATGATTATGTCAGTAGAACCGTCTCCAATAATGCCGATATTGCGTTGAATTGCTGTCATTTGATTTTCGCCTATAACGTTTCTCTGCCTGGTGAGGTACATCTTCAAGATCCCCCTAAATCCCCCGCTGAATTGGGGGAGTTCCGGAGTTCCCCCCTTTTTAAGGGGGGCTAGGGGGGATCGAATTTCTGTGCCTCATAAATTTGAAATTTACATTGCTAACCGATGGAGCCAGAGTACCACAACTCTGCTAATCTATATTTAGGAATGTGAAGGAAGCGATCGCCATTTAATTCCTCCTCAATAAGTTCTCCCTCCAAAAGCCCGATGTCCTTTTTAAAATCTAAGGATTCAGTCAAGTTTGTAACATGGGTTTCGTAGTTGCGTTTGTGCAATCCAAATATATAGACAGAATCCAAATTTTCGTTAAATTCTCGGAGTACGGCAGGACTATGAGAAGTTACAATTAACTGGACGGTAATATCCTCTCGACGGGGGGATGCTGCTTGCCAAAGCCAGTAGAATAATTCTTGAATGTTGCCAGGATTGATACCATTTTCAATCTCTTCGATTAAGATTAAAGCGGGTGAAGATAGAACAGAAGTAAGGAAAGCAATAGCAGTAGCTTTAAGGAAACCGTTAGAAATCGCATCTGCGGGGAATTTTTCAATTAAGCGATCGCCTCGAACTTTCCCTAAATCGAACTCCCACCAAAACTGAGAATCATCCCTGCTTACCCCCTGAAATTCTTTATTATTATCGAAGCTTCTGATTAACTTTAAAAATCGAGAGTAAGCCTTTTCATCTTGGTTTTTAAGCTGACAAATTAACTCTGATAATTGGCCGCCTTCATGTCCTAAATATGCGGGATTTTCTATTTCCCTACTGACCTCCGCAATTCCTTTTAAAAAAGAAGGTTGGAAATGGTAGCTAAAAGTGTTGGCAAAG
>CAZSTZ010000030.1:36310-39690 GCA_964609515.1 uncultured bacterium | reverse complement strand
CAACCAGCACCAACACCGAAGACGGCGGCAACATCAGCATCAACACCAGCCAACTAAACATCACGGGACAACTAGGCATCTTCGCCGAAACCGCAGGAGAAGCGGATGCCGGCACCCTCACCATCAACCCCTGGAACAACAACCAAGACATAGAAATAACCTTTACTAACCAAGGCTTCATCTCCGCCTCCACTTCTGGCACGGGCAACGGCGGCAACATCGACATCTACGCCCCAGAAAGCATCAGCATCACCGGAGACGGTAACATCTTCGTTCAAACCACCGGAGAAGGCAACGCCGGCATCATAGAAATAGAAACCGACAACCTCAGAATAGCCGACGGCACCAGCATCTCCGCCTCCACTTCTGGCACGGGCAACGCAGGCACCATTAACATCATCACCGAAACCTTCACCCTCCAACGCGGCACCAGTCTCACCACCGAAACCGACAGCGCCGGTCAAGCGGGAAACATAGAAATAAGCAGCCGCGAGCTCGTTATCTCCGACAACGCCCAAATTAGCGCCACCGCCCGCAGTGGAGCCACCAGCAGGCAACCGGGAGGCAACATCACCATCAACGCCAGCGACCTTCTCATCTCCGGGCGACTGGGAATCTTCGCCGAAACCGCAGGAGAAGCCGACGCCGGCACCCTCGCCCTCAACCCCTGGCGCAACGAACCCAACCTCAACATCACCTTTACCAACGACGGCTTCATCTCCGCCCGCACAACTGCCACGGGCAACGGCGGCAACATCAATATATTTGCCCCAGAAGCAATAAACATCGGCGGCGACGGCAAAATATCGGTAGAAACCACCGGAGAAGGCAACGCAGGCACCATCAACATCGACACCCAAAACCTCACCCTCACCGACGGAGTAGCCATCACCGCCGAAACCAACAGCCCCGGCACAGCAGGCAACATCAACATCAACTCCCAAACTGTTACCATCGGCGATGGCACTTCCATCAGCGCCACCGCCCGAGAAGCATCCACCGCCACGGAAGCAGGCGGCAATATCAGTATCGAAGCATCAGAACTACTGATATCCGGGGAACTGGGGATATTTGCGGAAACCGCAGGAGAATCCCCCGCAGGCACTCTCAACCTCAACCCCGTCGACGGCAGCGGCAACCTCAAAATCACCTTTGCTAACGACGGCTTCATCTCCGCCCGCACTACATCCACGGGCAACGGAGGCAATATCAACATCTTTGCTTCAGATAGTATAGAAATTGACGGGTCAGGTCGCATCACCGTCGAAAGCAGGGGCAGCGGCAACGCGGGCGTTATCGACATCGAAACCAGAAACCTCAGCATCGCCGAAGGAACAACAATTTCAGCCGCAACCTTCGATGGCGGCGACGGCGGCAGCATCGATATTAACTCCACTGGCACTTTCCGACTGGCGGGTACCATCCTCGCGGAAACCCGAGACACCGGTGCAGGTGGCGACATCGTTATAGATGCCGGAAATTTAATCGCCCCCAACAGCACCATCTCCGCCAGAAGCACCGCAGCAGGCAACGCGGGAAATATCGACATTACAACTGTCGGCAACGCCATTGTCGGCATCGTAACCTCCAGCGCCAACAACGCCGATGGAGGCAACATAGAAATAGTCAGCGAAGGCAGTTTCATCGAAGCAAACGAACCCATCCAGTCATTTTCCAACCGAGGCAACGCCGGAGATGTAACCCTCCAGGCACAAACCGACGTAACCGCCAACACCATCAGTTCCCACGGTCAACAACAAGGGGGCGAAATCAATATAACCGCAACTACAGGCAACATCGACACCAGCAGCGGCAGCCTGACAAATTATTCCGGTGGGGGCAGCGCGGGCAACGTCAGTTTAGAAGCACCAACAGGCAACGTCACCGCCAGCAATATCTATTCTTTTGCCAACGAAGACGGCGGTCGAATTAGCATTAACGCTGGTGGAGACATTAACATCGTTGAAAACAGCAACGTTATCACCGCTTCCGAACCCTCAACCACTGCCAGCGAAGCGTCGGGCGGGGGGGGAGATATCGTTCTGGAAGCGGGGGGCAATATCAATACCAGCGCAGCGCGAATTTATTCCGGTGCCGACGACGGCGATACTGGAACCGTTGGCATAACCGGAGAAAACGTCCTCGAAGTCGGTCAAATAGACCTAGCTTCCGGCTTCGTGAGGGAACGATTAGAAATAAACGACAACTTTACCCTAATTCCCCGTCCCCAAGGACAGGCAACGTCGGGAGTGGCGGGCAACATCAGCATTACCAGCAACAGCGGCACTATCGACACCAGCGCCGGCATCATCAACTCCCGTTCTCCAGACGGTTCGGGAAATATTACTATCAACGCCCTGGGAGACATTACCACAGGCAACCTCACCGCCAGCGCTCTCAACCCGGAAACTCCTACTAGGGGCGGGGATATTGAAATTACCAGCAGTCGGGGAGAAATAAATGCCGGCCAACCTATAGAAACGTTCTCGGAAAGGGGGACCGCAGGAAATGTGAATTTAACTGCAAAAGGCAGCATTCGCACGGAAACTATCCTTTCCCAAGGAACCCAGAGGGGAGGCGATATTAATATAGAGAGTCGCAGCGACAACAGCATCGAAGCTACAGGAGCGTTAAACACTTTTTCTACAGAAGGCACTGCGGGAGATGTTACCCTCGCGTCTCCGGGAACTATAACTCTCAGCGGCATTCGTTCCGAAGGACGACAGGAAGGTGGAACTGTAAGCGTAACTAGCGAAGTCGGCGAGATAGACTCTAGGGGAGATATAGACTCGTTCTCGGAAGCAGGAGCGGGAGGTAATGTAGAATTAAACGCTTCGGGGAACGTAAATATAGCTAATGTATCATCTTACGGTTTAACAGAAAGCGGGGATTTAATCATACAAAGTTCGAGAGCGCGAGTCAACGCGGGAAACGTCACGACTCAAGCTCCAGAGGGAGATAGCGGTAGTATAGTAATTAACGGACGAGAAGTGGGAACGGGAGATTTGAGTTCTATCGGCACTACCAGCGCGGGGGCGATTAATGTAGAAGCGACGGATGGTTCTATAGCTACTTACGATGTGGAAATTCGCTCCGATGGCACGGTGGGTGCTTTGACTTTGCGGGCGACGGAAGATGTAACTACGGGGGATATCGACCAAGTGGCGGGAGAAGGAGATGCTAATATTGAGGTAGAGTCGGGAGAAGACCAAAATATCGGCGATATCAATCAAGTGGCAGAAGAGGGAAATGCTAATATAGGTCTTGAGTCGGGAGGAGACCAAACTATCGGCGATATCAACCAAACAGCGGGGGGCGATGCGGTTAACGTTCAAACTGCCGGTGGCGACCAAACTATCGGAGATATCAACCAAACGGCG
>CAZSTZ010000030.1:27623-36210 GCA_964609515.1 uncultured bacterium | reverse complement strand
CTATCGGAGATATCAACCAAACGGCGGGGGGCGATGCGACTAACGTTCAAACTGCGGGGGGCGACCAAACTATCGGAGATGTCACCCAAACGGCGGGGGGCGATGCGGTTAATTTCCCAACTGCGGGGGGAGAGCAAACTATCGGTAACGTGACGCAAGATGGGAGTAATGATGCCGTTAACGTGCAAACCGCAGGCGGCCAACAAAATTTAGGAGAAATAAATCAAACTTTTGGCGACGAATCTATTAATATTCAAAATCCCGGCGTCGGTCAAAATTTACCAATAACTCTTAACAACAATACCTCTATCCTTAATACTGGAGATTTTAATACAGATTTTATACCATTTCCCAACAATTCTACCGTCCAAAACGTTGTTACCGATATTAGCAACCCCGCAGCAGACAACTCCTTCAACGCCAGCAATTCTACCAGTGGCAGCATCGCTAACAACATCCGTCAGAACCAGGAAATGCTAGAAGGAATTAACCCTCTGAACTCGCGCCCGACGGTCGTCGCAGCCAATACCGAAACCCTGACAATGCAGGAGGAAACTCGCAACCGAGAATTTGCCGACTACCTGGGATTAGACCTATCAGAAGATGTCAGCGCCATCAAAAACGTGCGAGAAGTTCTAGGGGACATCGAAAAACAGACAGGGAAGCGATCGGCAGTGGTCTATGTCAATCTTTACCCGGAAGAACTGCAACTAATTTTATATACTGCCGAAGGCGAACCTATCCTCCAAATTGTTCCCGATGCGAACCGAGAAGAGGTGCGGAAAATCGTTGGAGACTTGAGTTATAAAATAACCAATCTTCGCTTTCGCAGCGACGACAGTTACCTAGAACCCGCCCAACAACTATATCAATGGCTAATCGCCCCCATCGCCGCAGAACTCGAAGCAGCTAACATCGATACCCTGCTATTTAGCATGGACGAAGGGTTGCGCGGTCTCCCACTAGCGGCATTGCACGATGGCGAAGGGTTTCTTATCGAAAAGTACGGCCTCAGTTTAATTCCGAGTATGAGTTTAATGGATACCCGCTATCGTTCTCTGGAAGATACCCGAGTATTGGCAATGGGGGCATCGAAATTTATCTCGCTCAACCCACTGCCGGCGGTGCCGATAGAGCTCGAAACTATCGCGCAACGGTTGTGGCAAGGGCGATCGTTTCTCAACGAGGAATTTACCCTCGACAATTTTAATTCCCAGCGTGGGGATTATCCTTATCCGATAATTCACCTCGCCACTCACGGGGAATTTCAACCCGGAGATGTCAGTAATTCCTACATTCAGTTTTGGGGAGAGGAAAGATTGAGGTTAGACCGAGTGCGAGAGTTAGGTTTGAACGACCCGACTGTGGAATTATTGGTATTATCTGCCTGTCGGACTGCGGTGGGAGATGCCAACGCGGAGTTGGGTTTTGCCGGTTTGGCGGTGGCCGCCGGGGTAAAGTCCGCTTTGGCGAGTTTGTGGTATGTCAGCGACGAGGGAACTTTGGGTTTGATGACCGAGTTTTACGGCAATTTAGATGAGACAGTCATAAAAGCCGAAGCTTTGCGACAGGCGCAGTTAGCCATGTTGCGAGGAGAAGTAGAAGTAACAGATGGCGAGTTGCGCGGTAGTTCTCGGGGAGTCTTGCTTCTACCGCCTGGGTTGGCGCATATTCAAAGTAAAAATTTATCCCATCCTTATTATTGGTCCGGCTTTACGATGATAGGTTCCCCGTGGTAACGTTAGTTGTTCGTAGCGATCGCGGAGCGCGATTTTACGTCTGTTTCCCGTAGGATCGAGAAACCGGGTTTTGCAGAAATTACCCGGTTTCTGGTGCGGCGTTTCCCGGTTTCTGGTGCGGCGTTTCCCGGTTTCTGGTGCGGCGTTTCCCAATTCCCCATTCCCTATTCCCCATTCCCCATTCCCAATTCCCCATTCCCCATTTTTTCCCTAACATCTGCCGGTGGGAGTTTTTCAATAGCGATCGCCGCCTCGATAACCGACTTAACTATAGGTGCCGCTATCAACCCTCCCGTGCCATAACTGGGTTCGTCAATAACCGCCAAAACTACATAGCGGGGAGCTTCCACCGGAAAAATGCCCACAAAGCTAGTAATCCTCAAATTTTTAGAATAACCGCCAAAAGGAGAAGCCTTCTGGGCCGTGCCAGTTTTGCCTGCAATGCGATATCCCGGAATTTTCGCCGCCATACCCGTGCCAGAGTCCACCGTCACTTCCATCATTTTTAAAACCTCTTTAGTAGTTTCGGGAGAGAACACCTGGCGGGGAGTCGGTTTCGATAGCTGCCAGTAAGCTTGCCCCTTGCTGTCGAACAACCCTCGCACCACATAAGGCGTAACCAGTTTGCCGCCATTAGCTAATGTAGCGTGAAGGCGAGCCATTTGCACCGGAGTGAGAGAAAAACCTTGACCGAAAGCGGTAGTGGCGGCCTCTACCGGAGCTAACAAAAACTGTTCCCTAGTTTTCATCATGCTAGGAGTTTCAAAGGGTAAGTCAATACCCGAAGTTTCTCCCAAACCCAAGCGTTTGAGTCCGTCGTAGAATACCTCCGGCTGCATCTGTTGAACTATTTTTACCATGCCGACGTTGCTGGAATATTTGATAATTTCCGTCACCGAACGATAACCTTTAGCCCCCGCTCTTTCGTAGTCGTAGTTAGCAATAGGCCAGCCGCTCACGAATATTCTCCCTTCATCCATAAAAACGCTATCCGCCTCTATCGCTCCCACCTCCAAAGCTACAGCAACGTTCAGCGGTTTAAAAGTCGAACCCGGTTCGTAAACGTCCGTAACCGCCCAATTCTTAAACGTTTCCATACCGTACTTATAATACTCGTTAGGATTGTAAGACGGCACGCTCGCCAACGCTAACAAAGCCCCATCGGTAGCATCCATAACAACCACCGTACCTCGTTTTGCTTTATACTTTTCTATCTGTGGTATGAGAGCGGCACGAGCGGCCCTTTGCAGGCGAGTGTCTATAGTAAGATGTAACTGCAAATCGTCAACCTGGAGGTAGCCAGTAGCGAGTTGTTTCGGTACTAAAATACCGTGAATAGATCTGGCAAATTCGAGATTGGGAGTCAGCCTTTCTAATAAATTTTGTTGGCTGTATTCTACACCAGCTTGACCTTTACGCTCCCCATCCACATAACCAACTATTTCCGCAGCTATTTTTTCTTGGGGATAAAGCCTTTGCTGGTGTTGAATTAATTCCAAACCGTCGATACCCAAATAAGTTATTTTTTTAGCAGTTTCTTCGCTTAAAGATTCTACTATTTTGAGACCGCTATCTCTTTCGTCAAAAATAGCGATTAACTGACTTTTGCTTAAAGTTTTTTCTAAATTAGCTCCTTCTAAAACCGGAGCTAATTGACTGGCAACATCAGTGGGAGTAATTTTAAATAAAAAGGGGTGAGCGTAGAGGGTATAGACGGGGCGATCCACCGCCAAAAAGTTGCCATTTCTATCTACTATGGGCCGCCGGGGAACGAAAGGACGCGATCGCGCCGTTTGTTGTTGCTGGGCTTTTTCTTGCAGTTTTTCTCCTTGTAATACTTGCAAGGAAAATAATTTTACCCCCAGGGCCAACATCCCCATCATTAAAATTGCCCATACCACAAACAGGCGATAATTGAGATTTTTTTCTTTCCTTTTTTTGTGGTTTTGTTCCCCATTTTCTTGCCGCAATAATTCGCCGCGCAACCGTTTTTTTTGAAAACGCGAGATTTTTCGTCGGCTGAGATTCGACGAATATCTGCGACGGAAATTAGAGTTATCTGATGAAGCCATAATCGTTATATCAATTAACAAGTTCCCAATTAACAATTAACAAGTTCCCAATTAACAATTAACAAGTTCCCAATTGCATGCATGCCTCTTGCATGCATGCCTTCTTTAATATGCCAAAGGTATCTCAAAGGTTGCTTTTGAGTCCGACTCCGAGTTACTACTATTTTCTGGGGCAGGACGGAGGGGGGCGGGGGGCAAAAATATCGGTTCTATAGAGTCTTGGGGAACTAAGCCGACATCAGGGCTCGCGGCTTGTTCTGCTATTTCGTGTTTTAACAGTTCGTTAGCCACGCTAAGTTGTTGTTCGTAGCGTCTCAATTTCTCTAACTTTTGATATTCCTCGCTCCATTTAGCTTGACCGTAAATCGTTCCTCCATAAACAGCAAGGGTAACGCTAACAATAAGTAAAGTAACAATCGACGAAGCAATTTGCAAGCCGAGAAGCGATCGCAACCACATCGGTTTGACTTGGGCTACGGGAATAACGGCGATCGCCTCCAGTTGACTTTTGTTAGCCAGACTTCCCCCTGGTTTAGTTGCCCCGAGAGTTCCATCGTTTCCTACCTTACTAAGCATAGAGCGCTCCCGACCTCGACTTAGAGGAGTAATTGTATTTGCCCTCTTTGCCCTCTCGGTATCAGCATCAACCACTTTTTGAGACCTTCTGTTTGGAGCCGACAGATTTGATTTAACTACAACCATAAACTTTCAACCTATACTTATGCATTAACTTTATTTGAGTTTTGTTCCCAAATTTTCCTATTTTTGGGAATGGGGAATTGGGAATGGGGAATTGGGACAAGTTTCGGATTTTTACTTGTTTACATATCTGATGAAATTGCTATAGATGGAGAACGGTTTAGCCTTTGCCCCAAACCTAGCTTATGCTAAGATTGCTATTTTTGAGACTTTTTTACTTTAAAATTAAATCGTTGTCAGTTGCTAATTGTTAATTGTCAATTGGGAACTTGTTAATTGTTAAATGTTACTACTGCAATTTAGCACCTCCCATTACTGTCGAAAAGCACGCCTGGCCCTCGGTTACAAAGGCATCTCTTATAAAGTTAAGAATCTAACCCCTGGATTGCATTTGCTGGAAGTAAAACCATTAACCGGTTTGAGTACCGTCCCAGTTTTATTACCAGAAATAGAAGGCCAACCTCAAGCGATCGGCGATTCTACTCAGATTTTTAAATTCCTAGAATCCTATTCTCCAACTCCCGAGCTCTTTTTCAAAGAGCATATGCTGCAAAGAGAAGCCTCTCTGCTAGAAGACTGGCTCGACGAAAGCATCGGCACTGCTACCCGCTTCGTTTATTATCACTTTCGCGCCAAAGAAGGGAAGGGGATAGATCCCTCTTTTTCCAGTCAAGCAGTAATAAGAGTGGTGCGGTGGCAGTATGGGATAAACGAGGCAGCCGTCCGACTGGCAAGCGATCGCCTGGCCAGTGCTTTAGAAATCTTATCCCACCGCTGGCAGGCCAGTCCTTATTTAGTAGGCGATCGCCTCAGCAGAGCCGACCTGGCCGCCGCCGCCCTGCTCAGTCCCTTGGCCTTAATTCCTCAATACCGAAAGGACCATCCCTGGCTATTCAAACGCATCGGCCAAATTCACCAACTCTGCAACGAACCCTTGCCACCGGGACTAGAAGAGGGACAAGGGTGACAAGGGTGACAAGGGGGACATGAATAATTTCCCCCTGACCTATTCCCCCTGACCTATTCCCCCTGACCTATTCCCCATTAAATTCTATATACTGAATCTCGATCCCGCGCCGCAAAGCGCAGCATATTGAGTTCCCATTAACCCTCTACTAAGATAAGGAAAATAATTTAACAGCAATGAGCATATCAGTTGACCAAATCAACCTAATTGTTTGGAACCAGCACCACGACCCCTTTCAAGTTCTCGGTGCCCATCAAGTCGAAGAAAACGGAAAAAGTACCTGGGTAGTGCGAGCCTACGAACCAACAGCAGAAAAAGTTTCAGTCATCCTGCCACAAGAAAGAAAAGAGTACCCGATGGAGTCGGTGCATCACCCCCACTTCTTTGAATGTACGATAGAAATTCCAGAACTGGCCAACTACCAACTCAAACTAAAAGAAGGAGAACGGGAGCGAGTAATCTACGATCCTTATGCATTCCGCTCTCCCAAACTAACCGAGTTCGACCTGCATCTATTTGGGGAAGGCAACCACAACCGCATCTACGAAAAATTAGGCGCTCACTCCACAGAAATCAACGGAGTCCCAGGAGTTTACTTCGCCGTCTGGGCCCCCAACGCTCGCAACGTTTCGGTACTGGGGGACTTTAACTATTGGGACGGTCGCAAACATCAAATGCGCAAAGGGCCAAGCGGAGTTTGGGAGTTATTTATTCCCAGCATCGGCCCCGGAGAACATTACAAATACGAAATCAAAAACTGGGAAGGCCACATCTACGAAAAATCCGATCCTTACGGCTTCCAACAAGAAGTCCGGCCCAAAACAGCCTCCATCGTCGTTGACTTGGAGGACTACACCTGGAACGACGAAGAATGGATGGAGGAACGCCGCAATACGGACCCCCTAACCAAACCAGTCAGCGTCTATGAATGTCACTTGGGTTCTTGGCTCCACGAGTCGGCTTCTTCCCCTGCCAAAAGGCCAGACGGCACCACCGAGCCAGTAGTCCACGTCTCGGAGCTCAACCAGGGAGCCCGCTTCCTCACCTACCGGGAAATGGCCGACCGACTTATACCCTACGTCAAGGACTTGGGCTATACCCATATTGAAGTTATGCCAGTGGCAGAACACCCCTTCGATGGCTCTTGGGGCTATCAAGTAACGGGATATTACGCCCCCACATCTCGCTACGGCAACGCCCTAGACTTTATGTACTTCGTTGACAAGTGCCACCAAAACGGCATCGGGGTCATCGTCGATTGGGTGCCGGGACATTTCCCCAAAGACGGACACGGTTTAGCCTTCTTCGACGGCACCCACCTCTACGAATACAGCGACCCCCGCAAGGGCGAACACAAAGAATGGGGAACCCTGGTTTTTGACTACGGCCGCAACGAGGTCCGCAACTTCTTGGTAGCTAACGCCATTTTCTGGTTTGACAAATACCACATCGACGGCATGAGGGTCGATGCGGTGGCCTCTATGCTCTACCTCAACTATTTGCGACCGGACGGCCAATGGGTGGCTAACGAGTATGGCGGCGTGGAACATATCGCGGCGGCAGACCTCTTGCGTCAGGTCAACCACTTGCTGTTTAGTTACTATCCGGGGATTCTCTCTATTGCTGAAGAATCCACAGCCTGGCCTATGGTTTCCTGGCCGACTTATGTGGGCGGTTTGGGCTTTA
Organism: uncultured bacterium; assembly: GCA_964609515.1. Lineage (GTDB taxonomy): Bacteria > Cyanobacteriota > Cyanobacteriia > Cyanobacteriales > Microcoleaceae > CALKCV01. Next base: position 29,047 of record CAZSTZ010000030.1, on the reverse strand, counting down.
ATCTCAAGTGGAATATGGGCTGGATGCACGATATGTTGGATTATTTCAGCATGGATCCTTGGTTCCGCCAGTTCCACCAGAATAATGTCACTTTCAGTATTTGGTATCATTACAGCGAAAACTATATGCTTGCCTTGTCTCATGACGAGATAGTTCACTGTAAGAGCAATATGATAGGCAAGATGCCGGGCGATGAGTGGCAGAAATTTGCTAACGTGCGAGCTTTGTTTGCTTATATGTACGCTCACCCAGGCAAGAAAACTATGTTTATGAGCATGGAGTTCGGTCAGTGGAGCGAGTGGAATGTTTGGGGCGATTTGGAGTGGCATTTGTTACAGTACCACCCACACGAAGCTTTGAAGAACTTTTTCAAGAATTTGAACGGCGTCTATCGCTCTCAACCCGCTCTTTACGAGTGCGATTTTACTGAGGATGGTTTCCAGTGGGTCGATTGTAACGACAGCAATCATAGCGTGGTTTCGTTTATCCGCCGCGCTAAAGATAGCAAAGATTTTATTGTGGTGGTTTGCAATTTTACCCCCCAACCTCACAGCCATTATCGCGTCGGAGTGCCCGAACCTGGGTTCTATACGGAGTTGTTTAATAGCGATGCTGGGGAATATGGCGGTAGCAATATGGGCAACTTGGGCGGTAAGTGGACTGATGAATGGGCTTACCACAATCACTATCATTCAGTGGATCTGTGTTTGCCTCCTCTGGGAGTTTTGATGTTTAAGTTGGATCTGGTTAAGACTGCGGAGGTTTTGGGTATCGAAGAAGAATCGGAAGAAGTAGAAGAGACCGAAACGGAAAAGAGTAAATAGTTTTTTGGGAATTGTCAGTTGTCAATTGTCAATTGTTAATTGGGAACTTGTTAATTGGGAACTTGTCAATTCCCCATTCCCTAAGATGAAAAAACTCAGAAAACTCGGCTTTTGGTATCTGGTGAAACCCGGTTTTTTGAAAAAACCGGGTTTCTCGATCGCTCCTCTAGCCTTTGGGCTCCTAGCCCTTGGCATTTTTATTATTTTGATTAATCTTCAATCTCAAAGAGCCACGGCAACGGATGGTTTGCCTCCTCTGAAAATTCATCCCCTGCCTGCCAGTCTCGCCCGGTGGGAGGATGAAACTAATACCGGGGATTATTTTGAGGAGGTAGAAGCGACTGCGGCAGGTTATTTGATTTGGTCGCGGTTTCCGATCGCGGTTTATATCCAACCGCCCCAGAACGGTCAAGACCCCCGAGAATGGGTAGAAACTGTGGCGGCGGCGGTGATGGAGTGGGATGATTACTTGCCTTTGGAGATAGTAGAGGAAGGGTCCGAGCCCGATATCGTTATTATCAACAAGCGACCGCCTATAAGTTTGGATAATATGAGGGCTCGTTCTGCGGAAGCTCGTTACCAGTTTTATCTCCAGGAAGT
>CAZSTZ010000030.1:1895-27523 GCA_964609515.1 uncultured bacterium | reverse complement strand
CCCTCGGCCCGGCAAGGATAGGGACAGCGATGTTGCCGATGCCGAGGGCCCAGAAGTCCCTCGGCCCGGCAAGGATAGGGACAGCGATGTTGCCGATGCCGAGGGCCCAGAAATAGATGGTAGGGAGATTTTATCTCATCGTTTTGTTATTTGGTTGAGTCCGATGCAGAAGGGTAAATATCTCCCTGCGGCGGCCCGTCACGAGTTCGGTCATGCTTTGGGAATTTGGGGTCACAGCCTTGAGGAAACCGATGTTATGTATTATTCCCAAGTGGGAGAACCGCCGTCAATTTCTGCTAGGGATATTAATACTCTCAAACGCATTTACCAACAGCCGACGCGACTGGGTTGGGAGTTTGCTTTGGAGTGAGGGGCGATCGCTTATGGTGGCAGGGGGGAGCGAGGCAATATAGCATATTTCTTTCCGAAGCGAGCGAAAGCACGCGCAATCGAACTTTTTTCGTTAGCGTAAGTCCTGTTTCAGTATCCCAGAAACCCGGTAATTTCGGCAAAACCGGATGTCTTAATGTCTATGCAGACGCTCCTCATAAGACTAAGAAACGGCGACTTTGCTAGTTTCTTCCAGGGAACCGGAACCGGTTAATCTGTAACTATAGCAGTTTTATTTGACAACAGTCCGGACAGTTTTTCAGAAAACGACTGAAGCCCTTACTCTACCCTTGGTATCTAGGTACAAAACCCGCATTCTACCGTTAGCACTGAAAAACTGTCCGAAGTATTGATTTAATATCTCTAAAAAAATGAGTACCCATTTTCAGCACTCATTTCTGGGAAAGATAAACCGCTTTTTAGTCAAATGACCTATATGTATCGAATGGATGAGAGTTAGGTATGGGATAATTTTGGTCTTCTAACATTGGTTTGGTTAAAGTTGTTTTTAATAAATTGATAAGTTTTTCATAAGTTAGCCGAATACTCGGGAAGGTGCGTGTTAAATTTGTTACCAAATTGCCGAAAGATCGGAAAAATCTCTTTTTTTAGATTTGGGAGCGAGGGGCGATGGTCCATTTTTATTCAGGAAGCGTTAGCGATCGCTATACGGTACGCAACAACCAAAAATTATCGCTATCGAGGAGGATACAAGTTCGAGCGATCGCTCTCCCACAAAGCGATCGCCACAGAAGAATTTATTCTGGAAATAGGTAATGGATCGCTATTAACTCCACTACCTATTAGCTATTACCTACAAAAAAAGCTAGGCAGAAATGCTTAAGTTGGGCGATGGAAATTAAGTTATGGCTTTCTTTTGGATACGGTATAATACCAGCAACCAGCCGAAAATCGGCAAATAGGCCATTATTTGAACTATGGTAAAAGCTATGGGGCATCAAAACTCTTCCGAGCAAAAGGTCACTAAAGAAACTATTCGCCAGGGACACTGGCAGGAGCTGGCAGAATACGCTTCGCTCGCAGGTTCGGCTGTGGGTGCCCTCGCAGTGGCCATATCCGGGGAGGCATTTTACGCCGTAGTTCCGATGACTTTGGCCTTGTCTTTAAATGCGGCTAATAGAAGCAGATACGAGCGATCGCTACAGCTTGGCCGAGGTTCGGAAGTGACGGAAGTTCGGCAGTCGATGGAGAATCTGGAGAAAAATGCGGTTAAGGCCATCGTCAAACTGCGCCAACAGCTTTTAAAAAAAATAGAATCAACTCGGGAAGCTAGATCGGGGTTGTCTGGCGTGCCACTGGCCGAGTTGGAACAGTCGGCAGCTTCGGTGCAACAAAGTTTGGTATCGGCGGCAGATAAGCCTTTAACGGTTGCCGAGTGGGAAGAGCTAAAAAATCGGCTTTTAGGATTAGAAGAAGCGATGGCCGCCCTCCAGCAAGAGTTGGAAGAGGTGGGAGATCAACCAGAAGTAAATCTATCTGAAATTGAGACGAAAGTTAACTATTTAGAGCAACAAAATAAGGAAGTAGTTAAGCCTCACTTGAAGCGTTTAATTTCTCTGGTAAAGCAGTTACAAAAAACAAGTTCTACCGAGGAAGCAGAAAATCATAGTATTTCCTTACCTCAGGGAAAAAAAGAGCGTAAAAATCAGGTGGTAAAGCAGGGCGATTCAGGGATTTAATTAGTGATGTATTGGTAGCCCAGAAACACGGAATTTCTGTAAAAACCGGGTTTCTTAATTCGGTTGCGTTCTTTGAAATAAGAGTTTTTTTTGGGAGAAAGTAAAAGTAGGAGCTTGAGATAAGGGGAGAAGAAAGTAAGTGGAGCTTAACATCCAGAAAGAAGAATTTAGCTATGCTTATATTGATGCAGTAGCTTCGGCAGCAGGTTACAATGCATGAAAGGGCACTCCAACCCTTGGATCGAGTGGGGGTCGATGTGATTATTACATCGGGAGCATCTCATATTTGTAATTTTTACCCCTCGATAATTTCACGACGAGTGACTCACACTCATACTCTTACTCAAATAAAAAGCGGTTTTTTTGAGTGTGAGTAATGAGTGTGAGTAATGAGTATGAGAGAAGAAATATGCAAAACTGAGATGCTCCCTATTACATCTCCCAAAAAAATTGGGTCGATGAGTATTCCTCAACTTCATTTGCAGGTTAAATCTACTTCAATCAAGACTCTGACAGATGACAAACTGAGATATCGCCTTAAAGTAAAAAATTATGAAGAACGATCGATCCCGTTTAATACCTCTGATTTTAGTTGTAGTTTTACTGCCGGAAACAGTGGATAAATGGTTAACGGAATCTGAGGAAAAATTATCTCTTAATTGCTGTGGCTACTGAATGTCTTTCAAAGGAAAACCGACCGCAGAAAATCTCGAAACTGTCACGGTGCAAATACCGCGAAAAAATAAGTTTTACTAGAAGCAGTTAAAAATCTTATGGAGCGTATTAGCAGAGGAGAAGATTTCTGAAACTAATAGTTAGAGATTTGGATGTTCTCAAAAAGGGTCGATTAAACCGCAGCAAATAGCTACCTACTTGCAAGCTAAAAATTGGATTCACAATCGCATTTTCAACAATAAAGCTTATATTTATCAGCACAAAAATGACGATCTAGCATTTCCCGTATCCCTGAGGTACAAGAAAAAAACGCTTTTTGGTAATAGGGAACGCGGTAATGGGTAATAATATGCCATTCTTTACATTTTTGCTGCATATTCGATGCTCCCCATTACCCATTACCCATTACCCATTACCGAAATAAAAAATGTACCTCATAAAGAGCGAGAAATGCTATAGCTGATGAGTCAGTTATGAGAAACCTTAGAAACGGTGGAGGGGCGCAATTAGAAATCCTCAGAGATATCCATCGTGTTTTTGCCGACGTCATTCGCCTCGGGGTTAATTCTCCCCTGGCAACTAATGGCAGCATTCCTCTTAATAATTTTCTGGAAATTGTACGGGGATTTAAAAATCTCATCTTCTCGGCAGCTTCTTCTACAATTAATCCTCAATTAAATTTTAGCAAACCCTTGCCAGAAGCCGTTGAGTATTTAACTAAATTGCGACTGGGACAAAGGGAAGAAAATAGCGGCTCTATTTTTACCGTTATTTCTCAATTACCACAAGAAAATACAGCTTTTTTAACAACGCCGTTCCAACGACGAGTTTTTTTAAAATTAGTCGAAGCTTTAGAAACGATTAGCGGTTTAGCAGAAGGAGGAAATTGGGAGGATTTTTTAGGCAAAGAACGACAGGGAATTAGTGCTAATTTGTGCGAGGCTATTGTCGGACTAAATGAAAGCGTTGGCGGGGAGGGAATAGAAATTAATTTGAGTTGGTCGGGTTTAATTTCAGTGCCGCCAGAAACGAGCGATCGCCTCATTTTATCCCCTCAAATTATGCCCCTCCTTCGCCAAGTGGCAGAAAATTTTTCTAAGCAGTTGACAAGAGAGCATTCTATGTAAAACTAATCGTTAAAGTTAAGTGTGTTGGACCTCGAAAGGGCTGGGCCATCGCTAGAAATTCTAAAATCTAAAAAAAATGAGCAAACTGGGGACATTAATCTTCGACGTGGATGGGACTTTGGCAGAGACGGAACGAGATGGCCATAGAGTCGCCTTTAATCGGGCCTTTGCCGAAGAGGGGTTAGACTGGGAATGGTCGGAACCCCTCTATGGAGAGCTGCTGGCGGTGACTGGGGGGAAAGAACGTATAGATTTTTACCTCCAAGAGTACAAACCAGACTTTAAACCGGAGGGCGATCGCCTTGAGTTTATCGTTAAACTTCATCAAGCAAAAACCGATCGTTATCGAAAACTATTAGCCGAAGGTAGCATTCCTTTACGCCCGGGGGTGAGGCGGTTAATGGACGAAGCGCGAGAATCATCGGTGAAATTAGCGATCGCCACTACCAGTACCCTCCCCAACGTCAAAGCAGTCTTAAAACACGCCCTAGACCCAGACAGCTTTTCTTGGTTTGAAGTAATAGGTGCCGGAGATATGGTAGAAGAAAAAAAACCCGCCCCAGATATCTATCAATACGTCTTAGAAAAAATGAAGGTCAAACCAGAAGAATGCATCGTCTTTGAAGACTCCCACCACGGTTTGCAAGCTGCCTTAAAAGCGGGATTAAAAACCATTGTCACCGTCAACGACTACACCAAAAACCAAGATTTTAGCGGGGCAACCCTAGTCTTAAACCATCTGGGAGAAAAAGAACGACCCTTTACTGTAATTAGCGGAAACCCGGGGGATGCCAGTTATGTAAATCTATCCTTGCTGCAAAGTTTGATTTAACTCCCCCCAAATAAAATTTTTTCCATGCTATAATATCAGGGCAATTCTAAGCCAACCCAAAACTAACAGAAAAAAACAGACCATGAGTGCAAATGCAACCGTAACGAAAAACCCATTACTAATAGGTAAAGGACTGCCGCCCTTTGCCGATATCAAACCAGAACATATCGTTCCCGGCATGACCGAATTGTTGGCAGAAGTAGAAAAAGAACTAGCCATTCTCGAAGCTAAAGTAAAGCCAACCTGGAGCGAGTTGGTGGAACCTTTGCAAGCAATTGTAGATAGAATTAACTGGAGTTGGGGAATAGTTACTCATTTAATGGGAGTAAAAAACAGCCCCGAATTGCGAGAAGCTCACGACACCATCCAGCCGAAAGTCGTACAATTTATAAACAAACTCAATCAAAGCAAACCGCTGTACCAAGGATTTAAACAACTGCGCGAGAGCGAGAATTGGGAAAACCTCGAACCGGCGCAACAGCGGATTATAGAAACAGCTATCAGGGATGCAGAACTTTCCGGCGTGGGTAAGACAGGAGAAGCTCGCGATCGCTTCAACGCCATTCAATTAGAACTAGCAGAACTATCTACTAAATTTGGCAATAACGTCCTCGATGCCACCAAAGCATTTAGCCTCACGATCGCTACAAAAGAAGAAATAGAAGGCTTACCTCCCAGCCTGCTCAGTTTGGCGGCCCAAGCGGCCCGGGCAGAAGGGGCAGAAAACGCCACCCCCGAAAGCGGACCTTGGCGCATTACCCTAGACTATCCCAGTTATGTACCCTTCATGCAGCACAGCAAGCGTCGGGACTTGCGGGAAAAACTGTATAAAGCGTTTATCAGTCGCGCTGCCGATGGCGATCGCAACAACTACCCCTTAATAGAACGAACCTTAGAACTGCGCCAGCAAAAAGCCGCCATTCTGGGCTTTAAAACTTATGCAGAATTAAGCCTGGCAAGTAAAATGGCTCCTGGCGTGGAAGCCGTCGAAGGACTGCTAGAAGAACTGCGGGACGTTAGTTACGATGCGGCAGCCAAAGAAATAGAAGAACTCAAAGCCTTCGCTGCCAGTTGCGGCGCAGAAGAAGCTAAAGATTTCCGCAACTGGGACCAAAGTTTTTGGTCGGAAAGGCTGCGGGAACATAAATTTGCCTTCACCGCTGAAGAATTGCGGCCCTATTTCCCCCTGCAGCAAGTGCTGGATGGGTTGTTTGGTTTGGTGGAGCGCATCTTTGGCATTACTATAACTCCGGCAGACGGTATCGCGCCAGTGTGGCACGATGAAGTGCGTTATTTCCAAGTCGAGTGGAACGGGAGTCCCATCGCCTATTTCTACTTAGATGCCTACAGTCGCCCGGCGGAAAAACGGGGCGGCGCTTGGATGGACGAGTGCATCAACCGCGCTAAAATTATCGAAGACAAGGGGGCGAGCGTTCGCCTGCCAGTGGCATACTTGCAGTGCAACCAAACTCCGCCGATAGATGGACAACCCAGTTTGATGACTTTCGACGAAGTAGAAACCCTGTTCCACGAATTCGGTCACGGTTTGCAACACATGTTGACCGAAGTTGACTATCCGGGAGCCGCCGGCATTAATAATATAGAATGGGATGCGGTGGAACTGCCGAGTCAGTTTATGGAAAACTGGTGTTACGATCGCTCGACTCTCTTCGGCATGGCAAAACACTACCAAACCGGGGAAGCGCTGCCGGAACATTACTATCAAAAGCTGTTGGCGGCGCGGACTTTTATGAGCGGCAGCGTCATGTTGCGCCAGTTGTACTTCGGTATGCTAGATTTAGAATTGCACCACCGCTATCAACCCGGCGGCAATGAAACCGTCGTTGACGTTCGCAACCGCATTGCCGAGAAAACTACCATTTTGCCGCCTTTGCCGGAAGATGCCTTTTTGTGCGCCTTCGGGCATATTTTCTCGGGCAGTTACGCCGCCGGTTATTACAGTTATAAGTGGGCGGAGGTGTTGAGCGCCGATGCCTTTGCTGCTTTCGAGGAGGCGGACTTGGAAAACGAGGAGGCGATCGCTTCTACTGGGGAGCGTTTCCGGGAGACGGTGTTGGCCTTGGGGGGCAGCTTGCATCCGATGGAAGTGTTTAAGAAGTTCCGAGGTCGGGAGCCCGACACCGAAGCGTTGTTGAGGCACAGCGGTTTGCTGACAGGGGCGGCGTAAGAGACTGGATCCCCCTAAATCCCCCTTAAAAAGGGGGACTTTGAGTCAATATTGCTCCCCCCTTGCTAAGGGAGACTTTGAGTCAATATTGCTCTCCCCTTGCTAAGGGAGACTTTGACTCCGGCTCCCCCCAACTCAGCGGGGGGCGGGGGGGGGATCGAGATATCTAACTTGCAGAGGGAAAGGAAAAAATCATGGTAAGCTCTTTGTCTTTCATAACCGACGAAGAATTGATGTTACTAGCATCCCAAAACCCGCAACTGCGATTCGAACGCAACGCCAACGGAACTTTAGAAACTATGGCACCCACTGGAGGAATTTCTGGCAATAGAGAAGCGAAAGCAATTTCTTATTTGCGGTCCTTGGGTCGAAAGTAACGAACTCGGGGAGGTTTTCAGTTCCAGCACCGGCTTCAAATTAGTAAATGGAGCCGTGCGTTCCGCCGATGCTGCCTTTGTCGCCAAAGAGCGGTTGGGGGCGGGATGGGATGAGGGAGAAGACGGGTTTTTAAATCTGGCACCGGATTTTGTTATCGAAATTCGCTCCCAAAACGATAGTTTAAAAAAGCTCCAAGAAAAGATGGAAGAATATATTACCAATGGGGTGCGGTTGGGGTGGTTAATCGATCGCAAAAACAAACTAGCTTATGTTTATCGCGCCGACGGTTCTATTACCCAATATCCCGCCGATACGGTTTTAAGCGGCGAGGATGTAGTGGCGGGATTTAAGTTAGTTTTGAAACGTTTGTTGTAGAACAGGAGGCCGAACAGGCAAGATGCCTGTTCTACGGTGCAGATATTAAACAGAAATTATGTCAACTGAAATTAACTCCAAAATACCAATTCCTACTTGGTTTTTTGCCTTTGTTCCTTATAAAATAGGGGAGGGATTATTTATTAATATCCTCCCCTTATTTATCGTTCAAGTCGTCAACGGCAGCGTTGCCGATGTCGGCAAAATTAACTCCAGCATTGCTCTGGCAGGGGTAATAGCTTTTGTGTTTTGGGGCAACTTATCCGATCGAGTTAAAAGTCGTCGTCCTTTTTTAATTATCGGTGTAATTGGTTTTGCTTTGTCGGCATTATTAATTAGTTCGGGAGACAGCGTTAGGGAACTTCTAAATTTTTGCACTTTAGGCGCTTTTTTAATGGCAGCAGTTACGCCTATTTCCACGGCTTTAGTTTTAGATACTATTCCCGAAAAACTATGGTCTCAAACTTTCGGCAAGTTTTTTTTAATTAACGGTTGGAGCTTTATATTTGCTTTGATAATAGCAGCAATCTCTCTGACTTTTCTCTCGAAATGGTGGAACCAGTCCGAGACAATGAGACTTTTATTTGTAGTAGCTGGAGCTGGCGCTTTTCTCAGTTTTATTCTTTGCCTTTTTTTGGTGGAAGAACCAGAAAAATTTCGCCAAAGCCGCCCTTTTACTCCTACTTTAATCGGGCGTTTGCCCCTGGCACTTAACGAACGCCGTTTGCTGTTTTATCCTTCCCGCAGCATTTTCTATTTTTTGCGCCCGAGAAGACTGCAAGGACTAAAAGACAATATCGAAAACCCGCTGACAATTTACTATGTCTGTTCGCTGTTTTTATTTTTCACTCTCCAAATAGTTTACCTGCCTTTTCCTCTATTTATTAAAGATGTCTTTGGAGCGAGCAACGCGCAAGTTTTATTAATTGTCTTTGGCAAATCGTTAGTCGAGACAATTTTATATGTGCCGATGGGCAATTTTATCCAAGGAAAAAACAGCATGAAAGTACAAGCGATCGCTCTAGGAGCGAGGATTGCTATTTTTATTGCTCTGATGTTTTTAGCAATTTTAGAACCCAGTAAAAGTATGGGTTTAATTCTGATAGGATTGGTTCATTTAGGAACGGGTATAACTTGGTCGGCACTAGGTTTAACGAGTACGATGTCGGTGGCAGCTTTGGCTCCAAAAGGTCAAGAAGCGATGGCAATGGGGGTTTATAATTCTGTTATCGGTGTCGGCACTATTTTGGGTGCTTTAGCTAGCGGCTATTTGGCAGTTACTAAAGGATATAGTTTCTGTTTTGGTTTGGGGGCTGTTTTAGCAAGCTTTACTGTAATGTGTTTGTGGTGGCTAGCGGGGAAAGTCAACAATTAACAATCTCTCGTTCGTAGTAATCGCTTTAGCGATATAAAGCTCGTTCGTAGTAATCGCTTCAGCGATATAAAGCTTAGTCGATCCAGACCAAGTACGGAATATAACGAATGGCTTATTGATGGCAAAATCAACAATTAACCATGAACAAAAAAGAAATCGAAACCTTAAAACAAGAATTAAATAACGGAGATATCAACCCTCGAATAACCGCCCTAACTAAGGCGAAAAGATACGGGCGATCGGGCATCGAATTAATGATAAACGCCCTCGAAGATGAATCTCCAGAAGTGCAGTGGCACGCCTATAATCTATTGCAAATACAGTGGGGCTCGCGACTGGCGAAGTTAGCCCTGGCAGAATATAAATGGCAACCGTCCAGACTGTTAGAACTCTATGCCGCAGGCAGCCGAAAGTTTACCAATATTTCTCTCAAAAAGGCAAACCTGACAGGAGTTAACCTCGCGGGAGTTGAATTTTGGGGCGCGGATCTCAGAGAAGCAAACCTCAGCGGTGCAAATCTTGCCGATGCCCAACTTCACCATGCCTACCTCACCGCCGCCAACCTCCAGGGGGCGAACCTTGCCAAGGCAAACCTCAATTATGCCAACTTGGAAAATGCCGACCTCTCTGGAGCAAACCTCCAGGGGGCGAACTTGCGGGATACCTATATTAACAACGCCACCAAACTCGATCGCCCTTGGTATCTGTTATGGGCGATCGCCAACCAACAAACCGCAGACGTTGACTTCCGAGAAGCAGACTTGAGAAATGCCAACCTCAGCAGTCTCAACTTCGCCGGGGCAAATCTCGCCGGAGTCAACTTAAACGCCGCCACCCTCAACGATGCCAACCTCACCGATGCTAACCTCGCCAATGCCGACCTCAGTTACGCCAGCTTTTATAACGCCAACCTCGCGGGCGCCAACCTCGCGGGCGCCAACCTCACCAATGTCAACCTCATGGCCGCAAACCTCATCGGTGCAAACCTCGACGGCGCAAACCTCTACAGCGCCAAACTAAACTATGGGAACTTCTCCGATGCCAACCTCCCGGGGGTCAACTTATCCAAAAGTCAATTATACGGAGTCGTCCTCAGGGGCGCTAACCTCCAAGGCATCGACCTCTCTGGGGCGGCGATCGGTTATGTCAACCTGGAAAACGCCGACCTCACCGGTGCCAACCTCGCCAACGCCAACCTCGCAAGTGCGAAACTCAACGGCGCGAAACTCAACAACGCGAACCTATCTGGTAGCACCCTAGACGGTGCCGACATCAAAAATGCCGACTTTACCGATGCCAACCTCACCAGGGCCAGCTTTCAAGGTGCTAAAATGAACCGCGCCACTAAAATAGGGCTTGCTGAATAAATTGGTTGGTGAAGGCAGACGCACCGGACGCACCAGACACACCAGACACGGAGATGGGTGGAATAGGCAACTATTTCGGCCATTTTATGTGAAGAAATTTTCTTTAATTTCAGCAGAAAATTTCCGTCTTTTGAGACAAAACTAGCCAATAACTAGGAGATAAATTGAATCTAAAAAGCTTCTAAGTCTTAGCTACCCTGACTTTTAGCTTTATTCAGCAGACCCTAAAATAGATGAAAAGAGATATCTTATCTGGCAGCTCGTCAACGGCAAGTTCGACAAAGACTTGCAAAACGCCGACCTCAGCGGTGCCAACCTGCGCGACGCCCCTTTAGTGTTTATTGGGAGCACGTCATATTTGTAAGTCGTCAAAAACGACAAGGAACGATTACCGCGTTCCCCATTACCGCGTTCCCCATTACCAAAAAGCGTTAAATCTTTGGTTTCTTTCAAAACTGACGTGCTCCCTGTTTATTTGTCGCATACTATAGCATCTTTAATCCTCAAAATTTTATGGGCCACATCCTCCGCTACGGGCATCACCGATAAGCGACTACCCCGTCTAATAACCAACAATTCATCGCCGTCAAAGTGTTGTTTCAATTCAGCCAAAGAGATACACCGGGGAAACTCTTCCACAAACTCCACAGCGACAGTTAACCAGCGCGGTTCGTCAACAGAAGACTTTTCGTCATAATAAATGCTGTCTATCTCGAACTGGGTGGGATCTACGATGCCGGTTTCTATTACTCGCACTAACCCGACAATTCCTGGCGGTTTAGTATTAGAATGATAGAAAAAAGCTAAATCCCCACGATTCATTTTCCGCAGTAAATTCCTCGCTTGATAGCTTCTAATTCCATCCCAAATACACGCTCCATCCTTCTTCATATCCGCCATACTGTAGGTCGTAGGTTCCGATTTTATTAACCAATATTTCATCTTTTTTATTAGGTAATAGTTCAACAATTAATAACTAACCACTAACAACTAACCATTAAAGAATATCTTTGCGTTTTTGCAACCAAAGGGTTAAACCCAAATAAATCAAACTATGCAAACATAAAATCCCCCAATTTAAACTCAAATTTTCCCAGGTAGCATTGTAAACATCTGACCCTTCAAACGGTAAAGTAACCACACTACCATCTGGTAATTTCATCGCCTCCGGTACCATGCTATTAACATTAACTAAAGAACCATAAGCACCCACGGACCAGCGGCTTAACATTATCCAAGAAAACTTACCCGCTAACCCCTCCATTTTAAATAAAACCCCAGAAAAAATAATCTGCGGCAGCAAAATTAGGGGTAAAGCGCTATTAGCTTGAGAGCTATTTTTAACAATTGCAGACATAGCTAACCCCAAACTAATACAACTAATTAAAGTTAAAAAAGTAGTAATCGTTGCACCCAGAAACCAGGGAATTAATTCCGGTTCTGGATCCTTGAAACCGATTAAAATTACTGCGGTTATTAATAGAGTTTGCCATACTCCCAAGCCAAATAAAACTACTACTTTAGAACCCAGATAAGAAAACAATCCTAAATTGACCAATCTTTCCCGGGTATAGATAACAGTTTCTTTAACAATTTCTTGCAAAGAACTAGAAAGTCCGACCCAAAGACAGGCACAAGTAAATACGAATAATACTCGCAGCGCCAGCGGTGCTAAAGTTGCTTCCGGTTCGCCTATTAAGGGGTCTTTATCTTGGATGGCGAGCAAGATTAAACTAATACTAATTGGGGCGGTAAATAGGGCTAAACCCAGATTAATTGGGTCGCGCAAAGTTAATTTTAAATAACGCTGGGTGAGGATAGTAAGTTGTTTCCAAAAAGCAATGGTTTTTTTCTGGGGAGGCGTCGTGGGGGCGGGTGGGGCAGCGCTGGTAACGCTGAGACGATCGCCAACATAATTTTGATAGTAGGAAGATTGACGAAACTTAGTTACCCATTGTTGAACTTCGGCATCGTCAGTTTCTAACTTGTTATAAATATCTGCAAAGTTACGACTTTTAACATCGAAAAAGTCTAACGCTTCGAGAGGCGGACCGAAATAACACAAGCGTCCGCCCTTGCCCAAAAAGGCGATGCGATCGCAGCTAGTAATATTAGCGGTGGCGTGAGTGACTAAAATTATAGTCCGTCCGCGATCGGCTAACTTGCGCAACAGTTGCATCATCTTTCGATCCAAACCGGGATCTAATCCCGAGGTAGGTTCGTCTAAGAAAAACAACTTCGGATCTGCCAGGAGTTCCACCCCGATACTAACTCGCTTCCTTTGACCGCCGCTAAGGTCTTTTACCAATACATCCCGCCGGTCTGACATTTCGATTTGTTCTAAAGTAGTCTCTACTACTGCTTTAATATCGATATCTGGCGGCAGTCGCAACTGGGCCGAATAAGTCAAAACTTCTGCCACGGTTAAATCGCGGTGGATGATGTCATCTTGGGGAACGTAGCCGATTTGAGCTCGATACATATTAAAGTTGGTTCGCAAATCGTCGCCGTTAATGTAAACCTTGCCTTTGGTAGTAGGTTCTATTCCTAACAAAGTTCGCATTAAAGTTGACTTGCCCGCGCCGCTGCCCCCCACCAAGGCCACAAACTGTCCGGGTTCCACTGGAAAAGAGATATCGTTGAGCAAGGTTTTGTCTTTAGCTTCGTTATCTTTGACAATTCGCACTAAGCGATCGCTATCCAGTCGTACTTGGTTGCCGCGATCGAAGATTTCTAACTTATCTCCCCGCCGAATGAGGATAAAAGGACCGATGCGAATTTTAGCGTTATCCTGCAAAGTTACGGAGTTATTAACCCGCTTGCCGTTGACAAACACTCCATTAGTGCTGCGATCGCTTAAAATATAATCCCCTTTGCCATCGGGTTCGATGGTAGCGTGGCGGCGGGAAACTACCGGCGAGTCTAACTGGAGGGTTGCGGTGCGATCGCGACCCAGCAACACGGATCTATCTTTTAAATATATGGACTCCAAAGCAGGCAACGACGGGGGTTCTAGCGATTCGTTGGGATTAAAATACTTCAACAAAATCTGATTGTTCGGATCCAGACCGATTTTAATCTCCGCCCCATTTTGCAGCAGATACCCTTCCGTGGGAGTGATGCGGGCGAGTTTGACAAATAATCCGTTGGTACTCGATCGCTTGCCGTCGCCGTCGTAAATGCAGTAGTTATCTCCCACGCGCCGTAAAGTAGCGTGATAGCTGGATACTACTAACCAACTATTAGGCACTACTAAATCTACCCGGTTGCGATCGCGTCCCAGTCTGTGATGTTCCCGCGTCAGGTCCAGGGTTATCATTTCTCCCTTATTGTTCAGTTCCAAATATGGGCTGCTGTTTAATACCGTCGCTTGCCCCGTGTTGTAACTCATATTTCTAGTCCGTTCTAGATTTTAGATTTGTTTGATAATACGGGCAAAAACCATCCATCCCTTGAGGGGATTGGGGATTTTGCCCTGCCTGGCGATTAACATAGTTTAACCCATGCTAGCATATAGAATCCTCCAGACAAATAAAGAAAAAATTAAGATGTCTTTGCTGCCGGGCAAAAACTGTAATATTTATAAAATTTCCGAGCTTAAATCCCGTTTTAAGGTATAATAGGGGGAAGCCATGACTTGCAGTTCCACAAACCAATTACCTAAGATGACCCAAACCTCAAAAAAACGAACCGCCCGTCGGGGCAGAATTTTTCCCGACTTCAATTTGCCCCCAGAAGAAATAGCCAGACGCAAAGCCGAAAGAGAAACATTTGGTCGGCGTTGTCGCGTCGTTTTCGACCGAGTAAAACCCGAACTAATTGAAGACTATTACAATTGGTTCGTTATTATCGAACCAAACAGCGGAGATTATTTCATCGATCCTAGTGATGAAGTAGCAACAGAAAAAGCACGTCAAAAACATCCCGATGCTTGGCTTGGTACTTTCCGAATTAATGAAACAGGGGCTTGTGGATTAATATGATTTATGGAGAATTTGGCGAAAATGGCGAGCTATTTTTTGAAATAGAATTAATCGCCTCTAACGGAGAAACTTTTCCCATCGAAGTTCTCTTAGATACCGGTTTTACTACTGGTTGGTTGGCAATTGATTCCCAAGACATAGAAGCCTTAGAATGGCCTTTAGTTAAACAGAGACAAATTATGAAAACAGCAAGAGGAGAAGAGTTTTTCGATCTATATGCCGGAACGGTGATTTTTGATGGTGAGGAGTTTACTATTCCAGTTATTTCTGGAGATGAAATACCAGAAAATATTCTGGGTTTGCAATGGCTACAAACCAGACGATTAGTAGTTGATTTTCCCGCTGGAGTTCTAACTTTAGGATAAGTTTCAAAGTCGCCAATATTTAGGACTGTAAAGGCAAAGCATTCTGGCGGCAAACTTTAATAAAAATCATAAAATGTTCTTTCCGAATGCTTTGCCCCCACCCCACTCTTTACCAATTACCTATTCCCCATTCCCTATTTCCCAAAAACAAATATGATACTAAAAAGCTTCTCAATAACTACCACCATCTCTCTATTTCTCTTAACAATGATTACCGGCTGTCAATCTGGCGAACCGCAGCAAACAACAACCTCATCTTCCTCTCCAACTCCGACAACAAAACCTTCTGCCGAAGTCTCGATAAACGTCCCCAAAAAACCCTTAATAGTTTCTCCAACTAATCCAGAAACGCCGACCGCTGCCGAAGTTAAAACCTATCTTAATAGATTAACCGCCAATGGTTTTTCTTCTCAAAATCAAGGAATCTGGATCCAATCTGGCGATACCCTTTTAGCCAACCATCAAGGCACAATTCCCCTGCCGGCAGCTTCTCTTACTAAAGTTGCAACTTCCCTAGTCGCCCTGGAAAATTTCGGTCCCGACCATCAATTTATTACCTTAATTAGTGCTAGGGGCAATATCGAAAATGGGGTTTTAAAAGGAGATTTAGTTATTGAGGGAGGAGAAGACCCGTTATTTGTTTGGGAAGAGGCGATCGCTATTGGCAATCTCCTCAACCAAATAGGCATCCAACAAGTAACCGGAAACTTAATAATAACGGACAAGTTTTACATGAACTTTGAAGCTAACCCCGTCGCAGCGGGCCACTTTTTCAAACAAGCTCTAAACAGTCAAAATTGGCCGCAAGAAGCAGCTATTCAATACCAAACTTTGCCCCCAGGAACTCCTCGCCCGCAAGTAGTAATTAACGGTTCGGTTCAATTTTTACCTGCCACTCCTCAGAATCTCAAACCTTTAATCGAACATTCATCTTTTCCCCTAGCAGAACTGGTTAAAAAGATGAATCAATACAGCAATAATCTGATGGCGGATATGCTAGCAAATGCCGTCGGCGGTCCTCAAATAGTCGCCCAAAAAGCAGCTAAAATTGTAGGAGTTTCTCCCAGTGAAATTCAATTAATAAATGGTTCCGGTTTGGGAGAAGAAAATCGCATTTCTCCCCGGGCAGCTACGGGAATGTTTTTAGCAATCGATCGCCTCCTTCAACCCTATAATATGACCGTTGGAGATGTCTTTACTATTGTCGGCAAAGATGAAGGAATTTTGGAACCCCGAGAAATGCTGCCTAAATTATCTGTAGTTAAGTCGGGAACTTTAAATTATGTTAGCGCTTTAGCAGGGGCTTTACCTACTCGGGATAAAGGTATCGTTTGGTTTGCTATCTTGAACAAAGGAAGCAACGTTAGCGAATTGCGCGATCGCCAAGAAGCTTTACTCAATACTTTGTTACAAGACTGGGGTTACGTCTCCAATTTACCCCCAGAATTAACCCCCTTGCCCGCCAGAAGTCGCAAAACTTCCAGCAGCGAGGTTTCCAGTTTATAGTACGCCGGTCAAGAAACCCGGAATTTCTGTAAAAACCGGGTTTCTTAGAACAATACCCTCTTTTCTTGTAGGTTGGGCGCGCGCGAACCTCCACCCAACACAAAAGTTGGGTTCGGTCTTCGTTCCACCCAACCTACAAATTAAGGCATTTTTCGTTTTGGCGAAGGTATTGTTAGAACAATACCCTCTTTTCTTGTAGGTTGGGCGCGCGCGAACCTCCACCCAACACAATGAGAATACTTTTCTCTAACGAGTGCGGAACACTTTTTTATCGCTAAAGTGATTACTACGAACTAACGAGGATCCGCAGGTCGCGCCACTAAAATGCCAATGGCACTTTCCACGTTCCAGATATAATTATGCAAATCCCTAGCAATGGTAACTTGACCGGCGGGGGAAGCGTGAATTAAACCAATATTCCCATCTGGCAGCCGGTAAACTAAACCCGTATGAGTCACGTCCAGTCCCTCAATTTCCGTCGCCACCGCCACAATGTCTCCCGGTTGTAGTTGCGCGTAAACGTTCCTAATAGCGTAGTAGGGGATATAATCGATTTTTAACCGACTGATGCTATCTTCCATATTGACGATGCATTGATAATTGGCATCGTTGTTAGCCATTGGCGGGTAACTCGACCGATGCCGGCTCATAAAATCAAGGGTTTTATTGATTCGCACCCCCCCTAAATCCCTAGCAATATTTTCGACGATGCCGCGCTTATCGTTATCGCTAATCCACTCGGAGAAATAATGCAAGCGGCTGCAATAACCATCTCGTTCGCCCTTCCAGTAACGCTGTTCGCTGAGATTTTCAGTAAAAGTAGCATAAGAATAATCTTCGACTGCGATGCCGCGAGCGATCGCTAATACCGTTTCTACAAACAACACGCAATCAAACCCATCCAGAGTAATTACCAATTTTTCTTCGTTATTTCGGTCTAACAAATTCGCTTGATAAGGATATCCCAGAAAATAATCGGCGATCGCCTGCATAATTGCCGGCATCGATCGCCCGGATAATTTCTCCTCCACCGCGTACTCCATAACCGAACTAAAACGAGGATGCTCTTCTATCTCTGGTACTTGTTTTTTGGAACTAGGTTCCTCTTCTATCTCTGGGGCAGGTTCGTTATTAGGAATTATTTCTTCCCCTTCGGAATTTTCCTCCTCTTTATTTCCCCAGTTTTTTAACAACTCCTCCAGAGTGGGCGTCGGTTGGCCGTCGGAAACCTCCCCATCTTCCGGGGAAGCAACTTGTCCCAAGACGGGGGTATCAGAGAAGCGATCGAGAAACCCGGTTTTTTGGAAAAACCGGGTTTCTGAGATACGAGATGGCCGAGGGTTGGCGTAAGTGTTAATCTGATAAGAAGCAGCATTTGCCCGGGCACACCACGCCCCGGCGATCGCCAATCCGAAAACCGTTAAACCAAAAAATCTTTTCATCTTTAATCGTTAATTAAGCTTTAAACAACCGTGTATTTTAAAAGTAAAAAAATGGGTAAAACCTCCCCTCAAACCCCCACCGTTTTAAACAACCGCTATCGAGTCATCAAGGCCATCAGCAGCGGCGGTTTTGGCGAAACTTCTCTGGGGCGAGATACCCAGATGCCTTCGGGCCGCTACTGCGTCATCAAACAACTCAAATCTACTACCAACAACCCGCGACTCTACCAAGCAGTAAAAGAACGTTTCCAGCGGGAAGCGGCCATCTTGGAAAGTTTGGGAGAAAATCACAATCAAATTCCCCGACTTTACGCTTATGTTAGCGACGAGAAGGGCCAATTTTATCTCGTCCAAGAATGGATTGAGGGAGAAACCTTGGCCGAAAAGGTCAAAAATTCTGGACCTCTCAACGAGAACTCTGCGAAGCAAATTTTAGTCGATTTGCTGCCCGTTATCGATTACATACATGGCCGGGGCATGATTCATCGGGATATTAAACCCGACAATATTATTTTACGCGCCACAGATAATTTACCCGTTTTAATTGATTTTGGCGCGGTTAAAGAATCGATGGAAACTGCAAGAGAACCAGGAAAAATTCGCCCTTCCATTGCTATTGGTACTCCCGGTTTTATGCCCATAGAACAGGTGGCCGGCAGACCTGTTTATGCTAGCGATTTATATAGTTTGGGGTTGACTGCGATTTTTTTACTTACTGGAAAATTGCCTCAAGATTTGCCTTTAAATTCGGAAACTGGCGAGCTTCTTTGGACTCAATTTGCGGGTAATCTCAGTCCTTCTTTTGTCGCTATTTTAAATCGGACTATTCAACCTCATGCAGGCGATCGCTTCTCTTCTGCTGAAGAAATGTTGGCAGCTTTAACCTCTATGAAAACTGAAACTGCCAAACCTCCAGAACTTCCTTTGTTTACTTCCTCTGGGACTTTATCTCCTCCAGTTAAAAAATTACCAACAACTGGATTTCGTCTTCCCTCAAGAAAGGCTATTTTGGCTATTGTGGCTGTTTTTAAACAGTTTAAAAATCAGCCAAAAGCGGTAGTTTTAAGCGGCACGGTCGGCGGTTTTTTTCTCTTTGGCATTCTCTTAAATTTCTTAGTAAAACCTTTATTTTCTTCTTCCCCAAATCCCCCACAAGCAACTTTTCCCGCCCCGCCAGGTGCCTCCTCTTCCTTACCTGTTAAAAATAGTTCCCAACCGATTATTCCCGTTTCTCCTATTTCTCAAAGAGAAGCCAAACAATTAATTAATTCCTGGTTAAAGGCAAAGCAAAGTATTTTTGCTCCTCCTTACGATGTGGAATTAGCTAATAAGTTAACAGCGGGTTCTCAATACGAAGAAATTGCAAAACGTTCTCTCGATTGGCTGCAAAATAATAATGCCTATTATAAATATGGAACCCAAGTCATCGAGGAAGTAAATGGATTTTGGGTTAGTGGCGATCGCGCAGAAATTACAGTAACAGTTACCGAAGATTACCAATTTTATCAAGACGGCAAGCTGAACGATCGACGAGGAGGAAAAAGTACGATAAAAGTGCTTTACAATTTACAGTTTGTCGATGGCAAGTGGAAAATTGCTTCTTCTCGGATAATTTAAAGAAATTTGGTTATTGCTAATTGTTAACGAACAATTAACAATTGAGCTTGTAGGTTGGGTGGAACGAAGTGGAACCCAACAATCCTACTTTTAGGAAAATTTAACCTTTGGATGTCTTTAGGGACTTCCAAAAATCAAAATCTCCAAACATTAAAATAGTATTGTTGGGTGGAGGTTCGCTCCACCCAACCTACAGGGGAATTATTTATTTGGATGTCTTTAAAGCAATTTCTGGAAAACAAACGCTCAACTAACCGACCGATGGTAAAATTTACCTCAATTTGGGGGCCGATGGTTGAGGCGATCGCCCAACCCCATTAGTCCCAATTATCCCAAAGACAATGGCCGGATAAAAATTGGACATCAAGCGATGGCCAATTCCCCATTCCCAATTCCCCATTCCCAATTCCCCATTCCCTAATTCCCAAAAAATGCACTTACAAAACCCACCCTATCAAATTCCTCGCCAACCAACCCGACGCCCCATCAAGCGACGTATCGTTAAACGGCATCCGGTTAAACTGCGTACTCGAAAAACTACTTTACTTTCTCGTTTAAAATATCGCAATATCTTATTATTAACTCTTGTCCTAATTAGTATTAGTTGGACTGCAACTTTACCCTTTAGAAATCGCCGTTCTCCAGAACCTCCCGTCATTACTCCCAGTCCTTCTTTATCTCCCGCTTATCTTCCTCCTCCAGCAGTCCAAGAAGACTTAGGATTTGTCTATAACATCCGCCACCTGCCCAATCAAGTTTATAGCTATCAACTACAAGGAATTGTCAACGAAGCTGTCGATATTGCCCGGCGTAAAGGACTGCCAACGGAAGCTTTATCGATTAGTTTAGTAGATGTCAGCAGCCAAAAAACTCATAAATTTGCCGGTTATAAAAACCAGGAAATGAGGTATCCTGCCAGCGTCGCTAAATTATTTTGGATGGTAGGTTTTTACGGTGCCGTGGAGGAAGGAATTGTTAAAAATGAATCGGCATTTCATAACGACTTAAAACAAACTATTGAAATTTCTAATAACGATGCCGCCAGTCGCCTTTTGGATGCAATAACCGATACTAAATCGGGGCGAACTTTAGAAGGAGAAGAGTTAGAAAACTGGCTGGAAAAACGCAAAAGCATCAACCATTTTTTCCAAGCAGCCGGTTACGACAACATCGTATTGAGTACCAAAAATTATCCTATTTATTATTTGAAACACCAAGGACCAGTCGGTCGCGACGTGCAACTCCGAGACGACTCGGACAAGTTTTTAAAAAATCAAGTTTCCACCGACCAAACTGCCAGATTAATGTACGAAATTTACACCCGACAAGCGATTTCTACTAAATACAGTACCAGAATGGCTTATTTGCTAACGAGAGATTTAGACCCGAAAGCCTGGAGAAACGACCCCAGTAACGGTATTAAAGGTTTTCTCGGGGAGTCTTTACCTACTAATATTTATTTCGGTTCTAAGGTCGGTTATACTTCTAAATCCCGTCAAGATGTCGCTTTTATTAGAACGATGGACGACCGCGCTATTTATATTTTGGCAGTCTTCGGCGAAGATGTCGCTTATGCGCAGGATGAGGAGATTTTCCCCGAGATTTCCCGTTACATTTTTGATAAAATGAGAAGTTTTAAAAGTCGGTAGTTTGGTTATTGGTAATAAAAAAAAGTATTGGTGCGCAATGCGCACCCTACCAATTGTAACCTGTAGGGTGCGCACCGCGCACCACATTTTTATGGAACCAGTAACCTGTAGGGTGCGCACCGCACACCAAATTTTTATGGAACCAGAATACGACCTTTCAAAAATGAGAAAAAGACCTAATCCCTTTGCCAAACAGTTGAAAAAACAAGTCACTATTTCTCTAGAGAGGCGGTCAAGAAACCCGGTTTTTCCAAAAAACCGGGTTTCTGAGATACCGATTATTATAAGGAGAAATTAACCATGATGCTTTTTGACAAATGCCCAGTCTGCGGTGGCGAAATGGTAGAAAAAGAAGTAACAGAAATCGTGCGCGGTGGCGGTCACACTGCGACGGTTAAAGTAAACGCTACAGTTTGCCAGCGTGGCGGGGAAAGATATTTTCCCCTAGAAACAATCAGACTGTTCGAGAACATTAAAACTAAATTAGAGCGTCAAGAAACAGAAGAATTTAAACCGACCGGACGTTCTTTTGAAGTAGCATAAAAAAAAAGGGTGCGCCACGCGCACTCCCTTTTTTTTCGCAGACTTAAACTATTAGAGCTTTTGCAAAGGTCAAAATTAAATCAATTCAAGAGCTGAAATCAAGAATTTAATCCCCTTTTGCCTCTTGCCTTTTGCCTCTTGCCTGACTTCTGTAAGAAGTCTATTTAACAGTCACTTTAGCGCCTGCTTCTTCCAATTGTTTCTTAACGTCTTCAGCCGCATCCTTAGCAACCCCTTCCTTAAGTGGTTTGGGTACGCTTTCTACTAGATCCTTAGCTTCCTTCAGACCCAGACCGGTGATACCGCGAACCACTTTAAGGATGGCAATTTTCTTATCGGCGGGGAACTCTTCGAGAATCACATCAAATTCGGTTTTCTCTTCGACTTCCTCAGCAGCAGCAGCAGGACCTCCTGCCATTGCCATCGGCATCATCATGCCGCCAGCAGGGGCAGCAGCGCTCACGCCAAAAGCTTCTTCAATTTGTTTGACTAACTCAGATGCTTCTAACAGAGAAAGAGACTTAAGTTGTTCGAGAATTTCGTCAGTTTTTGCAGACATTGATAATCTCCTGTTGTGTTTGTAAGTTGTTAGTTTTTGGTAATGGGTAATGGGAGCTTCAAATGACTTGAAGTTTTACTACTTATTTCCCATTACGACCGCTTCAAGTAATTGGCGCGAACGCTCGGTTTTTTGGTATCTCAGAAACCAGGTTTTTTCAAAAAACCTGGTTTCTTGACCGATCCTCTAAGCAGCGTCCCCTTCTTCCTTCGCCGCGATCGCAGCTATAGCCCTGTTGAGAGAAGCAGGAACTTCCTTAATGCCCACAGCAACTTTCGTAGGTACGGCATTGAGACCAACGGCAAGCTTGGTAGCCACGTTATTAATGGCACCTGCCACTTGACCCATTAACTCTTCCTTAGACGGTAAGTCGGCGATCGCCTTCACACTTGCCTCGTCGAGCAACCTGCCTTCCATCACGCCACCTTTAAACTCGGTTTTCTTAGTGGCTTTTTGGAATTCTTGGTAAGCTTTAATCCCCGCGCCCAAATCGTCTTTTAGAAACAGGAAAGCATTTGGACCTTTTAGTAATTCCTGCATGGGCTCCCAGGTACTATCGTCTTTAATGGCACGACCCATGATGGTGTTTTTTGCTACCGTGCAACTGCTGCCTTTCTCCAGAAGACGCCGCCGCAAATTGGTAATTTCCGCCACAGATAATCCTTTATAGTCGATCGCTACCACTAATTCGGCTTCGCTCAAAGTTTGCTTGAGCTCCTCCAACATCACCTGTTTCTCTTTTTTCGTTTTGCCCATTCTTCTTTTTCACCTCCTTTATCGGTCTATCAAAACCCTCTAAAAACCAAAAGCCCCGACGTTCTTCCGCCGGGGCTTAGAATTAAAAACGCAAAATCGCACCTCAATTAAGGGTTTTCTCCACCCTTAATTGCCCGAGTAATTTTGAATTTTTAACTCTAAGAACCTCGGCAGGAAATTAAGCTCATAGCGCCTGCTGTCTTCAGCTCTTCGATTTTTTGATTTTATTTTTTCAGTTGCTAATTACAGATTAGGGACTTGCAATAAATCGCGATACCGCTGATTTCGGTTCCCCCGCGCCCTACCTACAAGAAACTGGTAGTTTATTTTTGCACAAGTCCCTTATGCCGCTTGACCTAATTTCAGATCGCGCAAAGAACTAACCTCGACTTCAATTCCCGGCCCCATCGTCGCCGATACAAAAACGCTACGCCAAAAGCGACCTTTTGCACCCGCAGGACGGTTTCTGTCGATACATTCTTGTAACGCTTTGAGGTTGATTAACAAATCTTCCCCTGAGAAAGTAGCTTTGCCGAACATCACATGAACGATACCAGTTCTATCTGCCCTAAACTCCAGCTTACCTCCTTTAAAATCGGAGATAGCCTGGGCCACATCTGCCGTAACCGTTCCTCCCTTGGGGGATGGCATTAGACCCCTCGGACCTAACAAGCGACCTAGTTTAGCCACTTTAGGCATCATATCCGGCGTGGCTATTAGGCGATCGAAGTCCATCATCCCCCCAGAAATCTCATCAATCAATTCCTCGGAGCCAGCTCTGTCTGCACCCGCTTCTAAAGCTTCGTTAACTTTTTCACCCTTAGCCAAAACTGCGATACGGATAGTTTGGCCCGTTCCTTTCGGTAAAGTTACCGTTGTCCGCAATTGTTGGTCCGTATATTTCGGGTCTATTCCCAAGCGGATATGAGCTTCTGCCGCTTCGGGAAATTTTGCTGTAGCTGTTTCTTTGAGAAGGTTGATGGCTTCTAACACTTCGTAAGGCCGAGGTTCTACCTTCTCTCTGAGTCCGTGCAATCGACGGGATATTTTTTTTGGCATTTTTTACTCCGCTAATGGGTAGTGACGAAGCAATGCTTCTCCCCCTATATCGTTTTACTCGGCTTTGGCCGATAACAGCCATTAGCCTTTTACCAAGATTTTCTATCTTAGCAGATTTGGTTTTAGCCTGAGATGGTAACTCCCATATTTCTAGCCGTCCCTTCTACAATTTTCATTGCCGCCTCGATGTCGTTAGCGTTAAGGTCTGGCATTTTTGTTTGGGCTATTTCTTGTAACTGTTCTCGGGTGATTGACCCGACTTTAGTACGATTGGCCTCGCTAGAGCCCCGTTCTATACCAGCGGCCTTTTTAATTAAAACCGACGCTGGCGGTGTTTTGAGAACGAAGGTAAAACTACGATCCTCGTAAACTGATATTTCTACTGGTACCACGGTACCTGCTTGGTCGGCAGTTTTGGCGTTATATTCTTTGCAAAAGGCCATGATATTAACGCCATGCTGACCCAAAGCAGGACCTACTGGCGGAGAAGGATTCGCCTTCCCCGCATTAAGGGCCAACTTAACGATCGCAACAACTTTTTTTGCCATTAATTCTGTTTCTGAACCTGATTAAACTCTAATTCGACCGGCGTATCGCGTCCAAAGATTGACAGTAACGCCTTTAGTTTATTTCGTTCGGGGCTAACTTCGATGACTTCGCCATCAAAGTCTTTAAATGGCCCTGAGAGTACCGTAATGCGATCGCCCACTGCCATCGATACTTTGACAACGGCCTCTTGCTCCTCGGCCCGTCTGAAGATTCTTTCTACTTCCGACTGACTTAGAGGCAAGGGCTTGACGTGTCCGCGACCCCGCCCGTAGCGACGCTTCTGCTCTGCCCCTACAAAGTTAATCACATTAGGGGTGCTTTTGACAACCTGCCACGCTTCGTCGTCGATTACCCATTTTTTTTCTTCGCTGTCCCAATTTAGCCTCATTTGTACCAAAACATAGCCTGGAAAAACTTTTTCCTCGCTATTCATGCGGCTGCCATCTTTGCGGACTTTGATTGCTTGGGTATGTGGAATCTCTATTTTGAAAATCCTATCCGTAACATCTAGGGTTTGAATTCGCTGAGTGAGATTGGCCTTAACCCGCTTTTCGCAACCCGAGGCCACCTGCACTGCGTACCAGCGAAGTTCCCCATCTGAAAGATCTGCTTGTATGTTTTCTTCGGTTAATAGTTCTGATTTGTTTGAATTAATCATCCAAACACCTTTCCTGCTGCCCAGCTAAACAACTCATCGACTAAGTAGATGATGGTGGCTGAGAGTATGACCATTAGCAGTACAGCTACCGACTCGCTTATTAGCTGCTGCCTGCTCGGCCAAACCACCTTATCTAATTCTTCTTTGGTTCCTCTGAAAAAACTGCTCAAAAAACTGCCCGAGTTCCCCGGTTCGATTTCTTTGCCTGTTTTTTCATCCTTCTTGCTTGCAGTTTCTTCTTGTTCTTTTTTGACCACTATTCTCGATCCCCCTATATTGGTTTTGGATTTTAGATGTCTTTTCTGTCTTTTCAGCCCATCTTAAGTCCTGCGAATCGATAATAACTAACAAAATCAACGTCCCGATTTACAAGTAGATGCTGCTAGTGGCATCGCCTTGATGTCTCGTTTGTTTATTCGATTCACTGCACCTTGGAGGAGTCGAACCCCCGATTTTGCTTTCAAAGACCTACCATTAAAGGCGCGATGCTACCATTGTAGCTCACCTTTTTTCGATTGAGGGAATTTTTCCTCAA
>CAZSTZ010000030.1:0-1795 GCA_964609515.1 uncultured bacterium | reverse complement strand
CAAATTGATTACAAATCAACTACTCTACCAACTGAGTTACACCGGCAACAACTATTTAATATAGCAAACTCATCAGAATTGCTGCAACCCCTATCGACCCATTTACCCAACTTTTTTTTCTCTTCCTGTGGCCAGCCGTCAGATAGTTTTTAAATAACTCAATAAATCGGCCATCTCTTGAGGGCTAGGTTGGAATTGGGGCATCGGTGGCGTTTTACCACTAATCACCTGTTCGACTATGCCCACCTCTGATTTACGGTGAGATACTCCTTCTAAGCTTGGGCCTACTTGGCTGTCTTTCCGCCAAGTGTGGCAACCGGCACAGTTCATTTGAAAAATGGCATGGCCTTGCACTGGATTCCCTGTCAGCGACAATACTGTTTTGACATACGGATCTGAGACCTGTAACTGGCCTACTACAGCTATGGCCAATAAAGCCACGAGCAGCACTCCTATACCAACTAAGGCGCTCCGCTTTAGGAGGACATCCATTTCCGTATTAGATGACTGGTTATCCAAAATCTTTAGAACTCGACAACTATCTCAAAGAAACTTTAAATTTCTTTTTACAAAGCTTAACACTTTCTCTGAAAAATAGGTTAGGTGTCGAGATTTGAGAGGTTCCGCCTTAGGTCTAACCTAGCTTCTGACTTCATTGAAGCGTCTTGGGACGACCTCAGCACTAAGATGCTCTTTTAATTAACTTTTAAGATTTAATGTAAATTAGTTTTTGATTTTTAAATCATATTTTTTTTTGCCGCCAAAGCTTGTAGGATAAAAATTAGTAACAAAAGTTTAAATAAAAGGAGTTTGCAACGTGGTCGAGCCCCTACTTTCTGGCATCGTCTTAGGTCTAATTCTCGTCACCCTGGCGGGATTATTTTTTGCTGCTTACCAACAGTATCAGCGTCCCAATAAACTCGGCGGAGGTTAATATCCCCCTCCTTTTGGCGCGAGGGTGGGGAGACAAGGAGGACAAGGAGGACAAGGGCGGACTTGCGGGGAGGTTTTTAACCTGTCTTCCCACACTCCCCACCCTCCCCACACTCCCCACCCTCCCGAACGGTGGGACGAAAAAAAGTTACGGCACTATTGCCGTAAACTTTTTGCTGACAAATTTCTAAAGTGGGGATGGGTTCGATCGCCCAACCTTGGGGACTATGTTCGACGGCTAGCTGGCCTTCGACTGCGAGAAGTTTCTGGGTGGCGATCGCCTCTAACACGGGTTGATATAAATCGCCTTGGTAGGGCGGATCGAAATAGATGCGATCGAACTGCTCTCCTCCCAAAGACTTCAGCCGTTTTAATACGTCCCCCCGCAATACCCGAAATTCCTGGGAATCGTTGGCCACCAATTGCCAATTGTGGCGGATAAGAGCGCAAGCCGGGCCAGATTTTTCGAGAGCGATCGCTGTTAACGCTCCTCGGCACAAGGCTTCTGCCCCCATAGAACCGATACCGGCGCACAAGTCAAGCCAGCGACACCCAGTTATACTGCCTTGCCAGATATTAAAGACAGCTTCCCTCACCCGGGCCTGGGTAGGGCGAGTTGCTAATCCTGGCAAGGTTTTTAATTGGCGATTGCCATAAATTCTCATTTTTGGGGAATGGGGAATGGGGAATAGGGAATGGGGAATAGCCAGTAGGGTGCGCACTGCCAGGGCTGTCAAGGTGGTCAACAAATTTAGTGGTAAGGGCAGGCAAAAGGCAAGAGGCAAGAGGCAAAAGGGGGGAATTTTTGAACAAAAATCGGTACATTAAGCATTTTTGCCGGTCTCACCTACTCGCTCAAGAT
>CAZSTZ010000029.1:0-40340 GCA_964609515.1 uncultured bacterium | reverse complement strand
GATGCTCTCTCACAGTAGTGCGCGCAATGCGCACCTTACAAAACTGCCGAGATGCTCTCTCACAGTAGTGCGCGCAATGCGCACCTTACAAATTTGAGTTTAGCTCAATCTTTGGGGTAGCGACATCCTCCTTTAGTAGGGTTTGCTGTCGGGAATGGGAGACAAGGGAGACAAAGAGGACAAGGGGGACGGAAAAACGACAACGAGCTTGTCTTCCCCCTCTCCACTTTTACCCTTAACGCAGGGTGAAATTGTCGGCATCCAATTCCGGTCCGCCGTTGAGGGTCGCAAATTTACCCCCGCTGCCCAAACCGGGTTCGCTGCCGTTGGCGTTGTAGATGATATCGCCGTTGCTGGAGTTGTAAATTATAGCGGCCTCTAAAGTACCGATATTGCTGTTGCTGTCAACCCCTGCAAAATCTTCTTCGATGCTTTCTACAGCGCCAAAAGTTTCTTTACCCAGGATAATACTATCCATCTCGGGGTCGAAGTCGGTAATTTCGTCAACCCCCAACTCGCCGTCGAACTCTTGGTTATTATCGAATACAACCTTATCCTTGGAAGCGCCGCCGGTGAGAATGTCGTCTCCGTTACCGCCGTTGAGGACATCGCGTCCGATGCCGCCGGATAGTTCGTCGTCGCCGTCGCCCCCCAAGAGGCGATCGCTCCCTTGACGGCCCAGGAGAGTATCGTTACCGTCGCCGCCGAAGATGCGGTCTTTTCCTTTGTTGCCTATGAGGCGATCGTCTTCTTCGTCTGCGCTTTTGGTGTCGATAGTATCGGCAGTTTCGCTATCTTGGACTTTACCCCCGCTGGCAGTTTCGACCTCGCCTTCTTCCGCTGTCTGGATTTCTGACTCGTCGGCAATTACATTGTTAGAATCATCCCCAGCAGTAACATCAGCAGAACGAGATTGTATGCCTGCAAGAGGTCGAGCTGTCAGCACTCCTTCCCCTTCCAAAGCAAAGACGCTGACCGATTCGTTAGCGTGGGTTGTTTCCCGGTCTTCGCTTTGGTCTTCTTGTACCTTTAATTCTACATCGTTAGCGCCCAAATTGCGATAGCGCAAGTTAGCGGGGTCGCTGCCGGTGTAACTGGCGATTTGAGCCAATAACTGCGGTCGGCTATCTATATTGTTAGTAAAAGAGAACTCGTTCCAGGTCTGGTCGTACTGTTTGCCGGTAGTGCGGGCGTAGTAATCGTTGCCGTCCCACTGACCGCGACCGGGACTCACGGCCAGCCAGCCGATATTTTCTCGGGCGTGACCGCCTTCGTTTAATCGTTCTTCCTCTTCCATTCCCACTTGGAAACCGTTGATACCGGCGCGACGCTGGCGGCTGTCAACATACTGCTTGCCGTTAAGGGTTTGTACTTGGGAAAAGACTGTTGGGGTTTTGTCAAAGTCGGCGTTAAATCGAACGTTGTCCCAACCTTGCGTTACCAAACCCCGACTATTCAAGTTGCCTACTTCTAAAATCGTGCCGTCTTCTAACTCCCAGGTTCCCGCTTCCATGACAAAGTAGCTTGCCCTTTCCCGGGCGTGGTTGCCGTCTTGGTTTTCGGTTTCTTGCATTCGGACCCGAAAACTGTTGTTAGTAACGTCGCTGATGCGAACGGTGGCGGGTTGGGAACCCCTGAAGGAGGGAGGTTGAACGAATACAACCGGGTTGTCGTAGTTGCCCTCTAGCTGGATGGTTTGGGGGGAGTCGCCGAGGTTGTTGATGCTGCCGACTTCGCCCATTTCTTCTCCGGTGGGAGTCGTTTCTGCTTCCTCTCCCGTTAGCAGTCCTTCCCCTTCCAAGGCCAATACGCTTACGGATTCGTTAGAGTGGGTTGTTTCCCGGTCTTCGCTTTGGTCTTCTTGTACTTTAAATTCGACATCGTTAGCGTTCAAATTCCGATAGCGCAAGTTGGCGGGGTCGCTGCCGGTGTAGCTGGCCAGTTGGGCCAATAATTGCGGTTGGCTATCTATATTGTTAGTAAAGGAAAAGTTGTTCCAGGTCTGGTCGAACCTTTCTCCGGTGGTGCGGGCGAAATAATCGTTGCCGTCCCACTGACCCCTGCCGGGACTCATGGCCACCCAACCGATATTTTCTCGGGCGTGACCGCCTTCGTTTAATCGTTCTTCTTCTTCCATTCCCACTTGGAAGCCGTTGGCATCGGTGCGGCGCTGGCGGGTATCTGCGTATTGCGCCCCGTTAAGGGTTTGTATTTGGGAAAAGACTGTTGGTGTCTCGTCGAAGTCCGCCCCGAAGCTAACGTCGTCCCAATCTTGCGTTACCAACCCCCGGCTATTTAATTCCCCTGCTTCTATGAGGGTGCCGTCGTCTAATTCCCAGGTTCCCGCTTCCACGACGAAGTAGCTTGCGTCTTCGACGGCGTGCTTGCCGTCTTGATTTTCGGTTTCTTGGATGCGGGCGACGAAACTATCGCTTTTGACGTCGCTGATGCGAACGGTTGCCGGTTGGGAACCCCTGAAGGAGGCGGGTTCGGCGATGACTACGGGATTCTCGAAGTCCTTTTCTAGTTGGATGGTTTGGGGGGAGTCGCCGAGGTTGTCGATGCTGCCTATTTCCGCGATCGCGTTTTCCGGCGGCGGAGTCTGCTGGTTGTCGTCGTTGAGAATAGTCGCGCTTGCCTTGGGAGCCCTGGGGACTGTCGAACCGTCGGCATTAGTGACAGCGACGGAGAAGAGCTCGTCCGGTTCGATGTCGGTGTCTCCGGCTACATCGATGGTAATTTGTTGTCTGCTTTGGTTGCCAGTAAAGGTTATAGTGCCCCTGGGGAACGTGCCGCCGAAGTCGGCTGCGTTGGCAGGATTTTTACCCCTGCCAGTCACTTCGTAGTTAAATTCCATCTTACCGACGACGTTATTCGGACGTTCGACGATGAAACCGAACTCGGTTTGACCGTTGTCCCCTTCTTGCTTAGAGCTTTTCGCAGTATCCAAATTGGTTATGGATAGAGTATCTAAAAAGCTCGTGCTAACTGTTCGGCCCTCAAATTCCAGAAACTCAACGTTAGCGAGGCGATTTAAGTTCTGGTTTTCTTGATTATCAGGAGAATTGGCTATCAGCAGTTCGCCATTTTTGTTAAAGCGAGTCTGCCCAAAGGAGGCGGGACTAACGAACGTATCTTCATCACCCGGACCGCCGTCAATACCGTTCTGACCTTGACGGGCGCGAATGACATCGTTTCCCGGACCGGCAAAGACGATATCGTTACCAGCGCCGGTCTGAATAAAGTCCTTACCAGCGCCCGCCTCGATAAATTCGTTAACGTCCGTGCCGGTTAGATCGTTCTGGGCCTCAGTACCAGTTAAACCGAGCAAGAGAGCGCCCCCCTCTGGGAGAACAGAACTGTCAACAACTTCGAGATTAGAAACAAAGACGCCGGAATCATAAATCCGGTCTCCCGTGTCTGAGACACCGACTTTGATGGTATTGTTCTGTCGTGCCACCGGACCCGTAATTTGTACCAACTTAGAACTGACACCATCGTATTCTATCGGCAAGGTTAGGGTTTCGCCCTGGAATAGTTCCTTGAGGTTATCAGCGTGGTTCGGAAATTGGGCGCTGTCGTTGTCGATAAAATTACCGTCGTTGAGACTGCGGTCAGTTACGCTTAGGGGTTTCGGGTAGTAGGGAGAATTTCCTTTATCGAAGTAGGCATAATTTATACCGTTAACTAAAAACCCAGCAACATCCACAAAGTCCGTGTTAGAAAACTCGGGAAACTCATCGGAACCGAAGAGCAGATCGGCTCTAACGTGAGGAGCTTCAATCTCCGGATCTTCAACGGCGAAGGAGAATTGTAAAGTAGTGGCATCCAAACTGGGACCGGCACCGGGAAAAGCGTTCTGGGCTATTTGAGTAAAGTCGGGATCCCCCGGTTCCCCCAATCTTTCCCGATAGTCGGGACGGGTATTCTGGAGGGGCGGACTTCCGTCGCCAGATGTCAGCAAGATACCTTCGTCGATATTCAGCCGATTTAAACTACCGTCGTAGAAGGAAGTTGCACCTGGGTCGCCTTGGTAGATGACACCAGCGGGCCCGGGCGTAACTTTAATACTAGAATTAGCAGGATTTCCCTTGAGAATGGCGCCTACTAGCTGTCGTGGAGTGTGTATGGCAGGGTTGAATTGTCTAAAAACAGGCATGATTAAATTTCCTGAGAGATAACAAGAGACCGATCGCTTCTTTAGCGACCGATCGCCTTTTATTCAGAATAAAAAATCCCCGGCTCCACAACATCCTCCAAAAGAGATACTTCTTTATTCTGGTTTATCCTCCAAAAGTTTGAGACAGCCGATCGCCCAAACTTTCCAAATAGTTATCTACACTCCAGGCAATCTCTTTACCCGCCAGTTGCAGTTCGATACCGCAAATTAAATCGGGCGATCGGGCGAACTCTACTTAGAAAGATTTCTCATTTAACTATAGCTCTCTTCGGCGGCGCGTTCGGCCATCGATTCTTCTCGCTGTTTCTCTTTCCCCCGTTCTTCGGTTACTAACTCTCGCGCTTTCCCTTCCGTCTGAGAATTTTCGTGTAGGGAGTCGGAGACTTCCGCTTCGGCGCGGTTTAACATCGACTCTTCTCGCTGTTTGTCTCCCAGACGTTTTTCGGCGAGCATTTCTCGGGTTTGTTCTTCGGTTGTCATAATAAAATCCTCCAATTTGGTTTTCTGGTTGTCTGGTTGCCTGGTTGTTGAATTAAAGGCGATCGCGCCCTTCTATTTCTGCCGGCGGAGAAGTAGCTTCCACTGCGGTAAAGGGTTCCATAATTCTATAAGTATGAATGGCCTTTTGGGGAACTACCCAAGAGTCCCCCGGTTCTAATAGAACTACCTGACCTTCCATATATAGCTCCGCCCTTCCTTCGATCGCATAGCCGACGGTTTCGTAGCTCCGCCTTACCATCGGTTTTGCTTCGCCGGGCTGTTCGTTTTCCCACAGCCGCATCGAAACGGTTTGGCCCGATGCTAAATATTTTTGTTCCATTTGCCCTTGGGGCGAATTTTCGGAATTAACTTTTTTTATAGCTGTATCAACCATTTGTTTTTCTCCTTTGATTTATGGACAATTGCTAATGCCTATTGCCTCTTGCCTATTTTTGCCTCTTGCCTATTTTTGCCTCTTGCCTCTCTTATCTGCCGGCTCCCACTGGCGCGAGTTCTTGGGCTTTTCGTTCCAGAGATTGCATCAAAGACTGGAAGGGCACGATAAATTTGTCGATTCCTTCCTCCAGCAGCTCGTCCATCGCTTTATCCAAATCGATATCGATATCCGATTCTGAGAGACTATGGAGCAATTGCTTGGCTTCCTCGACTTCCGTTTCGATGCGGTTGGGATTAATCTCGCAATGGTCGGCACAAGCTTCGATGGTTCCTGGGGGTAGGGTGTTTACCGTGTTGGGAGCCACTAGCTCGTTAACGTACATGACATCGCTATACTCGGGATTTTTGGTGCTGGTACTGGCCCACAAGAGCCGCTGTACGTTAGCACCTTTTTCTGCCAGAGCTTTCCAGCGATCCTTCTCGATAATTTCTTGGTGCTTCTGGTAGGCAACCTTGGCATTAGCGATCGCCACTTTTCCTTTTATTTCCCTCAAACGAGCGTTTTCGTTTACACTGTCGCTGCCGGTACTCTTCAACCGTTCGTCTATGAAAGCGTCGATTTTCGTATCGATGCGACTGAGAAAGAAACTCGCCACCGAAGCAATTTTATCGATGGGTTCCCCCGCTTCCACTCGCCTTTCTAACCCGCGAATATAAGCCCATGTCGCATCTACATAACTATCCACAGAAAATAGCAAGGTCACGTTAACGTTAATTCCCTCAGAAATTGCCTCCTCGATAGCCGGAATGCCCTCGGGAGTACCGGGAATTTTAATCATCACGTTGTCCCGATCTACTGCTTTGAAAAACCGGCGCACTTCTGCAATGGTTCCTTGTACTTCTCTTGCTAAATATGGCGACACTTCGATGCTGACAAAACCATCTTTTCCGTTGGTTTTTTCGTAAATGGGGCGAAAAATATCGCAGGTTTTCCTAATATCGTCAAAAATTAGCGACTCGTAAATCTCTTCTATGGATTTACCCGCTTTAATGCCAGCTTCGATGTCGGCATCATAGACTTTATTACCAGCGATCGCCTTCTGAAAAATAGCCGGATTTGAAGTTATCCCCCGCAGTCCCCAAGTCTTGATTAATTCTTCTAATTCTCCCGACTCGATAGCGCTGCGGTTGAGGTTATCCATCCAGATACTCTGACCGCATTGTTGTATTTTTAACAGTGGATTGTTTTTCGTACTGTCCATAATTTTTTCTCCCGACTTGAATGCTATTTTATCTTTAACAATGATTGACTCTATTTTCTATCTTAGAGCTAGTGGCGTTCTAATGCAGTCTCTCTCAGGGGAGAAATCGATTTCTGGTTTCCTCTACCTTTCGGTATAAAATATTTATCGCGGGTTTTTTCCTCAAAAATAGTGGTAAAATAGACAGTCGGTCAAGTATTTTCTATCTCAGAAACCCGGTTTTTTCAAAAAAACTGGGTTTCTTAACCGACTCTCTAAGGAAGCTGCGTCATTTTTGCCGTCGCCTGCAAGGCTAACTTGCCTTCTTCTACTTCCAAGCTCTCCAGTAACAGAGAAATACCTTCCATTTCAAAGTTACTTAAATGCAATATTTCCCTAGCTTCATCTATTAAAGCTGTGGTTAGTTTCGGCGAAAGTTCCGTTCCTTCTTCATAACGAACGTTTTCTAACAACACCCCTCGCCTGTCTTCCGTAATTCTCATGGCCGTACTGAAGGCAAAATTCCGAATTTCACCTTTAGGTTTTAAGAGAATTTTCGCATTGATTTTAACCCGATCGCCCCTTAAAAAACTACAGCTAACTTCTTGGGTATCAACTATTATTTCTTCTCCCTCGATATTTACATGAAAATCCTGCATTTTACTTTGGAAAACCTCCGAAGTAAATGCATGGTTAACATCTGTTTCGTTTAAAACAATGCGGGCTTGGCCTTCCGTTGGTTTGCTCAATTCTAGCTTGCCAGTTAGGGCTTTTAAAGGATTAACAGCAATGCTATTGGTGGTTATTTTTAACCGCTCCATTTTTAAATCTTCTTGCATTACTAAACCTTCCCCTTCTACAGCAAAGGAGTCGAGTTCTCCTCTGGCTAATTTCCCCGGATCGGTTTTAATTTTTACCTCTAAATCTTCCGCTTCGTCTAATTGCGTGGATCAAGCTAATTCCGCAGCTTTATTCAGTGCTTTTTCTCCTATTTTGTCCGGTTCAAAAACCATCTATTTCTCCTTATTTTTTTATTGTTCGTACTCATACTCATACTCATACTCATACTCAAAAAAAGTATTTTTACAAATACGAGATGCACCCTTTTCAAAGTTCCCCCCTTTGCAAGGGGGGTTAGGGGGGATCGAACCGCTATAACCCATCAACCTTAAGCAGATTTAACGGCGGATTTATTAGCTTTATAAAAATTAATAACTCCTCCAGCAAGCATAATTTTAATCTGGCGATCGCTCAAACTATGACTTGTTTCGTAAGTTAAATCTTTGCTCTTATTCTTAACCCGAATAGACTCGCCGTTTTTCAAAGCTTCCCTCAATCCCTCTACCCCTATCTCGTCTCCAGCATCGATGCTGTCGTAATCTTCTGGGTTAGAAAACTCTAAAGGCAAAATGCCAAAATTAACTAAATTCTGCCAACCGATGCGGGCGTAAGATTTAGCTAAAACTGCAATTTGTCCTAAATAGTGGGGGGCGATCGCCGCGTGTTCCCGACTGGAACCTTGAGCGTAATTACTACCACCAACTACAACATGACCGCCGCTTTTTTCTTTCGCTTCTTTGGCGCGATCGCTAAAAGTTTCATCCTTGAGATAATAGACAAAATCGCTAATGCCGGGAATGTTGCTTCTAAAGGGCAAAACTCGCGCCCCCGCCGGCAAAATTTCGTCCGTAGAAATGTTATCTTCCACTTTCAACAACACGGGTACCGAAAAGCGATCGGGCAACTCGCCAAATTCGGGGAAAGATTGAATATTCGGTCCTTTCTCTAATTCCACGTCTAGATTTTTTTCTGACGGCGGCACCAACATTTCTGTATTGATAATTTCTTTTTCTGGGGGCGAGAATTGAGGGTAACTCATGTTATAAATATTTGCCAAATCTCGCGGGTCCGTAATTTTTCCCGTCAAGGCAGCGGCGGTGGCAGTTTCGGGACTGCACAGATAAACGCGATCGTCCGCAGTCCCCGATCGCCCCGGGAAATTGCGAGGCATCGTCCTCAAAGAAATTTGATTCGAGGCCGGCGCTTGCCCCATGCCGATACAACCCAGACAACCGGCCTGGTGGAACCGAGCCCCGGAGTGCATCAAATTGAGGAAAGCTCCATCCATCGCTGCCAGATTTTCTATAACTTGGCGAGAGGTAGGGTTGATATCGAAAGACACGTTCGGTTCTGCTAGTTTATCCTTTACTATCTCGCTAACTATCCAAAAATCGCGCAATCCGGGATTGGCAGAAGAACCGATAACTACTTGATTGACCTCTTTTCCCTCTACTTCCCGTACCGGCACCACGTTGCCCGGGCTCGAAGGACAGGCAATTAACGGCACTAATTCCGATAAATTAATTTCGTCGTGGAGGTCGTATTCGGCACCCTCGTCTGGGAGTATTTCCACCCAGTCATCTCCGCGCCTTTGGGAAGTTAAAAAACGCTTAATTTCTCCATCGGAAGGAAATACAGTTGTAGTCGCTCCCAGTTCGGTCCCCATATTAGCAATAACGTGGCGGTCCATCGCGTCTAATTCTGCCAGTCCGGGACCGTAATATTCGATAATTTTGGCCCTGCCCCCGTCAACGTCGTAGCGCCGCAACATTTCTAAAACGACATCTTTAGCGCTGACCCAATCGGGCATTTTTCCTATTAGCTTAACTCCGAAAACTTGGGGCATTTTAATAAACATTGGTTCCCCCGCCATTGCCATCGCGACATCCAGACCTCCCGCCCCAAAAGCGAGCATTCCCATACTGCCGGCAGCGGGAGTATGGCTGTCGGAACCGATTAAAGTTTTGCCGGGAATGCCAAATCTTTCCATGTGGACGGCGTGGGAAATGCCGTTTCCCGGGCGGCTGTACCAAACCCCAAAACGCTGACAGGCAGCGTGTAAAAATAAATGGTCGTCGGCGTTTTTATAGTCGGTTTGTAATAAATTATGATCTACATATTGGGCGGAAAGTTCGGTTTTTACTCGGTCCAATCCCATTGCTTCTAATTCCAGCATGACCATCGTGCCGGTGGCATCTTGGGTTAGGGATTGGTCGATGCGAAGTCCGATTTCCGCTCCGGGTTTCATTTCCCCAGAAATTAAATGGGATTCGATTAGTTTTTGAGTTACGTTTAAGCTCATAATTATAATTGTTTGATGTTAGTAGGCAGTTCGTAGTAATGACTTTAGTCATTTCTTTTTACTTCCTAACTTATAGATCGGAATCGATTGAGACATCCTCCTAAAGATAGAAATTATCCGATTTGCTCCAATGGTAGTTTTTAGATTTAGGGGTAAAAATTCAGCCTTTTGGTAGATTTACAAAACTCCAAGACGCTAATAGACTAGATCGATACTAAATTTATTGGTTGGTGTTTATGTTTTTAATCGTAGTCGGTGCGGGAGCGATCGCCCAAAATTTAATCTCTTTAGCCGTAGAAAAAGGGCATAAAGTAGTAGCGATCGACAAAAATGAGGATAAAGCCAGAATCCTGAAAAGCCAATACGATATTCAAGTATTCCACGCCGATATTGCCAAAAATGGAGTCATCGATAAAGCAGGAGGCGATCGCGCCGATGCTTTAATAGCCACAACCCACGATGACTCGGTGAACCTCATGGCAATTTTTCTTGCCAAAGATCGAGGTATCGAAAACCTGCTAGCACTGGTTAATAATAACGAACATCAAGAAATGTTCGAGCGTCTGGGAGCGCGAGTAATCGTAAACCCAGAAAAATTAATCGCCGATCGCCTCCTCAGTTATTTAAAATCCGAAAACAGCTAAGTAATTGTCAAGTCAAACGAAAGTGAGTCCTTTTATCAAAACTATCCTCCGGGACTTGGGCATATTTATCCACCTTCCCGGTTTTATGGCCCTACTATCGCTATTAGTATGCCTTTTCGGGGGCGAATATTATGGGATTTGGTCGTTTACCGTGACAGCGATCGCCTCTTTCGCCCTCGGTCAACTCCTCTATCAAACCAATCGTCATGCCGATAGCAGTCGCATACGTCACTCTATAATTATAGTGGCTTTGGCGTGGGCGATCGTGCCTCTATTAGGAGCGATACCTTTTTTCATCATTGCCAACCATTTAGCAGCCAACTCCGATGCCTCCCTAACAGTTTTACAATTTCAAGAGCCCTTAAACGCCATCTTTGAAGCCTTTTCTGGCTTTACCAGCACCGGACTCTCCGTAGCGCTCAAATCTAGCGAACTTCCCCTGTGCCTGCAGTGGTGGCGTTCGTTTATGGAGTGGATCGGTGGAGTGGGCGTCATCGTCTTAATTTTATCTATACTCGAACCCAGCGCAGACCCCTATCAGCTTTACAGTTCCGAAGGACGGAGTAAAACTATCGGTTTAACCATAAGAAGCACGGTTCGGAAAATTTGGTGGGTTTACATCCTCTACACCCTGGCAAGCATTATCCTTTTGCGCGTGGCGGGGATGCCCTGGTGGGATGCCCTCAATCACGGACTTACCGGAATTTCCACCGGCGGGTTCAGCATCGCCGACGAGAGTATCGGTGCTTACGGACTTTGGGTTAAAATAGCAACCATCCCGATAATGATTTTTGGGGCCATTAGCTTTCCCAATCATTATCGTTTTTTAACTACAGGCCGTTTATCTGCCCTCTGGAAAGACAGCCAGCACCGGGTTTTATGGATATTGTTAGTATTGGGAACTCTGCTGCTGTTGTATTTTAATTACTCGACCGTCAAACTGTTCTTATGGGTCGATAGTACGTTTCAGTGGGCTTCGGCTTTGGGAACTTGCGGCTTTAATACTGTCGATATCGGCAAATGGAGCGAGAGTGCGAAGCTATTATTAAGCTTGGCAATGGTCGTCGGGGGAGCAACCGGTTCCACCGTCGGCGGTCTTAAAATCGCTCGCGTCATTTCCTTGTGGAAAGGCGTGCAGTGGAGTT
Organism: uncultured bacterium; assembly: GCA_964609515.1. Lineage (GTDB taxonomy): Bacteria > Cyanobacteriota > Cyanobacteriia > Cyanobacteriales > Microcoleaceae > CALKCV01. Next base: position 29,112 of record CAZSTZ010000029.1, on the reverse strand, counting down.
TCCGACGGATACGCCTGCAACCCTACGAACTCATGCGCTATCAAATACATGGAGAAGTAGTTAGCGAGCAAGTCGCCCAAAGACAAGTAAGTTCTGCGGCAGTGCTGGCATTTTTGTGGGTGTTAGTGCTGTTTGCGGGCATTTTTATTTTAGTGAGTATCGTTCCGCCGGACCAATATTCTCTTAGCGATACAATCTTTGAAGCGGCATCGGCTTTAGGGAGCGTGGGTTTATCGGTGGGTATTACGGGACCGGATTTAGCGCCGGTGGGTAGGTTGATTTTGATTTTGTTTATGTGGATGGGACGTTTAGAGATTATTCCAGTTCTGCTGTTAATTCGAGAATTAGCAGGATACGTCGGCAGCGGTTTTCGCGATCGCAAGCTTTAATTATCAAGCTTTTAAAGAATATCTCCCAGTCAGAGAAACTCCCCCAAAGATAACCGCCAAAATTAACATCGCAACTCCCACCACTCCATAAGTAGTTCCGATGCCAATTTGTGCGGCAATAGGTTGACTGACGAGGGGAGAAATAAACTGTCCTAAAAACGTAAAAGTAGTCAAACCTCCTAACACTTTCCCTCTAATGGCGACCGGAGTTATTGCGTTCAGCCAAACGTTGAGATTTGGTATCAACAAACCCAAGCCCATACCGAGAAAAATCAAACCTAAAATTACTATGAAATAATTGGTCGCTAAAAAGATGATTTCAAAGCCAAAACCCATGAGCGAGTATAGTAAAACTATAATTCCCATAAAGCTGAGTTTCTTTTTAATCGAGCCGTAATTCATGGAAACAATAGCGCTGGTGAAGGTACAAGTGGCGATCGCTATTCCAGTTTGAGAGTTATTTACCGCAAAATTTTTGGTTAAATAAAAAGGCAATTGCACCGGCACCATGAAAAAAGCTACTGCAGTTACAAACATGACCGCGTAAATAAAAAGTATCAGATTTTTTGGGTGGCGATCGCTTGCCAAACTCTCCCCAATTTCCGAGACTTTTACTCCTACTCGTTCGCGAATTTTGTCTGCGGAAACCTTCACCCTATTAGGCTCCGTCAAAACAAAAATCACCAAAGGAAAAACAGCAAAAGCGCTGCTATAAATTAAAAAAGGAAACCGCCAGCTAATATCTGCCAAAAACCCGCCCAATATTAGAAAAACTACCCCCCCAAAACCCATAGCAGCAGCTTGAATTCCCATTACTTCTTGGCGCTTTTCTCCGTGGTAATAATCGGCAATTAAAGTAATCGAAGCAGTCGTAATTCCAGCTACCGATATCCCCAATAAAGCACGACCGATTAACAAACCAGTTAGGGAGTTGAGAACGAAACCCGAGCTGCCGGCCAAACCGTAGAGAATTACCGTAGCAGCCAACAATTTTTTGCGACCGAAGCGGTCTATAATTATGCCAGCAAAAGGACCGGCTATGGCGGTAAACAAACCGGGTAAGGTTAACATTAATTTAACTAAAAGTTCTGCCCTGGGAGCAGTTTGAAAAAACTGTCCTATCTGCGGCAGGGCGGGAGCAATTGTAGAACCCGCCATTACCGTCATCATGCTAGTCAGCAGTAAAGTTATTAGTTTTAACATTAGTTTTCTCTGGGTAATGGGTAATGGGTAATTAACAATTAAGTAGGTAGGCAAAATAAATTAAACATTGATTTTTGGGGAACAGGGAACTCTTAACAGGAAAAAAAACTGTGCAATTAATTTTGCACGATTACTTAGCAATTAATTCGCAATTCCCCATTCCCCATTCCCCATTCCCAAAAAAAAAGCTACTCGTCGGGAGGAGTTTCCGAATCTTTCAACCGCCAACCGGGTTTAACCGCTTGGTGGGAACGAGCGATAACTAGACTGTCATCGGGCACGTCCTCGGTGACAACGGAACCCGCCGCCACCGTAACATCCTCTCCCAAAGTTACCGGCGCGACCAGAACGCTATTGGAACCAGTTTTAGAGCGATCGCCTATTTTAGTGGGATGTTTGTTCTTGCCATCGTAATTAGCCGTAATCGTACCGGCACCGATATTCACCTTTTCTCCGAGAGTAGCATCGCCCAGATAAGACAAATGTGCCGCATTAGAGCCATCGCCCATCTTCGTATTTTTCAGCTCCACAAAATTACCAACCCTGCAATTAGCCCCCACCTCAGCATGACCGCGCAAGTGAGCGTAAGGACCGATGCGACTGCCATCGGCAACGGCGCTATCGGAGATGGCAGAATAAAGCACCGTCACATCCCTACCGATATGACTGTTTTCGATCCAAGTACCCGGACCGATGCGACTGCCAGTACCGATAAAAGTATTGCCGCGCAAGTGAGTTTGAGGTTCGATAACCACATCCGGCTCTAAAATAACGCGATCGTCAATGGTGGTACTGTCGGGATTTATCATCGTCACCCCTTCTGCCATCCATTTATCCTTAACTCTGATTTGCAAAATTTCGTAAGCTTGAGCCAGATGCTTGCGGTTATTAACCCCAATAATTTCTTGAAAATCATCCACATCCACCGCCATGACCGGTTTTAGCTCTTTCACCGTATCCGTCAAGTAATATTCCTGTTGGTCGTTATCGGCCTGCAGTTGTGGCAGAATTTGCGCCAAAGCTGGCCAATTAAAACAATAAACACCGGCGTTAATCCGGTGATTTTGCTTTTGGGCCTTGGTACAATCTCGGTCTTCGACAATTTGTTTGACCACGTTATTACTGTCGCAAAACACCCGCCCGTATCCCTGGGGGTTGGGAAGATGGGCGGTCAGAATAGTGGCCCCGTTCCGACGTTGTTTGTGAAGCTCCATTAATTGCTTCAAAGTTTCTGGCCGCAAAAGCGGCACGTCCCCATTTAAGACCAGCAAATCTCCCGAAAAGTCCTTTAAATGGGGCAATAATTGCTGGATGGCATGACCCGTCCCCAATTGTTGCTTTTGTTCGACAAATTCCAGAGTCGGTTCTGTGTTATCTACTTTCATCAAGGTTTCTTTAACTAAGTCCCCTCGATAACCAACAATTACCAGACGCCGAAGGGGTTTTACCGAGAGGGAACTTTCCAGCACTCGTTCCACCAAGGAGGTAGAACCTAATTTGTGCAAAACTTTAGGCAGGTCGGACTTCATTCTAGTGCCCCGTCCTGCCGCTAAAATTGCTACTGCTACCATGATGCCTGTTATGAGCTTTTACTTCAGAAGCGATCGCTCCTGTTCTTTTATTCCAGACTACCTTAAATAGAGTACCACTAGAGAATCGGTCAAGAAACCCGGTTTTTGCCGGAATTACCAGAAACCCGGTTTTTTGAAAAAAACCAGAAACCCGGTTTTTGAAAAAAACCGGGTTTCTAAGATACTGGGAATTTTCAATTATCAATTGTTAACATAAACTTGCTAAATTGTTCCATCAATTGAGGGTTGCGCCACCCTAGATTGGTTTCTTCCCACAAAATCTCCACAGCTTCTTTTTTAGTAAAAGGTTTTTTATAAGGACGCTCGCTAGTTAGAGCGTCGTATATGTCTAAAAACTGAAATATTTGAGCTAGTTCGGGAATTTGCCAACCTTTTAAACCATCTGGATATCCACTGCCATCCCAGCGTTCGTGGTGGCTTCTAATAATTGGTAAAGTTCCCCGCAGGAGCTTTATCGGTCGGCAAATCTTCTCTCCAATTAAGGTATGTTGCTTCATTATTTCAAATTCTTCATGAGTTAATTTACCCGGTTTCATCAGTATGGAATCGGGAATGCCTATTTTGCCGACATCGTGGATATAACCTCCCCATTTTAAGTCGCGAATTTTTCTAGTAGAAAGGTTGAGAAATTGACCGAAAGCTTCGCTAAGAGTGGCAACTCGTTCGCAGTGAGAACCTGTAATAAAGTCCCGACTTTCAATGGCATCGACTAAAGAAGTAATAATTTGCTCGACCGATTCTAACTCCTGTTTGGCTAGAAGTTTTTCTGTTAGATTTTTTACTGGCCTGGAAGCTTCCATCTTATAGACATACATATCTGCGATTATCTCCTTTTTCTTTACCCTGCAGTTCCTCTATTTTACCCTTAATTTTCGTCGTGTAAACCACGGTATTATACCCAAAGAAAGAAGCAGCGATCCCCAAGATTTTTGGCTGTTATTTTAATAGTTTAATCTCGCTTTTGACCTCATATAAAATCTTCCTAAAAATTCCCGTTCCTTTTTGTTGGGAACGATAATTTTAACTTCATCAGTTTCAGGCTAATTTCTAAAATCTAAAAGCTAAGAACGGTGGGACCAGCGTTTTTTCCAATAGGAGGTTGGTTCGGCCCCGGAGGTTTGTTGTTCCAACTGACGGCGACGGACGATCGCTTCTGGAGAGTCGGATAAATGGGGGTCGCGATAGGGAATGGCGGCCTTGGTTAATAAGTGTTCTTCCTCTTTGAGGGACAGTTTTGGTAAGTCCTCGCCCCTGAAACTAGCAACAGTTCCGGGCGATCGCCTCCCTACCGGGGCAGTGGAACCCACAGACAAACCCGCCGCTATTAAGGCCATCCTGGCGGCAGCAGAACAAGAATAGGTGGCTAAATGGCCATCATCTTTGAGGCAGCAGCTAACCAATCTTAAAAATTCCACCGTCCAGATCTGGGGGCAACTTGGTGGGGAAAAGGGATCTAGAAAGATAGCATCTGCCAGAAAACCCGATTTTTGGACCTGTTGAACGGTCTCCCGCCCATCGCCAACGAGTATTTTAGCTGAGATACGGTCGTCGTTCAAACTGTAACCATTACTTAACGTCCTTAAGATGGCTGTAATTTCATCGGGCCAGTTGTCGAGAAGGCCGCAAGCGATCGCTGCTTTTGGGACTTCTGGATCGAGTTCTAAACCGATCCACTCCACCCGACAATGGGGATTAACTTCCCAAATAGCTGCCATTGCCGAGGCGGTGTTGTATCCTAGTCCGTAACAGACGTCTAACAGTCGGATCGTCGGTCGATGGGCTTTTGACCTGAGTCTAACTGGGCTAACAAATTTAGATTCTGCTTCCTGTCGGGCTCCAAAATGAGAGTGGAAGGTCTCGCCAAATTCAGCGGAAAAAAAGGTAAAAGAACCGTCGGCTGTTAGTTTTGGAGTAAATTTCATTGGGTTAATTGTTAATGGTTAATGGTTAATTGTTAATGGTTAATGGTTAATTGTTAATGGTTAATGGTTAATTGTTAATTGTTAGTAGCCTGACCAAAAATGGATAATAATTTATCAGAACAAGCACAACAAGGAAACCCGGAAGCGATCGCTGCTTTATTGAGCCATGGCATCAATACGGAAAATATTACCGTTAAAGCTGGCATCAATAAGGGTTTTTTAGAAATAATTCTGGAGGCAGACGAAGTACCAGATCGATATGAGACGGTCGAGATTATCAGACAAGAATTAACTGAATTAGAACCGGATAAAATAGAAAGGGTAAAGGTCGCTGCTAAAAAACAGGATAAAGAAAACTACGTTTGGACTCAAGAATTTGGTTTGGAAGTAGGAGCTTTTTCTTCCCTGATTTTGCCCGGTTCCCAAGCTGCAGCTAGATTGCAAGTTCCTTCGGTTGCTGAAACAGAAATAGAACGGGAAAATAATCCTTTAGATAAGGAAAAATTAAGTCGGATTACTTTATGGTTTGTCGTAGCGGTTTTAGCGGTGGCGGTAATTGTATTTATCGCTAAAATGGTAAGAGAGCGATGGCCCTCGGATGAGGATAACAACCCCTCGGCTTACGCCAGAATTATTCCTAACTCAATTAATCGAAACCTATGAGCAAATTACAACTAAAAATCCCCGCCGATACCTGGATAGGGGCAACCTGGGATGAAGCTCTCGAAACCCTAGAAAATCCTCTTTACGAAAAAGCTAAAAGTTACTATTACCAACAAGAATTGAGGATAGAAATGGCACCTGTAGGAGCTAACCATGCAGATAATAACGGCATTATTCTCTTATTAGTAAATTTATGGGGAATAGGGCGATCGCTACCTTTAAAAGTTTTCGTTAATTGCAGCTATCGCCAACAAGGAATTAAAGAAGCTCAACCGGATGTTTCTTATTATATTGGCGACCGAATTAAATACGCCCCCACTGGCAATAAAGTTGTCAATTTAGATAATAACCAACCTCCAGATTTAGCCATAGAAATTGCCGTAAGTTCCCTCATGGACGATTTGGGACCGAAACGAATGTTGTATGAAGATTTAGGAGTGGCTGAATATTGGGTAGTTGACGCAGAAAAAGATGCTATAACTGCTTTTGAAATTATCCCTAACCGGGGCAGTAAAAGGATTGATGAATCTGTGGTTTTGCCGGGATTAAAAATGGCTCTTTTAACAGAAGGTTTGCGCCGCAGTCGCCAGACTAATAATACAGAAGTTGCTAGCTGGTTTTTAGCAGAAATTGGGGGTGGTTCTCGATAATAAAAAATGGCATTTTGGGGATAGCTGAAGCCATTCCCATTACCCATTACCGCGCTCCCCATTACCAAAAAGAGGATTTAATAATGAAACTAGAGGAAGCGATCGCTATTTTGAATACCCACCAACAGCAACTAAAAGAATTTAAGGTAAAATCCTTAACCATCTTTGGTTCCGTGGCGCGGGATGAAGCAAATTTAGATAGGGATGTCGATTGGCGGGTAGAATTTGAAAAGCCCGTGGGTTTATTCACCTTTGTCCGACTGCAACGATACTTAGAAAACATCTTAGGTCGTTCTGTCGATTTAGGGACTCCTGATTCCCTCAAACCCTATTTGCGAGAACCTGTTTTAAAGGAGGCAGTCCGTGCCACTAGAACTTTTAAAAACCGAATTAATGCCCGATCTAGAACAAGTTGAAGTTAGAGGAATTAGAAATATCGTGGTTCGCGAATATTTCCAGGTAAATTTGGAGATTATTTGGCAAACCAGACAAGAAGATTTAACTCCCTTGGCATCTTCTCTCGGGGAGTTATTAGAATAAAGCTGTAAGGTGCTAGGAGGCGCTCATATTTGTAAAAAAACGCGGATAACAGGCAGGATGCCTGTTCTACAACTAACAACATGACTAACACAAATTATCTGGTTTCGCCCCAATGGTTGCACGAACGCCTCGACGACCCCCAAATCGTCGTTATCGACTGTCGCTTCTCCCTCGCAGCTCCGGAACTGGGACGAAAGCAATACCAAGAAGGTCACATCCGGGACGCTTTCTATTTGGACCTCAACCGCGACCTCTCCAGTCCGGTAGGCAAGCATGGCGGGCGTCACCCCCTGCCAGATATCCCCCAACTGGCGGAAAAACTGGCAGGGATGGGCGTTAACTTCCAGGAAACTTTGGTCGTTGCCTGCGACGATACCCGCTTTGCCTTCGCCTCCCGTCTCTGGTGGTTATTGCGATATATGGGACACGACAAAGTAGCCCTGTTGGATGGCGGCATCTCCGGTTGGAAGGATGAATATCGCGTTACTAGCGAAACTTCTACTCCCCGAACCGGTTCTTTTGTGCCCCAACTCAGGCCGGAGATGGTGGTAGATATCGAGACGGTTAAGGCGAGGAAGGATTTGCCGGGGGTGGTTTTGGTCGATTCTCGCGATCGCGATCGCTATCTGGGAAAGGTCGAACCTATCGACCCAGTGGCCGGTCACATCCCGGGGGCCGTGAATTATCCTTGGCAGGAAGTTACCGACGAGGAGGCCAATGCCAAGGTAACGGAACAATCCCAACGCTGGGAGGATGTTAAAAATGCCGAGGAGATAATCGTCTATTGCGGTTCCGGGGTCACTGCTTGCGTTAATTTATGGTCTTTGGAAGCGGCAGGCATTCCTACTGGCAAGTTATATGCCGGCAGTTGGAGCGATTGGTGTTCTTATTTATAATGAGGAATGGGGATTTTTCGTAGTAATCGCGGAGCGCGATTTCAGAGCAGCTCTTGTATTGTCAGAAATCACGTTTTTTGAGAGCCAAGAAACCCGGTTTTTGCCGGAATTACCGGGTTTCACAGACCGACTCTCTACCAATGGGAGCACGTCATATTTGTAAGTCGTCAAAAACGACAAGGAACGATTACCGCGTTCCCCATTACCGCGTTCCCCATTACCAAAAAGCGTTAAATCTTTGGTTTCTTTCAAAACTGACGTGCTCCCTCTACCAATTCCCTAAAAATCGAAATAAATATAGGGCAATCCTCCTTCTGGAGCTAAGATTAAAACTGCTAAGAAACATAAAGGAACTAAAAGAGTTTTCAGCGGCCAATTTAACTCTAGTTTTAAACCGCGATAAAAAAGATAAATAATCGCCATTGCTAAGACGATGCCGCCCATTAAAAAAGCGAACTCTGTTCTTGGCAAACCCATCGCTTCTATATAGACTTTTTCGGCAAATTGAATGTCTGCTTGATAGCCCCACCAATGGGAAATTACCCACCAGGAATCTTTGAGATTTGGCAGTCGGAAAAATATCCACGCTCCAAAGACTAAGCTTTGGGTTAACAGCCAACTAATTATAACTCCTGGTAAGCTTTGCCAGAGGTTTTCGAGGAACGATTTTTGGGAAATTGCTTCTGTTAAACGGTGAATTATTAAGCCGAAACCATGCAACCCTCCCCAGACAATAAATCCCCAGGCTGCACCGTGCCAAATTCCCGCTACTAACATGACAATTAAGAGGTTAAAACAGGTACGAAATAAGCTTACTCGCGAACCCCCTAAAGGAAAATATAAATAATTGCGCAACCAGTGGCCTAATGTTATGTGCCACCGCCGCCAAAAGTCGGCTATGCTGGTACTTAAATAGGGAAAGTCAAAGTTTTGGGGCAGGTTTATTCCCATTAGTAAAGCCGTGCCTCTGGCAACATCTACATAACCGCTAAAGTCGAGGTAAAGTTGCAATCCATAAGCGAAAGTTCCCAACCATAAGTCGCCGCTGCCGGCTCTTTGGAGACTGCTAAAACATAGTTCGACGAAGATTCCTAAGTTGTCGGCTATGAGGGCTTTTTTTACCGCGCCGGTGGCGATTAACCAGAGTCCTTCTGTTAGGGTTTCGCCCGTGGGAAATTTGATGTTTGGGATTGGGTTTTTGGGGCGAGGGGAGGCGATTTTGTTTTGGTTCCAAATCTGGTTTTGGAAGTAGTGGTAGCGGGTGATGGGACCGGAGATTAGTTTTGGGAAAAAGAGTTTGTAGGAGATGAATTCTAGGAGCGATCGCGCTGCCGGTGCCCCTCGATAGACGTCTATGAGATAGGCGATTATTTCAAAGCTAAAAAAGCTTATTGCTAAGGGCGCTACGATATTATTGTCCGCCCAATTTGCTATTTCTAAGGCTTGGGGAATGTTGTAAAAAATGCCGATAGAATTTAAAAAGAAGGGCAGATATTTAAAGCTAAATAATAATAAGATGTTGAGGATAATTCCTAAACATAAAAAGACGAACCGACCCAGGTTCCATGCTTTGTTTGCTACCCGCCAATCTGCGGGCTCGCCGATCGCTTGTGCCAGACAGTAGTTGAATAGTATGATTAATAGGAGCAGGGGGATGTATTGTGGTTGCAGGGTAGCGTAGAAGACGACACTGGCGATCGTTATTATTAATAACCGCCACGGTTGCCAGGGCAATAACCAGTAGCATCCCAGAACTATTATGAGAAAGAGGGCGTAGTCCAGAGAGATAAATCTCATTTGATTTTTGATTTTTGATTTAATTGAGGGAGCGCCCCTCGCGGCCATTGTTTTTTATACCGATTGTCTTACTGAGGTCGGCCCCTCATCTTAGATTTTAGAGGAAGGAGGGACGGAGGGAAAGCTGTTAGGCTGAAACTGTTGGTGGGTAGGGGATAGGGGAAATTAAAAAAAAATTTGTCAAACCCCTTGTCAAATTAAAATATCTTTGCTAGTATTAGTAATCGTGTTGAGAAAAAACTTCGGGTTGAAATCGAGCCGGGATAGCTCAGTCGGTAGAGCAGAGGACTGAAAATCCTCGTGTCGGCGGTTCAAGTCCGCCTCCTGGCATCCCCATACCCTTTCCCCGGACTACCTTTTTTCCGGGGAATCCCCATTCTATCGTTGTAAGCGGACCAAATTTTGGCCGCTTATTTTTTTTTGTGGACTTTTTGTTTGTGGACCGAGAACAATAATCAACGTTTGGCCAGCGAAAAACTGGTAAAAATGGGAGCAAGTCACCGGGTGCATCTCAATATGGAACGCTTTTTGGGAATTTTACTTATAAAAATAAAAATTTAAAATAGCTTCAGCTAATTGAATCGGATTTTTCGTAAAAGATAATTGCACCAAACCGCCAGACTCGGAAAGTCGAACCGCATCGAAGGAACTCGCCACCGCCTCAATGCTTTCGCAAATGACACCTTCGGGAAGCTTGAAGGCCAAACCGGGACTGCCTGTTTCGTAACACAACTTGGAAATAGAAATAGTTTTCTGTTCGCCGACGCTGCCTGCAAATTCCAGACAAGCGGCGACGACTATTTCTGGTGGGAGATTGTTTTTGATACCGACTCTGAAGTGATAACGTCTCCCCTTGCCCCCGGAGTCAATAATTCCCAATTCGGCAAAGGGGCAATTTATCGAATCTTCAATTAAGGTTCTCTTATTAGTATCCCCATCGGCATACATTCGCAAAATACATAATACGTCTTTCTTGAGGGAAGACTCGGCAATACGAATTTCCTGAGTTTCGACGCATTTTGCCAAAGCATCTAATAACTCCGCACTAGCAAATTCTACCTGGCGAAATAGATAAAAGGTAAAATACCAAGCAGTGGCGTTGCAGGGAACTTCTAGCAATTTCCAATGCAACCACCAAAGGGAGGCGGGAGCTTCCAGAAAAGGATCCCATCCCTTATCCCCGAGTAGTTTTTCGCCAAAGTCAGTGGGTTTGTCGTCGCTAAGAACTTTAAAGGCAGAACACCAATAGCGAATAGAACGTACCATGTTTTTGCCGACTCCTAATACTACTGGCGCATCTTCCCGAGAAAAAATTTCTGGCTCCCTGGTGGCGGCATCGAAACCTTTTTTCAACCAACCGAACCGAGGATGGAAGGTTTCGTGACGGGCAAAAACTGGGTGAGGTAGAAGCATCGTTAATTTTTAGTGGTTATCTCAATTAACAAGTTCCCAATTAACAATTGAGTTAGAAGCGTGGAAGTAAAGGTTTGACTTGCTTTGCGCTTTTCCCTCTCTTTTCGCCCTCGGTTGTTTATTGCGACTTGATATTAGTGGTTAGTGGTTAGTTGGCAACTAACCACTAAAACTACTTATAGCATTTCTCGCTCTTTATGAGGTACATTTTTTATGAGCGTTTTTTTCTTGTACCTCAGCGATACGGGAAATGCTATATTTTATTTGAAGCATAGCGATCGCTCCTCAAGCTTACTTAAGCAAAAGTTTTTTAACCGTTGCCAGGAGTTCTTGGGGTTTAAAGGGTTTGGCAATGTAAGCATCGGCACCTTGTCTGATGCCCCAATAGCGATCGAACTCTTCTGCTTTAATCGAACATAAAATCACCGGTACGTCTTTACTTATGGGGTTACTTCTCAGTCGTCTGCAAACTTCGTAACCGTTGATTTTTGGCATGACAATATCCAGAATCACTAAATCTGGAGGGTGGGCCTCGATTTGTTCTAAAGCTTCCCCGCCGTCGCAGGCCACCATGACTTTAAACCCGCTCTCTTTGAGAAGGTGAGAGATCATCTCCCTGTGGGTGGATTGGTCATCTACAACTAAAACAGTGTTCATAATTTGTTAGTTAATATGCTCCCTTTAAAAAATAAGCTATCGTTCGCCATTCCCCCTGACCTTCCCCATTCCCCATTCCCCATTCCCCATTTCCAAAAAGCGATAAATGTTTGGTTCGCTTCATTGCAGGAGCTCCACTCAAGCGCGAGGTCGTCCTAAAGTAGTGATATAAACCACTGCTTCCGATGCGGGAATGCCCAAGACATCGTTCACGCGATCGTCAAAGAAACCGCCGATACCGCTTGCGCCCAACTTCAGGCGAATGGCCGCTAAATTCAACCGCTGCCCCAGATGGCCCGCATCCATGTGGAGGTAGCGATAAGCGCGATCGCCATATTTTGCCACCGCTTTATTGAGATCCGCCGTGTGGAAAAGTACCGCCGCCGCATCTCTTCCCAAGTTTTGCCCCAAACATAAATAGTGCAGTTCCCTGCGGAAGTTTTTAAACCGTATTTGTCGCAATTCTTGGGCTAATGGCGCGTAATAATAGCACCCTTCTTCCAAACCATCCACCGCAGACACCGCGATAAAGGTCTCGATTAAATGCAGGGTGAAATAATCTGGATAGTTATCTAAACCCTGATTTATATAGTGGTGCGGTTGGTAAGTGAAATCCAGTAACGCTAGCAATTCCCTTAAAGTAAGAGGTTCGCCAGTATAAGCGCGAGTGGAGCGTCGTTTGAGAATGGTATTTTCCATACCATCCAGTTCCTTACCCCACATAATAGAAGGAGTAACTGTCGCCACTTTAGTGCAGAAGGGAAAATTATATTTATCTTCGATAACGTCTTTCTCTTCGACTAACTTCCAACCCCCCGTTCCCGAAGTGTCCGTGTCGATTTTGCTGGCCTCGTGCAAATATCCTAGAAGTTCGCCGTCTTCTAGTTCGGGATAGTCCGTCTGGGTAGCTGAAGGTAAAGCAGTTCGCCACCGAGGCAGGTTTTGTTCCATGTCTAGCAAGTCCGCTAGGGCACAGAGGGCGATCGCTCCTTCTTGCTGGGAGTCTAAATACAGCATTCGGTCGATGGCCTCATCTACAAAACCGCCTATTAGGTGGGGTCGATAACTATTCATGGCCGAGGCAAGTTCGATATTGCCCAACAAATGTCCCGCGTCCAAAAAGAGCCGCCTATAGGCTCGATCCTCGTACCGCCAGGCAGAACGGAAGAAAACTGCGGTAATGGCGATCGCTAATTTAGTAGCTTCTAAGGCCGGATGCCAAAAACAAGCTTCTTGAAGGGCAGGCCAAACCCTACTATCCCAAAATTGGACCAAAGAATGAGTCCTGGCCTGATAGTTATAAAGTCCCGCCGGTAACAAAGGCGTGCCACGAGAAATAAGATAGACTTCTGCAGGATACAAACCACCTGCCGAAGGAGCCGCTCTTAAATAATGATTCCCCGTCATCGCCTGTATTTTTGCAGTTAAGCCATAGCTGCACAATAATAATTTGGACAACCTCTGACCTTCCCCGGGCTCCTCTTCCTGAGAGTTTTTCTGGAGATAGGGTTTGAGCTTAAAAGTTGTCCCAATTTTGTATTCCTTGAACGGTTCCGGCTGTTGGGACCAGTCCAACTGCCGATTTTTCTCCGCTATGGTTTCTGGATCGTATTTTGTTCGCTCGTGATAGTGTTGAGCGATGGATTTTTTTACTTCTGTCATATTATTTTTTTTGGATGCTCTCTATCTCGATTTTTACATCGATCGCCCCTAAATAGCTCTCATACTCAGGACCAATACTCAAAAACAATTGACAACCAATGACTCAAACAGACCAAATAAAAAGCCCTAAATTGCTAGTAGTAGCTACTGGCAACCAGGGCAAACTGAAAGAAATGCAAGCAAATATGGCCGACTTTGATTTAAAATTGCAACTCAAACCAGAAGAACTAGAAATAGAAGAAACTGGAGATACTTTTATGGCAAACGCTCGCCTCAAAGCCGGAGAAGTCGCTAAATTTACTGGAGAATGGGCGATGGCCGACGACTCCGGTTTGGCCGTTGATGCCTTACAGGGTATGCCGGGAGTCTATTCCGCTCGCTACGCCCCTACGGATAAAGAACGGATCGAGCGCCTCCTCCAAGAGTTAGAAGATAGCACCAATAGAAAAGCCCAGTTTATCTGCGCCCTAGCGATCGCCCGTCCCGACGGCAGCATCGCCCTCGAAGTCGAAGGAATCTGCGAAGGTGAAATTATGTATACCCCCAGAGGCAGTGGCGGTTTTGGTTACGATCCGATTTTTTACCTTCGAGACCAAAACATGACCTTTGCCGAAATGCCCCCTGAAACCAAGCGATCGCTCTCCCATCGCGGCAAAGCATTCCAAGCTTTATTACCGCAATTAAAAAAACTCGTAATAGGTAATGGGTAATCGGTAATTGCTATTACCGATTACCCATTAGCTATTACCGATTACCCAAACTTAAATAGCCTCCATATTCTTCTCTCCAGTCCGGATGCGAATGATGTCCTCCACTGGAGAGATGAAAATCTTACCATCCCCTATCTCCCCAGTCCGTGAAGCTTCCACAATCTTATCAACCACCGTCTCCACGAGTTCTTCTTCCACCACAATCTCAATTTTTAGCTTCTGGAGGAATTCCACGGTATATTCACTACCTCGATAGCGTTCCGTTTGACCCTTCTGACGTCCAAAACCCCTGACCTCAGAAACGGTCATGCCTACGATGCCCGCATTTACTAGGGCGATTTTTACTTCGTCTAGCTTAAAGGGCCGAATAATAGCTTCTACTTTTTTCAAGTTGGTTCGCTCCTTAAATTTAACTGTATTGTTTATCCGTTCATTAGGATGCCATCTTTTCTTATCATCGCCAAGGGGGGTGCTTTGTTAAATTCGATACACTCCCTTGGGACACAGCGATCGCTTCCTACTCATATTCATACTCAAAAAAGCCAAAATGTGGTCAATTGTCAATTGTTAATTGTTAACTGCCCAAAATATGAAGTTTTGTGTAAAGATTGCTCTCCTGCCCCTAGCTTCATCATCATAATTATTACAATAGAAGCTTTATCAACACATCAATAACCTAGATAAAGGAGAACCCAGAACCCGTGCAACTACAAACTAAAGTAACTGTCAAACGGGCCACCGGCGCTTTGGCATTAATAGACAGCTTAATACGCCACGGCGTCAAGCACATTTTCGGTTATCCTGGCGGAGCCATTTTACCAATTTATGACGCACTCTATCAAGCAGAAGCGGCAGGAGATGTCCAACACATCCTGGTTAGACACGAACAAGGGGCGGCCCATGCCGCCGATGGCTATGCGCGGGCCACCGGCAAAGTCGGCGTTTGTTTTGCCACATCCGGCCCCGGAGCAACCAACTTAGTAACGGGCATTGCCACTGCCCACATGGACTCGATTCCCTTAGTCGTCGTAACGGGCCAGGTGCCCCTTCCGGCCATCGGCACCGATGCTTTCCAGGAAACAGATATCTTCGGGATTACCCTGCCAATCGTCAAGCATTCTTATGTCGTTCGAGACCCAAAAGAAATGGCTGTCACCGTGGCCGAAGCTTTCCACATCGCTAGTACGGGACGCCCGGGGCCGGTTTTGATAGACGTGCCCAAGGATGTTGGCTTGACCGAGTTCGATTACAAACCAGTCGAACCGGGCAGCATCCGCCTCCCCGGATACCGCCCCACCGTTAAAGGTAACCCCCGCCAAATTAATCAAGCAGTTAATTTAATTCGCGATGCGCAACGCCCTTTGATGTATGTCGGCGGCGGGGTCATCTCCGCTGACGCTCATGCAGAAGTTCTGGAGTTGGCCGAACATTTTAAGATTCCCGTTACTACTACTTTGATGGGTAAGGGTGCTTTTGACGAAGGCCATCCCCTGGCAGTGGGAATGTTGGGGATGCACGGTACGGCCTACGCTAATTTTGCCGTGAGTAATTGCGACTTGCTGATTGCGGTGGGTACTCGTTTTGACGATCGCGTAACTGGCAAGTTGGATGAGTTTGCCTGTCGCGCTAAGGTTATCCATGTCGATATCGATCCGGCGGAAGTGGGTAAAAATCGCAAACCTGAGGTTCCTATTGTCGGCGACGTTCGCCAGGTGTTGTTGGACCTGTTGCGTCGCTGTCGCGAAACTGGAGATGCTGTGGAGCTCGATCGCACTAAAGCTTGGTTGGAATGCATCGATCGCTGGCGCGAGGATTATCCTTTGATGGTCCCCCAGTACGCCGATACCATCTCTCCCCAACAGGCCATCGTCGAACTCGGCCGTCAAGCCCCCGACGCTTATTACACCACCGATGTCGGCCAGCATCAAATGTGGGCCGCTCAATTTTTGAAAAATGGTCCCCGCCAGTGGATTTCTAGCGCGGGTTTGGGCACTATGGGTTACGGGTTGCCCGCCGCTATGGGGGTAAAGGTGGCCCTGCCTCACCGCGAAGTTATCTGCATTGCCGGAGATGCCAGCATCCAGATGAATATTCAGGAACTCGCTACTCTGGCTCAATACGGCATTAATGTCAAAACTGCGATTATTAATAACGGTTGGCAGGGTATGGTGCGTCAGTGGCAGCAGGCTTTCTTCGGCGAGCGCTATTCTGCTTCTAATATGGAGTTGGGAATGCCGGATTTTGTCGTCCTGGCTAAGGCTTTTGGCGTTAAGGGTATGCTCGTGTCCCATCCAGATGAGTTGCAAGGGGCGATCGCTGAAATGTTAGCTCACGATGGTCCGGTGTTGCTCGATATTCAGGTAACAAAGAATGAAAATTGCTATCCGATGGTTGCCCCGGGCAAGAGTAACGCTCAGATGATCGGTTTGCCAGAACGCAAAAAGCTCCAACAAGCCGCAGAATTAATTTATTGCACTAACTGCGGTGCTAAAAATGTTGCTAGCAATAATTTCTGCCCCGAATGCGGCACTAAGCTTTAATTTGCCAGGCAAGAGGTTTGAGGTCAGAGGTCAGAGGTCAGAGGTTTGAGGTAAGAGATTTTTTCTGGCTCGTATAATTTATGGGTGCGCGGGGAGCGCACCCTATTTATTTGGTGCTAGGCGACTAATAAATCTAAAATCTAAAGATTACTTTCTTAGACCACAAGGTTAAGAAAAGGTTAAGATAATTTTGAACGGCGGTTAAACGTCAGCTTGAAGCCAGCTCGATCTCAAACTAAATACAATCAAAAGCAGTTGTCGCGGTCACTTCTCAAATATTAAAGTTCCCCCTTAACTTCTTCAACTTAATAACTCTCAATTCAATTCTGATTTTAATGAGGAAAAAATTATGACAGAGCGCGATGATTTTCTCTATCCTCGCAGTCGCTACCACGGTGAATTTACGCCCCAAAATTTAGCGTTTAACGCTAATTTACAGGAATTTGCCCAGCGCGTTAGTTATGTTTGCAGCTTGGAAACTGGCGGAAAAATTCCCCCGGAGGAAGCTTACGAACAAATTAAGTATCTTTGGAAAGATTTGAAAAAATCTAAGAAAAATATGGAAATAGGCGAAGATGATGATGCTTCGCCGGAAAGTTAATTAATTGGGGAATGGGGAATGGGTAAGGCAACAGGCAAAAGGTAAGAGGTTTGAGGAAATTGCCGATTCTCAATTCCCAACTCCCAACTCCTAATTCCCAATTTTCATTAAAATCTAAAATTTTTGTTAAGTTTTTGGTTTTGGGGACTAGCTCTGCTTTAAGATAATGATTATCATTTTGGATATTCAGCAAAGCTATGAAGAAAATTGGACTGGAATTTCTCAAAAAACCTTGGCGGCGTTGGAATGGCCGGGCATTGTTGGGGTTAGGAGGAGCGATCGCTACTATTTCAATAGGGAGTTTAGCTAGCTTCGGGCAACCAAAAAACTCTCCCCAAATAGCAGCGACCTTCCTGCCAATATATATGTTTACTCGGGCAGTAGGAGGAGAAAATGCCGAAGTAGAAATATTAATTACTCCCGGAACTAGCCCTCACGAATATCAAGCAACACCCGCTAACGCTCGCGCTATTGCCGAAGCAGATGTGCTAGTAAAAAATGGTTTGGGTTTGGAGGAATTTCTCGATAAATTGATTGCTGCTGCTGGCAACTCCCAACTGAAAGAAATTGACAGCAGTCAGGGCATCGAACCTATAGAAGAGGAGGAACATGAGGAAGAACATGAAGAACATCATCACCACCATCACGAAGGAGGCAACCCTCACGTTTGGCTAGATCCAGTATTAGCCCAACAACAAGTTATCAACATTAGAGACGGTCTCATCGATGCCGACCCTAATAATGCCGAAAAGTACGAGGCAAATGCCGCAGCTTATCTCCAACAACTCCAAGAATTAGATCGAGAATTTCAAGCCCGTTTGACACCAGTGGCGGGTTGTAAATTTATCGCCTTTCACGATGCCTATCCCTACCTAGCAAAACGCTACGGTTTGCAACAAATGGCAGTAGTAGAATTGCCGGAAGATAATATCGCCCCCAGAGATTTGCAAAGAATAATAAACACAGTCCAAGAATTTCAAGTCAAAGGTTTTTTATCGGAAAGGGGAACAGATGACAGCAGAATTAAGCAAATATCCAACGATTTAGGATTGCCAGTAAAAGTTTTAGACCCCATAGTAACAGGTCCGTTAGACCCGCAACATTATTTGAAAGCCATGAGAGAAAATTTAACAGCTTTAGAGGAAGTTTGCCGATGAAAGACGATAGCGATCGGGGTGCTTTGCCAATTTTAAATGTAGAAAATTTAACAGTTTTCCGTGGCAAATATCGCGCTGTAGAATCCGTTTCTTTTCGAGTTTTTCCTGGCAGCAATACGGCAATAGTCGGCCCCAACGGCGCGGGAAAAAGTACCTTAATTCAAGGGATATTAGGTTTGATACCTTACGAGTCGGGACGGATAGAAATTCTCGGCAAGGAGTTAAAAAAATTGGGGAAACATTGGCAGCAAATAGCCTATATTCCCCAGAAATTTCCCTTTGACCGCAGCTTTCCTTTAACTGTAGCGGAGTTAGTAACTTTAGGTTGGCCGGAAAGGGTTTTTTTCCGTTCCAGACAGAGGAAAATGGCGGTGGAAAAAGTTTTAGTACAGGTTAATTTAGAACAACAGGCAAAACAATCTATTGGTACTCTCAGCGGTGGGGAGTTGAAACGGGTGTTATTGGCTTATTCTTTGGTGACTCCTCGCAAGTTATTAGTATTAGATGAAGCGATGGCGGGAGTGGATGCCACGGGAGAGGCCGAGTTTGCAGAGTTGCTGAGTTGGTTACAACGAGAAGAAGGGTTTTCGATTTTGCAAGTTTCCCACGATTTAGATATGGTTAGCAGTTATTGCGATCGCGTTTTATGTATCAACCGCAGTCTCTCCTGTCAGGGTAAACCTAGTTTGGCTCTTTCTCCAGAAAATCTCAACCAAATTTACGGAGATACTTTAACCAGGTATTTTCACAATCATTAAATTTGGGAATGGGGAATGGGGAATGGGGAATGGGGAATTGCTGCCTTCTTCTGAGGTCTGTGCTATGCTAAACAAATAGGAAACTTATTAAAGGAGTGTAGAGTCATGCGATCGCCATTTCCTGCAATGGACCCTTATTTAGAAAATCCCAGAGTGTGGCCCGGAGTACACCACTGGTTAATCATAGAAATCGCCAGGTTTTTGTCTCCTCAGTTGCGCCCTAAATATCGAGTGGCCGTAGAAGTACGGACGTATGAAGCCAACAATACTGACCTTTTGGTGGGACTTCCAGACGTGACGATAAAGCGGGAACAAACTACTAGCAATCCTTCGACTTCTCCGGTGGCAGTTTTATCTCCACCGGCAGTACAAGCGGCGACGGTGACGCTGCCGATGTTGGAAACAGTTAAAGAGGGTTATTTGGAAATACGAGATGTGGCAACTAAAGAGGTAGTTACTGCTATAGAAATTCTATCTCCCACTAATAAAAAAAGCGGCGAAGGACGGAAGGCTTATCTTACCAAAAGAGAGCGGGTTTTGACAACGAAAACTCATTTGGTGGAGATAGATTTATTGCGATCGGGAGAACCGATGCCGATGCTGGATAACGATGTAGAATCGGATTATCGGATTTTGGTTAGTAGGGGCGATCGCCGTCCTTTGGCGGATTTATATCGTTTTAACGTTCGCGATGCTATCCCGTCTTTTGCTTTGCCTTTACAGTCGGGGGATGCCGAACCTGTTATAGATTTGCAACCTTTGTTAGATACGGTTTACGATTTAGGGGGTTTCGATACGGCGGTAGATTATACTAAAGAACCGACTCCCAGATTATCAAAAGCAGATGCCCGGTGGGCGGATGCGCTTTTGAAGCAACAATCTTTTAGGTAATGGGGAATTGCTGCCTTCTTCTGAAGTCTGTGCTATGCTAAACAAAATAGGAAACTTTTAAAGGAGTGTAGAGTCATGCGATCGCCATTTCCTGCAATGGACCCTTATTTAGAAAATCCCAGAGTGTGGCCCGGAGTACACCACTGGTTAATCATAGAAATCGCCAGGTTTTTGTCTCCTCAGTTGCGCCCTAAATATCGAGTGGCCGTAGAAGTACGGACGTATGAAGCCAACAATACTGACCTTTTGGTGGGACTTCCAGACGTGACGATAAAGCGGGAACAAACTACTAGCAATCCTTCGACTTCTCCGGTGGCAGTTTTATCTCCACCGGCAGTACAAGCGGCGACGGTGACGCTGCCGATGTTGGAAACAGTTAAAGAGGGTTATTTGGAAATACGAGATGTGGCAACTAAAGAGGTAGTTACTGCTATAGAAATTCTATCTCCCACTAATAAAAAAAGCGGCGAAGGACGGAAGGCTTATCTTACCAAAAGAGAGCGGGTTTTGACAACGAAAACTCATTTGGTGGAGATAGATTTATTGCGATCGGGAGAACCGATGCCGATGCTGGATAACGATGTAGAATCGGATTATCGGATTTTGGTTAGTAGGGGCGATCGCCGTCCTTTGGCGGATTTATATCGTTTTAACGTTCGCGATGCTATCCCGTCTTTTGCTTTGCCTTTACAGTCGGGGGATGCCGAACCTGTTATAGATTTGCAACCTTTGTTAGATACGGTTTACGATTTAGGGGGTTTCGATACGGCGGTAGATTATACTAAAGAACCGACTCCCAGACTATCAAAAGCAGATGCCCAGTGGGCGGATGCGCTTTTGAAGCAACAATCTTTTAGGTAATGGGGAATGGGGAATAGGGAATTGGGAATGGGCAAGAGTTTTGGAGTTTTTTTGAATTTTTACAACTAACAATTAACAATTAACAATTGACAAATGACAAATGAATTTTGCTGACAGTTTAGAGTTATTTAGTTTTCCGTTTATGCAGCGGGCGATCGCTGGAGGGATTCTCTTGGGAATTTTAGGGGGAATACTCGGAAGTTTTGTAGTTTTACGCAGATTATCTTTGTTTGGTAATGCTTTAGGTCATGCCGCTTTTTTAGGAGTAGTATTAGCGGCACTTTTACAACTGCCCCAAACGGCATCGTTGATAGGATTTTTGGTAATAGTTGGGTTGGGAGTAATTTATTTAATAGACAAAACCAATTTGAGCGGCGATACGGTTTTAAGTATTGTTGTTGCCGGTTCGGTGGCATTGGGAACTATGGGTTTTAACTTTTTGGAGGGATATCGAGGCAATCTTTTATCGGTTTTGTTTGGGGATATTTTGGCAATTAGCAATACAGATTTAATTTTATTAGGGGTGTTATTGGCGGTAACTTTTGGCGGATTGATTTGGACTTTTCCCCAACAAATTTTACTGACTCTGAATGCAGATTTAGCAAAAGTTCGCGGCATACCAGTGCAGGGATATCAATATGGATTTGTGATTATTTTATCGGTGGCGATCGCTCTGGCAATTAGGTCCGTAGGTATTTTATTAGTTAATGCCTTTTTAGTCATTCCCGCCGCCACGGCAAAGTTAACTTGCGATCGCTTTTTACCGTTTTTAATAATTGCAGGGGTTTTAGGTGCCCTCAGCGGCGTGACGGGAATGGTATTATCGGGATTGTTCAATTTGCCTTCGGGACCGAGTATTGTTTTAGTTCAGTTGGCGGCGTTTCTGGTGGCGATGTTGTTCGGTAAGCGAGGTTAGAACCTTTGCCCCGAATGAAAGTTTCATAGTCCAGAAATTCTTTAACTTTTCCCCCTAATACATCTTGGATCGTAGTTTTGGGGGGAATTGGGAATGTTTATTCCCAATTCCCCAAATCTCTACCAGTTAATATTCAACCTTGCCTTGCGCAACATAAATTGTAAAACCGTTTCTTTTTTAGAAATAATATCGGCTCTCCCCTCCATGCCTACTTGGATGGCGCATCTAGCTTCCGAGTTAGGAAAAAACGCCCTAGAGACAAGATCGGACTTTTCCGGTCGAATAGTCACTTCGTAAAAAGAACCCACACCGGGGCGATCCGATGGGATAACATCTGGAGAAATTCCCACCACCTCGGCCTTGAGAGTTCCGTAATCTGTATGAGGACAAGCGCTTAGGAGCAACTCTACATCTTGACCGACTTCCACCAGGCCGATATCCCCAGATTCCACCCGCGCCTTCACGACTAAAGCAGCATCTCTGGGAGCAATTCGAGCGATCGCATCCCCAACTGCTACCACTTGACCGGTATTGCGCAGGTTTAACTGGAGGATGATGCCCGACTCCGGCGCTGAAATTACCATCGCCGACAGTTGCCGATCTATTTCTTTGAGCTCTTGCCGATCGCGATCGAGTTGATTCTGGATTTCCACTTGCTGCTGGAGCAAAACTTCTCGCTCTCGATCCAATCGCGCTAACTTCGCTTCAACGGTAGCCCGTTCGAGCGCCACCGACTCTCTAGCTACTGCCACTTCAGTATCGCCAGGATCGAGCCCGGTTCGGGCTCGCCGCAGTCGAGTGCGGGCAACCTCTATAGCCTGTTCTTGCCGCCCTACAGTTTGGGATAGCGCCGACCGTAGGGCGGTTTGCGCCGCTACAGCTTGTTCTTGTCGCTCGACTTCCAGTCGCGCTTCGCTCAAACTCCGTTGCAGTCGAGCCCTGGCAGCTTCTATAGCTTGCTCTTGCCATTCTATTGTTTCTGTTTGCGCTTGAAGAAGGGCTTTTTGAGCTTCGAGGGCTTGTTCTTGCTGCGTTACCGTTAATGCTACCTCTTCCAATCGATCGCGAGAAATGGCACCGGATTCGATTAAGGGCTGATAGCGCTTTAATTGGGCTCGGGCGACTTCTAAGGAAGCGGCGATAGATTTTGAGGTGGCTTCTGCGGATTTTAACTCTGCTTGCAGTTTTTGTAGTTCCTCTTGGGCTAACCTTAAGTTGGCGGTTGCTTCGACAGCGGTAGAAATCTTACAGATAACGTCCCGAGGGCACGATGCTAAATCCCGCTCTATGGCATCGCGTTCTAACTTGGCAGCGCTGAGGGAGAGTTCGTCAGAACGCAACTCTGCCCGGGCCGAATTATACTCGGCCCGGGCTCTTTGCCAGTCTTTCTCCGCTAGCTTGAGATTGGCTTCGGCTTCTTCGACTTCGGCGATGCTGTTTAATTGTCGGTCTCCTAATGTTCGTAAAGCACCTGCCAGTTCGGCTTCCGAAGCGGCAATGGTGCTAGCTGCGCGATCGCTTTCTGCCGCTTTCTCGCTATCTAAGCTACTAATTTGAGCGTTTAGCTGTACGAGCTGTGCTTCTAGTTGTTGGATGTTTCCTTGCAACTGGAGCTTTTCGGTCTGAAGGCGATCGTCTGCTAGAAAAGCGATCGCTTCTCCTCGTTCGACGGTCTGATTTTCCCTCGCTGCGATGCTAGCAACGGTTCCCTCGCTCGCCGCTTGAACGACGCGCAATTCCCCCAAGGGACGAACTGTTGCCGGGGCTTTAACGGTAACGTTGTATTTGATGAATGCCGCTCCCACAAAGGTAGCGCTACATCCCACCGCTAGCAACAGCCCGCCGAGGGTTGCCCAAAGATTTAAAGCGGGTAGAAATTCTTGACTGCTAACAGTTGGTAGCTCGGTCGCTTTGGTGTCGTTAACCATAATATCGGGGTAGTGAGTAATGTTAGGCGGAATTGGGTAAAAGATTGGGCAAATAGCGTGTAAAAATCCCCCTTTGAAAGTGGGACTTTTTATTTCCTTGGAAAACGCTCTATCTCCTCCTCAAACCACTCGTCAATTTTCTGCGGATCGGATACCAATATACTCCGCTCGTCGCGAAATGTACGTTTGGGGTCTCCCTTGAAAGAAAGCCAGTTAAAACTACCGACTACGGCAAATTTTTTGTCCGAAATTAAAATTTTTGCATGGGTATCTCCCAAGCGATCGAACACAAAATTATTCTTGTATTTATCGGCTAGGTCTCGAACTTTTTTTTCTGCCTTCTTATCGTAAGTTTTTTCCTCCCCATCTTCTCCTAAACCGTATCCAATAAAAACCTCTACTCCCCGCTTCAGCAGTTTTTCTAACTCTTGGATTAACCACTTATTTGTAGCACCCGCTCGAATCCAAGGAGAAATAATCAAAAGGCGTTGTTGGCTCTCTTTAAGAGCTTTTTCTAAAAGCGGGCGATGCTCGTAAACCTCTAGGCGGCGGACAGAAATATTCGCCAATTGAGCTTCGAGTTCTTGAATTTTTAGTTCCTGCTCTTTTAATTCTTCCTCCAGAAGTTTCTGTTCTTTTTTTCTCTTAGTTTGTTCGAGATTAGTTTTAACAGTTTCTAGTTTAGTTTTAACAGAAGTTATTTCATTTTTTAGCTTGTCGGCCACTTCTAGCGGTTTGCGATCTATTTCGACAAACTTTGTGGGATCGCTATCCCAAAGCTGCTCTTTAATTCGCATTTTCTTAGCACCATCGGCGCTGGCAAAAGTGTTTTCGTGTTCTTCTGAAAGCACTCGATCGATAGCAAAAGCGACCTGAACCTCATCGCTTTCTTTTGCTTTATATAAGAGTGCTAATGCAGGTTGAAAAAATCGCTCCCGACGCTCGATCGCTTTTAACGCCAGAAGGTCTCGCTCTTGCGATCGCTTCCTCTTACTCTCTTTTTCAATTGTCCGAATCACCTCATCCACATCTGTCAGCTTGAGGTCTGAGAGTTCTGGAGGTTTGCCGGGAAAAGGGGGAACTTCCATAATTCCTTGGTTCCGCAAATCTCGCGGATGCAGCAACCCCCTCTCCAATCGTCCGTACCAGCGAACTCGGCGCAAAATGCCATCGAAGTTAATCGAGAAAGTTCGCTCCTCGGGAACCATCGTTCGCGCTTCATCAAGCGATCGCTTTCCTTTTTTTGTCAGCTTCCACTCTTGCATCCTTTCTCCTGGGGAAGCGATGAGGTCGATATCCTCGCTTCCCCTGAGATTAACCATCGCATCTCTGACAGCGGGCAACTCCAAACCCAAAAAACCCGCGATTTCCTCCTCCAAACATAAACCCGCATCAAGAGTTTTCAAGACATATTCTTCGATTGGGGGAATCGGTTTGCGAACTTGAGTAATAGCATCAACAGTTACTTTATAGACAGGCAAACCGACTTCGAGACAGCTTACCAAATCGAAGCCCGGTCGATTGTTATAGCGACGGGCTATTTCATCGGTATCGGGTTGTTTGGGTTTTGTAAATTCTTCTGAATTCATTAGTTAGCCTCCTTGAGAATGCAATTTTGACGGTGACTTTCGATGTAATCTAAAACTTTACTTAAAGGATGTTTCCCAGAAGTGCGACAAAAATGATGGTCTCCGACGATTACTAAGCCGACTTTTCCTCTGGATAAAGCGACATTCAATCGTTCTGTTGCACGCAAAAAACCAATTTCACCCTTTTTATTAGAACGGGTAACAGAATACACGGCAATATCGGCTTCGCGACCTTGAAAAGCATCCACTGTATTGCATTCAACGGTTAAATTTTGCCATTTTTTCGATTCTCTTGCCAGTCTTTTCTCCAGCAATTTAAGCTGTGCTGCATATCCTGTCAGCACGGCAATGCTATAGTTTTTATCGAACACATCTGCCATTTCGTTGAGTTCTTCGAGCAGTTGTACGATCGCGTTCGCCTCGCAGGGATTGTTAAAGCTAGAATTTGCCGGCTTCTCTCGATTATCGCGGAGTTTAGTTGTGGTCAGCCAAGTTACGGGTTTTGGTAGAACCGTGCTAAGTTCGGAATCGATATCTTGTCTGGCGCTCTCAAGTTTGCCATCATAAAAACACTCGCCAATCAAATCGCCGATCGCTGCTACCATCCGATGCTGGATTGTCAGCATCTTGCGGTTTGCTTCTGGGAGAGCCTCGAATAAGCGATCGAATAATGTTTGTTTGATTTCATCTCGATCGAGGTCATATTTTTTGAGAAAGTCAGCATCTCTGCTCGCTTCATCTTGGAAGGGTGGGAGTTGTTGTCTGTCGCCCACGAGTATCCATCTGCGCGATCGCACCAGCGGCACCAGCACCTCAGTTGCCGTAGCTTTAGAAGCTTCATCCACAATACACAGGTCAAACTCTATGTCCTGAATTTCTCTGGGAATGCCGATGCAAGTTCCCGCCACCAGTTGCGATCGCTTCAGCAAGGGAGCGTTAAACGCCTGATTGCGCCCAAACTGCTCGAACCAATCCGCCTGAATGCTCGCAAGTCGTTGCAGCATTTTCACTTCTGGGCGCTCTTTATCTTCAATTAATAGCTCCGCAAATCCTTCAAGTTCTCCAGGCGGCATTTTGATGAGTTCCTCAGATTCAATCTCGCTCAATTGCTGTAACTCTTTTGCTATTTCCTTTCGAGCGCCGCGCCCTTTTTTGGCATCCTTTCGCAAGCGGGCAATTTCCGCCTCGATGCTGTCAACTTCCTCTAATCTATCTAAAGGTATATTCTCCCTCGACATTGATTCGGGATTTTCTAAATCGTAGGATGCGGCAAAAATCTCATCTAAATCTTGCTTCCAAATCTCAATTTCTTCTTTGAGCATTTCCAACTTTCTCGCCCTTTGGCTCAACTGCTGAAACAATTCGGCTATTTTGCTATCGTCGGGAGATATGCCCCTTTGGGCAGACCAATCGGAAATAAACTGCTTTGCTCGTTGACGCACTTCCTCTCTCCACCGATTCATCTGCTCTTCTAGCAACAACGAGCTAACCTTTGCCGATACGCGATCGCGATTGCCGATTCTTAATAATTTCAACTCGGGGTTTTTAGCTTGAATTTTTTCGAGAGCGTTATCGAGCGCCACATGAGTCTGGGAGCTAAGTAAAATTCGCGCGTCGGGTTTTTGCCGGATGGTTTGCAGGATGACTTCGGTAATAAATGTAGTTTTGCCCGTGCCTGGCGGTCCTTCCACAATCAAAAAATCCTGCGTTCCCAGGGCAGCCTCGACTACTAGCTGCTGGGAGGAATTGAGCTTTTCGTCGATAAACTGCAGGTTTTCGATTAACTGGGGCGGACGCGCTTGCTGCGGGTTAACCAAAAGGTCGCGCAGGTCGCTACGCACCCCGCGATCGAATTGGATGGCATCGACTGCAGCTTTTTGTCGGTTTATAGCCACTTCCGCAGCGCGAATGTCGAAGCGCAACTCTCCAGATTTAGGAATGCGATCTGGATCTCCGTGTTGAATATAGAGGGTTAAGCGATCGCCCTTAACTTCTTTAACCTCTCCCCCGAGCAAACTATATCCATTGGCAGCAGTTACATGACGCGGTTGCTCCACCACATCGTTTTCGGGAAGAGATGAGATTTCAAAAAAGACACGATTGCCGTCATAATCATAGCTTTCATATTTAATCGGACTTTCCCGTTGCTCCTCCCAGTCTAGTTTTGCTCTAAGAAGATCGTTCCAAACTCTGAACGGGCGTTGTTTTTGCTCTTCTTCTTGTTTTTCTCGCAGGTTGGCTTCATGTTCTGCTACCGCGTCTTCTAGTTCCTCAATAACTTCTGTCGCCGCGTAGGAGTTCAACGGTCGTGCGAAAGTAAATTCGTAGGGTGCAATCCAAGAGCGATCGCGACGTCGCTCCAGTTGCGAGTAGGAATCAGACCGAGCGCTGAAAATCACCAGACGATTTCGCTGTCCTTCGTCTATTTTTACATGATAGCGGTAGGAAAAGCCGTAAATTTCGTAGTGGTCTTCCCTATTGTCCGACTCATCTTTAAGTTTGTAGGGACCAATCCCGCTGCCACATTCATTATTGAGATCGTCGAGAATAATCTCTCTAGCTTCTGCATCGGAATATAATCCGAGTTCGTCCTGGAGTCGCTCCAAGCATTTTGATGTTGCTTCCAGGTAACAAGGGCGTCTCCGGGTCGAGTCAAGTTGGGGCTTTTGCGCTCCCTTTAACTCTGCCAGAAGCACCTCTGCATTATGCTGGCGCTCTAACGGATCGTCGCGACAAACAGCACGTTCGATAATGTTAACTATTTCCTCTGGAGCTTGAAATGTGGCGATCGCTCTCGGTATATCCTCATAACTGCCAAGCTTAACGTCTGTTAAACATTTCAGCACCAAAACCCCAAAGCTAAAAACATCGCGAGTGTAGGTATAAGAACCATCGTCCTCCTCTGGTGGCGTGAAGGGGCGAGAACCAAATTCCCTGAGAGTAACGCTGGGTTGGAGATAACTTTTAAGCTTGGAAATGCCGAAATCTGCTAATTTTACTTTGCCCTCAGTGCTGACTAGAATATTACTCGGTTTAATGTCCCGGTGAACGCACTGCCGCTCGTGGGAGAAGGCCAGGGCTTCTAAAACGGGAAGTCCCACTACGGGCCAAAACTCATCCCATCCAGCGGGCGGCGATTCTTGCAACAGTGCCGTTAAGTCCTTTTCCATCCATTCCAGGACTAGGAAATACTGGCCAGTTTTTTCATCTTGGCCCGAGTCGAGGAGTTCCACTATTCCTGGATGCTTTAAATCTTTGAGCGCCTCGGTTTCGCGTTTGAAAGACTCTTCTATAATCTCATTTTCGATTTCTCCGTATTTAAAAAGCTTTACCGCAACCTTTTTTTCATCCTCATCCTCTAGATCTCTTGCCCTATAGACATCTGCCATCCCACCGGAGTTAGGACTGGCAGATAAAACATAGCGATCGTTGATTATTTTACGACTTACCATGATTTAGATTGAATTAGAGTTAATAGCTCTGAATTATAACATAGAGTATTTTATAATAATACTCCTTACCGCTTTCTATTAGATTGCGTCTTACCTCCTCCAAAATTGCCTCGCTCCACAAAACCTCATAAAGTTCCGCTTCAGCGGCTCGCAACAAAGTATCTCGTAAAACAGCACTAAAAATAACGCACGCATCTAAAACTACTCTCCATGATGACCTTGGCATCTTTTTGTCAACCCACCCCTCTCGCAACAACAAATAGGTAACGACACTGTTAGGCGAACAAACGACGGCACACCCGAACGCTTGCCATCCGACCCCCAG
>CAZSTZ010000028.1:27300-40612 GCA_964609515.1 uncultured bacterium | reverse complement strand
CTGCCCGTGTCAGTATAGCATAACTCAGCTTACATCGCTACTAACGGCTCCTTGCGGTCGCTCTTGTTGCTGCTGCTGATAAACCTTCCAGGCAATAAAACCGCCGATCGCTACCGCAACCAACAACAACGCCCCAGCAATTAACCACTTCTTCTTCTTCTTAACCGGCGGCGGCACGGTTTCCTCTACCTCCTCAACCTCAACCTCTTGGGGGGGAGTCCCTTGGAGACCTTTGGCTACAGCTTGCAAGCCGGCCTCGCTGGTAAAATAGGTGAGATGGTCGCAGGCAATATTATCTAAAATCGCCAAATAGGCTCCTTCTTCAGGCTCGATCGCTTTAACGCTCGCCACCGTCACCGCCAAATCGTTAGCCTGTCGGCAAAATGCCCCATCGACGGTCTCGCCTAACAGCCGTTCCATCAACCTTTCTAAAACTGCCGGCTCTACGGCCCCCGGAACCAAAGAGCGATCGCCCGCAATAATAGTATAAAGAACCGGCGACCCGAAATGGTTCCCCAACTCCCGCAACAAATCGGAATTAGGCTGCATTTGCTCGAAGGCCAGTTCCTTCCGGCCCATCGACTCCAACAACTTAGCCACCATCGGGGCCGGCCACGACACCGACGACGCTTGATTTAAAGCAAAACCGAGAGTCGCCAAAGCCCAATCCCCCATCGTCTTCCAAGGAGTACCGGCATTGGGAGTTCCCGCCATCACCAAACACCCTACCACCTGCTGCCCCCCTTCCTTCTCGATAAACCAACGGCAAATCAAACCTCCCAACGAATGAGCTACAATAGCCAACTGTTTCTGGTGGTTCGGTGCCAGCCCCGCCGCCTTGAGTTTCTCTGCCAAAAGTCGGGCGTTTTCCTCAATGGTAGTATTGATACTTTCATAGTCAAAAGTCAGCACCAAATCGCAAACATCCCCCAAAGGTTTCTTTTCTCCGTCAATTTCCAGCATCAACCGCTGCCCGTTGGCCGCCATCGTTTTCGCATCGCCGAGAATTCCGCGAACGTAGAGCAGAATTTTCTGGGCCGCCGCCACCTTGCCCGCCACTATTCCCGGATTTTTCTCGTAGGTAACGTTGCCCTCGGCGTCCGCAGTAGCAACGGCTAAAACTGGATAGCTCTCAACAGGAAGTGCCAATTCTTGACGGATGACCTTTTGGAAGAAAATGCGGATGGAACCGTTAGAGTTGCGATCGCTCTCAGTCGGCTTTGGCAACCGTTCCAAACTAATCTCCGTATCGCCTCCCGTTCCGGCAAGTCGCCCCAAAGGCAAGAAAAACTCCCCATCGAAACCGACCGCTAGCAAATATTCCCTCGACTGCAACTCCGCATCCAGTCGCACCTTCAAAGGCGCTTCTGGGGTGACAGCTTTATAATCCTCCACGTCGAACAACTCCAAGGCGCTCAATTCTCCATTAATGCCGCGACCGTGGCGGCTAAACCGCATCGGTTCCATCGCTCCCGGCAGCTCGCGGAGAACGGACGGCAAGGTAACGCCTATACTTCGGGCCGTTTCTGCTGCGGTGGTAAGGCTGACTTTTGCCTGCAAGGTCGGATGGGCCAGCACTTCTACCCCGTGTCCTAGAGAAACGTTCCTGTGAGAACTTACCAACAGGGCAGCTTGGGGGCGGATTATCGTCAAAACGAGTTCTTTCGTCAGCCAGTCGTTAGCTCGTCCTCGGGAGCTGGTTCCCAATTCCCTGTGTTGGTGTCGCCCCAGTAAACGATCGAAACTGCTGTGAAATCGAGGGTCGGACTCCGATGGGGGGATGTCTCGGGTGGATGCTATAGCAGCGATCGCCTCCTGTTCGAGCAAACTGGCATCAAAATCCTCGGTGCTAACAATTAACTTCAGTCGGTCTTGCATTTCGGTAAGCCCTCGTTCCCACAATTCGTCTGGAAGAGAAGCCAGAAGATAATTACCTTCTATAGTTTGCCCGGGTTCGAGGATAAGGCTGCTTTTTTCCGTAAAAAACGGCAGCGCCACTGCATAACTTTGGCTCAAATTGAGAACGTTACAATAGAGAGTCCGAGCGCTTTGGTTCGTCAACCGCAGGAAAAACCGGGGCGCTTCCCAGGTGTCGTAGTGGCGATCGTATTCCAGGGCAATTTCCGCTGCCGACTTCGCGGTTTTGGAACCATCGGCCGCCACCTTGACTATTTCTAACTTGAGGTCGTTAGATTTAATCCTGCTGACAGCGGGACTTTTTAACTCTAAAGTATTATGCCACCGAGCAATATGCTCCAAGCGCTGAATCGCCAGTCGGGCCTGTTGTTCTGTATAACCTGCCTCTTGGGGGTTTTTCGGGATGGGGGGAACTTGGGGGCGATCGCTTTCCAGAACCAACTTTATCCAATATTGACCGTTTTTTGCCTCTAAATAATAGTCTGCAATTTCTTCTGGTGCTGCCGGGGCGACGTATAGGGAAGGTTGTCCGTTACCGAAGGCAGCTTGCAATTGCGCCACAGCTAATTTGACTCCCTCTTTTTCTCCTTTAATGCGAACTTTTAATTGTTTAATTGGCAGGCTGACAATTGCAGCATCATAGCTGAAACCTTCGTTAAGAATCTCTCCACCCACTTCCATTTTGATTAAACTGAGATTGGGTAAAACCCGAGTAACGCTAGCCTCCCCAAAAGCCTCATCTAAATTTCTCAATTCCTCGCGATCGTTACTCGGGGCAAAAATAGCTAAAATAGTTTGTTCGCTTTCAGAAGATGGAGGAATTCCCCGCAAAACACCTCCATCGATCGCCCAACTGTTTTCGTTGTTATCGTAACTTAAACTAAAATAGGGAGGGCATTGAGGTAAAGCACCACCTAAAAAAGGTTGTTCCTGCAATTCTTTTGATAAAACCGCCTCCACTTGCGGCGACTGGCTGTTAATTTTGCCGCTCATAAGAGCGTTAATATTTCCGATTAAATCTTGATAGCTTAAATTGCCGTTATCCTGTTGCAAGCTGTGGAGCAGAAAATGGGAAAATCTGCCTCGATATTCTCCTGTTTCCGTTTGATATTCCTTAGCTTCTTGGTTATCCTTGCAAGCGGATAATAAAATATGTTTTCCTTGAGGAATAGAGATATTTTCAGAACTTCCCCTATCCCCCGATAATTCCCCAGCAAAAACGAAACTATCCCAAGGGCGACACCTCGTTTCTTCTGGAGCCCGACGGCTGCTTTCTGGAAGTTCTTTACTGCCCGTTCCCGAGTAACAGCAGTCGCCAATTACGACGATATGGGGATTGTTTAGAGCTACTTTAGAAATTAAATAGCTCAATTCTTTATCGGCTAAATCTCTACTGTTTGGGGTGCGGCTATCGTAACAAACTAAAGTTTTATGGTAGCGGTCTGGTTCTTGTTGCCAAAACTCTTTTACTGTCGGTTCTTTGGCCCCGTGACCCGAATAATAAAAGAGAACGACATCTTCGTTATTTGCTTGAATTAAGTAATTATTGAAACCGTCGATTATTGCTTTACGAGTTGCTTTTTCGTTGGCAAGCTTTAGGGGTTTTGCTAATTCAAATTCGCTTGTTTTATTGTTAGCTACTCGTTCTAGGAGGTAGGCTTCGATGGCGTTAATATCGTTAACGCAACCTCTTAAAGAAGGAACGAACGGTACGGATTGCGGATGGTAAGTATCAATTCCTACTAACAGCGAGTAGATTTTTTTAGTCATGGTAGTTATCCCATAAGGGCTAAAGGTTTTAATCTGTTTTATTATAAGGCCCTGGGGGCAGAGGCGCAAATAATTGGCATTAGTTAACTGGTACGGGAACCTTCAGAAGGTTTTCTTCTTGCATTACACTAGGAACAGTTTTTGGGGAAATTAGAGAGTGGGGCTTGTATTCTGCTGAAACCACGTTTTTTGGTCAATACCTTCGCCATTTTATTGTAGCCATTTTATTGTAGGTCGTGGGGACCTTCGTGGAACCCGAAGCGCGAAAGTTTGGTTCCGCTTCGCGGAGCCCGACCTACTTGTTAATGTATTTTTATTTATGCGAAGGTATTGGCAGAAATTACCGGGTTTCACAGGCCGACTCTCATGGGCCCGGAAAATTTCAGACCAGATGGAGGAGGACGCCAAAAGAGGTTAAATATAGCAACGCTCCAAAAATCATTGATTTTTTGGTTTTTTTGCAAAAATGAGATGCTCCCAACCGGGTTTTTTTAAAAAACCCGGTTTCTTATTTTTGAGCGATCGTCATGATAACTGCAATTCCTACCCGCGTGAAGTATAAATTGCTTCGAGAACGCTTGACCGACTCTCTAGGGCAACAGGTAGCGCAATTTAATCTCTGTATGGGTATTCTCCTTTACCTCAAACACTGCCTCATCAAAGGATGGCGGTCTCAAACTCAAGTTAGGGTTGTTGGAAAAGCAAAAACCCTCTAGGGGAACGCCAAGCAAACCCGCGTCTAGTTTCTGGTTATCGTTTTCATCGTGATAGCAGGCGATCGCATAACGTCCTGGGGGGAGACTGAGGAGTATTTTTAAACTCCCTTTTTCTGCTTGCACCCGCTTTCCTTGTAGCTCCTTTCCTTCTTGTAAAAAGACTTTGCTATCGTTGAAGATACCAAAGGCAATATGCCCGCGATCGCTGGATATTTCTTCGAGAGTTACAGTAAGCGTGAAATTAGCATCGTTTTGTGCTGCCACGCTGGCGGGAAATAATCCCGACAGCATCAAACATAATACGAGATAGAAATGTTTTAACATGGTTTTTTTTCGCTCCCAAAAGTGTTAGCTCTCCTATTATAACACTAAATGTCGAGCCCCAGTGGGAAGAAGTTCCGCGAGCTGCCTGCGCTAACGAATTGTTGGATGCAGTAGAAGTTTAACTTCTGTTGCTTTTGGGGGCGATCGCGTGCAAAGAAACCCGGAATTTCCGTACAATACCTTTGTCATTTTCTCGTTACAAAGCTAATTCCCCCCCCAGAAACCGGGAATTTCTGCAAAAACCCGGTTTCTTACATCTACATACTTGTAAATGGGGGAATTTCTGGGAGAATTAACCAACTTTAGTCAACCTCGTTCCGCACTTATAACAAAAGTTAGAACTCAGAGGATTTTTCGCCCCGCAAGCAGTACAAAAAATTGACTCTTGCAGCGACTCTTTCTGCTTTTTATCCATCGGTTCTTCTTCTGGTACGACTTCCACTTTTTCCTCAACGGACTTTTTAACTTCTTCCTCCACCAACAGCTTATATTCCTCGATAGTTTTCTCTATAATTTTCGCCTCCCTTTTGTAAATCAAACTATCCTTTCCTCCCTGATTTTCTAACTCCAACTCCCGGGATGCTAAATAGGCCGTCAACTGTTCGTATAACTGCCGTTTTTCTTGCGGGGTTTCCGCAGCATTCAACTTCCGTTTTACCTGCTTGTCGATTTCTTCGCGATCGCCCCGACAGGCATCCACATCCAAAACCTGCACCGCCTCTTCCCAACTCGAAGCAATATCCACATTCTCCTCCCCGATCGCCGACTGGCGAGTATAACGAATCACCCGTTCCTTGGTACTGCGGTTTTCGCGCCATAGCAACACCTCAAGCGATCGCCCCTTCACCACCAACTCGTAAACCTGGGGATTATCCGGGAAAACGTCCCAGAATGGCGGTTCCTTCTGGATGTGAACGGGTATCGGTAAATCCTTACTTTCCCCCCGCAACCGAGCCCGCTTCGCCTCTATAGTTTGTCCCTTCCAATCCTGATAAGACTTGCGCAACTCCCCCATGCCATCCAGACACCGCAAGGAAAAACCGCCCTTTTCTTGCACGAAAACAACCCGATGGCGCTCTTCTTCTCCCAAGGGCGTCACGGCATCCTGACTGCCTACCCTTTCCTCCAACAACGGTAACAACTTCACCGCTGCCGGTTCCGTCGCATTGCGCCCGCCGACGATCGCCACTTTAGTATTAGTCGCCGGGGTAAACCCGGCATCTTTGCCCTTGAGGATGGCCTGGTTTAACTGGATTAACGGTTGGGACTTATTATAAGCGATGCGAACCCGGTCCCGAATTTCCGCTTCGTCGTTATTGAAGACCTTAAAAATGCGATCGCACGCCGCCAATTCCCGTTTTAACTTGCTGCTGTTGGGGGCATCGATAATTACCCGCCGCGTTTTCTCACCGACTATTTCTTTAAAATCCTCATCCTGTACGTCTGGCAGCTCGGGTACGTCGAACAACCGCATCACCTCGCTTGCGGCACGGTTTTGCTTCCACAAAGGACTGGCATCCCTTAAAACCCGCTCCGATAACACGCTACATAAGCCATCCAAACCTAACTGATAGCGACTTTTACTCCCCTCGCTGGCGACGGCGTTTTGTTCGATTAAATCGTAGTATAAATCGTTCAACTCTTGCCTGTCGTATAGTTTAATGCCGTTGATAACCAAGGCATCGGCACTATCGGCATTATTGTCCGCTTCCTTCTGGAAGTCGTCGCGCCACTGACGCAACTTTTGATTTAACCGGGAAAAGCGCCTTTCTAATGTTTCTAAATGTTCTAATAAACGGTTGATAACGTCCAAGCCTAAAAATCGCGATTTCCGTTGAATAATTGCGATTAAATGACCCTCCAAACCGCTTAAAGTTTTCTCGCAAAACTCCTCCATTTGCGCTTGTTTGGTCAAACCAAATTTCTTTTTAAAATGTTCGATATCTTGGAGAGAATCTTCGTATTGCTTGCGCCGCTTTTCCTCGTTTTGACTCCAGACTTTATCCACATCTCGCCGAAACTTTTCTGCCGATGAATTAAGGATTTGCCGGACGTTATTCAGGAAAGCATCTGCAAATTTCGGCCCTCGGTTGCGGTCTTCAATAATGCGATAAAACTCTTCCTCCAGAGCAAGTTTTCCTTGGCGAACTAGGCGATCGCGATTGTCGTACATCTTCAAGAAAAAATCGCCGTGGGCTCGTTCGTCGGGGCTTAATTCTCGCAAGTGGTTCGATTTATATTCGTCAACTTTGTCAGTTAAATAATCGGTAAATTCTAAAATTTTTCCTTTTTCAGAACTAATAACTCCACCTACTCCCTGTTGGGTGCATTGCAATAAATTTTCCCGCGCTATTTCGTTACGGATGCTATTAACAAAACCAGAAATTTCTGCCAAATAAGACTTATCTGCCGCCGCAGTTAAACCTTGGATTAATTGCATATCTGTCAGCCGCATTCGTTTGAGAATATCGTTATTAATTAACTCGAAAACCTGGGGCGGCAACTGCACTTCTTCATTTAACCACCAGTTCGCAAAATCCGCCGCCAAACGATTAGTTAAAGAAGCGCGAATTTGAGCGATAGGAATTTCCATCGTCGATAAACCAAAGCTCATAAAATTCTTTGGATAACCGCGCCCTCCCGGGTCAGCTTGAGCCCAAGCGCCTTTAATATTGTCGCGAATAGAGCGTTTGTGGGGGGCGAAATCGGAAGTTAAATCGAGGAAAATATTTTGAGCGATTAACTCCCGCAATTGGTCGAGAGTAAATTCGCTTTCGCCGTTTTTTGTTCCTACTAAATAAGTAAAATCAAAGGGGGGGCGTTTTTCTCGGATTTCGTCTAAATTTGATTGACTGAATTGGGTGATGTATTCGGTGCGATAGTCGGAAAAATAGTTTAATTCCATCAAGGCGGCATAGCCATTTGCTAATACTCTATCCCCGACGTTAATACCAGTAAATGCTTCTGGCATGGGTACTATTGCGGTTACTAAAGGGCTAGCTTGTGCCTTCAACCAATGACGAACGGAATAGCCAATATCGATTAACATTCCGCTGCCAGTTCCCCCAGAAAGGGAACCGACAATAAAGACGTTAATATTATTAGTGGCGACTTTAATGCCGTATTTTTCCAGCATAAAATTTTCGTGACCTTTGACGCGATCGCCCGCATTTTCAAAAGCCTTTTGGATGTTATGATAATTGCAGAAATAAGCAAAGCGACCGCAACCGCGAATTTGTCCCGCCCCCGCTTCTAAGGCGCCAATATTTCTTTCTAATTCTGAAGGAAACCAACTTTCAATCCAGGGATAATTCTGCATATCAGTCATCATATCCCGAACCTGTCTCCCGCTGACTGCAGCCCAATATTTTTCATTATCTTTAAAAGCCGAGCCGGCGGCGTTAGGATTAGTGACTTTGTATTCTTTATCCGTGTCGATAATTAAGAAACTAATAATCGGAAAATTGCGCAAACTCCCATAAGTTTCTTCGACGAGTCTGCGAGTTCTGGATAATACTTCATGTCCGGTTCCCCCGACTCCCACAAAGATTGTCGGAACCATACTTTTTTCTTCTACGGGCATTTTTTCCTCCTAGTTCCTTAGAATTAGTTATTAATTTCATGGTATAGCTTAAGCTAGTTTTTGTCAAGCATTGGTGGAACTAAGAAACCCGGTAACTCCTGCCAATACCTTCGCCAAAATTATGGGGGGAGCTAAAACCGACATCCAATCGATTAAGAAACCCGGTTTTTTGCCAACCGGGTTTCTGGGGGAGCTAAAACCGACATCCGCTCGACACGGACACCTAAGAAACCGGGTTTTTGCGAAAAACCTAAGAAACCCGGTTTTTTGCCAACCGGGTTTCTGTTAGGGCCAACTCCGCGCGATCGCTCAAAAAATGGCGAAGGTATTGTCCAAGAAACCCGGTTTCTGGGTTTGGCAACAGGCATTCCGGCCCGTTCTACGGAGTATCGGGGTTATCGTCTTCGTTCCGACGTCCGGTCAGATACTCCCACATACGGTTATTTTCCGTTTGCAGACCGCGAACAAACGATTGTTGTTCGTCTATCCTTTGTTCTAACCGAGAAATAAGCCGGAGGTTTTCTCGTCGCTCTTCTGCCGCTTCTGCTATAGCATCGGCCATAGCTTGAATGGCACGAGCGTTACCATTGGCAACGTTGGTCGTCTCATCTACTTTCCTAGTCAAACTTTCAACTTGTCCCGTTACAGCTTGGACTTGCTCGCTTAGACCTTGAATTTGTAGTCCTAGAGCGTGAATGAGACTAAAGTTGCTACGAGAGAGCTCGATCGCCTCCTCTATTCTCTGGCCCTGATTTACGTTTTGGACGGTAATACTGCTAACTAGATCCGCCAGACGATCTAATCTTTCGTCGTCCCAACGTTCCGCGGGCATTGTTTATTCTCCTTTATTATTTGATTTGATAAGATAAATTATAGCATGAAAGTGGTTGGCGATCGCCAACTGAATGTATCGAAAAATACTATAGTTTTTGTAGGTTAGGTGAAGCGAAACGAAACCCAGTAGATTGCTTCGTTAGGGGGATTTTTGAAGTTTGTTCGTAGTAATCGCGCTCCGCGATAGAGACTGTGTTAAATCGCGCTCCGCGATTACTACGAACTTTTTAACAACTAACAAGAACTCCCAAAAGGCAACCCCCACAAATTCACCACAACAACAACAGTTAAAACCGTCCAAAAAAGAGCATTTCCTAACGCCAATTGACCGCCTAAAGTCATATCAAGACCGATTAAACCTTGAAAAAACCAGCGGTCTAACGGCAAGACTAACATCCACATCAAAGAAATAAAAGCGCCACCCAACCAAAACATCACCCATCTAAGATTGCTATTAAATCTAGCAAAAAACTTATCAGTAAATAACATCTCTAAATTGCTAGCTTCATCTTGTAAATAAATGCCCTCCGTTTGGCGAGTTGCTTTTTGAATTGCTGTTGATTCTTTGCCTCCTAAAACCACCGCATTGATTTTAACTTTACTCTCAATTGCCCGGTTAATAATATTGTCGCTAACATCGGCAATACCATCGGTGACAATTAACAATTCCCGACAGCGTTCTACTACCGAACTCAAAGCATTAGTACCCCGTTCGATGGCTAAATTGAGATTAGTTCCGCCCCCTAATTCTCTATCTAAATTAGTCTTTTGCAAAGAGCGTTCTAACTCTTTTTTCACCTCTTGACTGTCTGCTTTAAAATCATCGGTTAAAGGTTGAACCTTGCTAGCAAAACCGAAGATTTGGATTTGATTGGGATTATTTAATTGTTGGTTTTGTTGCAAATAGGAATTAACCGCTTGAATTTCCTGTTGTCTGACAACCCCAGAGGTACTATCGCTAAAATCGAGAGCGATCGCCACCGCCACCGGAGGCCGCCCCCAGTTTAACAACCAACCTAAAACCGCTATTACTAGGCAAGCTGCCATTAACATTAATGGCACTTGAAATAGCGGATATAACCATAATTGTCTGCGAGTTATTATCATTTGGCAATTAATAATTAATAATAGCTATAGAACCATTTAAGAAACCAGGTTTTTCCAAAAAACCTGGTTTCTGAGATACCCCAAAACCGTCTTTCTAGATATTATTTTGTCGTTGTTTAATATCCGCGATAATATCGTCCATTGTTAGACTATCTAGCAAAGAATCTCGTTCTTTGGTGTAATCTCCACTACCGGGATCTAATTGACGAATAAACCGGATAGCATTAGCATATCCCAAAGCATCAACTAAAGCTTTAAACCCTTTTCTATTTAACTCAATTGGAGTCATAATTATCTCCTTAATATTAGTTAGTTGTTACTTCTACAAACCACGTTACCGGATTATAAACCGCAACCCTTAAGTTATCTTGATAGGTTAAGGTTTTTGCAAGCAATCGATCGTCTGTTGTTAGGAAAACGTCAGCGTTATTTTCTGCACAAGCCAAATGCAGCGCATCATAAGGTTTAAAACCTAAACCAGATAGTTCAATGGCTCTTGTCGTAATTTCTTGAGTAACTAAAATTTTAGTTTTAGCCATTAACAAAGATTCCCTAAGTTCTTCTTTTCTCGTTGGCGATCGTGTTTGCTCAATTTCTGATTCTAGCACAATACTGCCGATTAATTCCCAATCTCCCGATTTACATTTACTAATGATTTCTAATATTGCCTCGGTTTCTAAACGAATGCGCAACTGTTCTTGTTCGTCAAAAGGGCGATTGAAACAACAAACATCAAGATAAATTTTATAGTTTTTGTTCCCTTTAACCATAGTAGATTTTACCATCATGTAGTTACATATTTTAGAGGATGAATCTCCGTTAAGCGACTGCTATCTGAATCTTTAAAAGATGAGATATTAACCACTATCCATTTCCTAAATCGCGTCAAATTGATAATTAAAACCCGCATCTTTACCCGGATTTGCTCTTACTAAAGGAATATCGTTAAAAAGACTAAAATTAGTCACCGATTTATTAACATTAACTCCGCGATTTAACTCTTGGGAAATAGCCGCCCGATCGCCCGGATGTTGGTTAAAAGCGATCGCCAACGCCTGAGTGGCATCGTAACTCGTCGCCGTCCTCCAACTAACCCTACCTTTCCAAATAGCCGCCGTCTGAGTGGCGAAAGTATCTTGAGAGTTCCACTGCCAAGGCACCGCCAATACCAAACCATCGATCGCATCGTTTCCCCGCTGCAAAATCGTCGGATTATATAACTCATCTGCCCCCAATAATAATAAGCGATCGCCCCCATCAGCATTAGCCCTTGCCAAAGCGATCGCCGTATCTACCTTATTTTTACTCAACGCCAATAAAGCCACATCTGCCCCAACAATTTTCGCACCATCCATCGCCGCCTCGGCATTAAAACCCCCACCAATAACATCAATTTCCTCTACTACTTGTCCGTTTCTCGAAGCCATCCCATTAATAAACTCTTGTTTCAACTGCAGGCTATAAGGACTGTCGGAATTATAAAAAACTGCCACCCTCGCCCCCGGTTGATTTTGTACCGCATAATCCGCCAAAGTTTCCCCGACTTTCTTCAAATAAGTACCCAATAAAGTCGCACTTTGACTCAGTGGAATAGTCTTGACAACCGACCGATTGTTATTAGTAGTAATTGCCGTATTTAACGAAGACAAAACCGCCATATTATTTAGCTCGTATAATTCTAAAGCTAACCGACTATTATTATCAACCCCATGTCCCATTACTCCCAAAACGTTAACGGGAGAATTAATTAAATCCTGTGCCAAAGATTCGGCAAGTTCCGATAGAGCTTCGTCAACTATTACTACTTCCAAAAAACGCCCCGGCAAACCCCGATTAAACTCTTCTTGATATTGGGCGACTCCCCGCAAAACTTCCTTCGCTTCGTTGACGCTTTGACTAATAGGAATTACCACCGCCATCGTCAGAGGATTGCCGATTTTTCTAGCTTGAGAATTGTTAAGATAAATTTTCGCCTCTGGGTCGTTGGGATCTGTATTATAAGCTTGTTGATATTCTCTAATTGCCTCCTCCCAATTTTGGGAAGCAAAAGCATCGGCAGCAGTTGATTTTTGTCGTTCATTTTTACCGCCAATAAATAATACTTTTTCTCCCTGACTAATTAATTGAGAATTA
The DNA here is from genome assembly GCA_964609515.1 of uncultured bacterium. Lineage (GTDB taxonomy): Bacteria > Cyanobacteriota > Cyanobacteriia > Cyanobacteriales > Microcoleaceae > CALKCV01. The sequence continues at coordinate 28,228 of CAZSTZ010000028.1, read as the reverse complement.
ACCGCATTTTCGCTGAGAATAACTGAAGTTTTTCCCCCATTAGTGCTTGCTTCTTCAGTATCGAAATTAAAAATTCTGCTGCCTAAATACCAGAAACCGCCCCCACCTAAAAGTAGGATAATGGCGATCGCTACTATTCCCAGTAAGGGCGATTTTTGACTTCTAACTCCTGCAATTGTACCCCCAGGAGGAGGAGACGGTAAAGTTCTGCTAGGAGTCATTGCCTCTCGGGGCAAACCACACATCAAACAATCGGGACCGTCATTTTCATAAGGAGAATGGGCACCGCCGCCGTTATATTCCTGGTCGCTATTTTTGGGGACTCCATCGCAGGTCCATTTACCTTGTTTGTTCACTTTTACTAAACCCCCGTAAATTGGGTTAACTTCTGTTTTTAATATATCGAGAACTTCAAAACTTTTGCCTCAGATTTCGGAGTTTTCTTAAAGTAAAATTTATTTAGAAGCGATCGCTTTTTTCCCCGCAGCCAATACCGCAAATTGCCGCCAACAGCAACCAACTAATCGTATTAACTCTCAGGTCAAACAAAGTAACATCAAACATATTAAATAAAATACAACCTCCAAAAGCCACTAAATAACTGAAAAAAATTAAACGGTCTGAGGAATTTGGCAGCGGATTTTGTAAGGACGATCGCGGATGGGTTGTTGGTGGGGGATAGGGACACCTATTTTCCCCCTCATCGATCCCCCCCCCGCCCCCCTTACTAAGGGGGGGGCCAGCGGAGGATTCCCCTATCTTCTCCCCCCTTCTCAAGGGGGGCCGAGAAGCCTCTTCCTTCCCCCTTCTCAAGGGGGGCCGAGAAGCCTCTTCCTTCCCCCTTTTCAAGGGGGGCCGAGAAGCCTCTTCCTCCCCCCTTTTCAAGGGGGGCCGAGAAGCCTCTTCCTCCCCCCTTTTCAAGGGGGGC
>CAZSTZ010000028.1:0-27200 GCA_964609515.1 uncultured bacterium | reverse complement strand
CCCCCTTTTCAAGGGGGGCCGAGAAGCCTCTTCCTCCCCCCTTTTCAAGGGGGGCCGAGACGCCTCTTCCTCCCCCCTTCTCAAGGGAGGCCGAGACGCCTCTTCCTCCCCCCTTCTCAAGGGGGGCCGGGGGGGATCGAACAACAACAAACATCCCCGGGCCAAAATCCAACCCACCCAACCGCAGAAAAACAGAGTCGCGGGCAGACCGGTTTCGCAGGCCAACATCAAGACCAAATTATGGGGATGACCCAACCAAAAATCCATCTGGGCCTCGTATAGGGGCGTAAAATTCCTCAATCCCCAACCTGTCAGGGGACGTTCTCGGGTTAAGTTCCAGGCAAACTGCCACTGGGTGATTCTTAAAGAGGGGATGGGGCGGTTGGGAAAGTAGCGATCGCTCAAACGGCCCCAAAAATAGACGGGAACGATGGCCCGCAACCATCCTCTGCCCGGCGGCGAGCCAAAAGCTGCCCCAAAAACGCTGGCAACGGCGGCGGCAACTAAACCTATTAACCAATACCAACCGAGATAAATTCCATAAGCAACAACGGCAAATATTGTTAATCCCCAAGCGTTGCGAGAGTGGGTGAAAATTATCGCTATGCTGCTGCTTAATAGGACAAAAGTTAACCAAATAAATTGAGGATTTTGGGGAAATTTTGACTTAAATAATTGCCATTCTTCCAGCCACAATCCCAGAGTTAAAACTAAAACAATTACTAAATAAATTGCTAAGATATTGGCATAGATAAACACCGATGCCATTCGACCTGCCGGGTTCCCTCCAGCTTCTAATACCCAACCTAATAAAAAGTGTAATTGGGGCGGAGTTGACCAGTTTAAAAATTGCTGCCCTAAACCAATAATTAAAACTGGAACGGAACCGATGACTATCGCCCAGGATAATTCTCTTAGTTTTTCGGTGGTTTTAATAATAGTATTAAAAGCAGCAAAAAAGAGAAAGAAAGGTAAAAAGTTAGCCAATCCCAGGAATGCTTCGAGGCGATCGCCTGCAAATAAAGCAATAAATATTAACCAAATCGACAGAATAGCTAAGGCAATGTTTACCGGTTTGCTAATAATTTGGGAGCAATTTTGTTTCCAAGCAATAACGGTCGCCACTAGCAAAATTAACGCTCCAAAAGTCGGAAAACAGGGAAATATTAGTAATCCGATGCGAGCGTATTTCCAAGTTTTTTGTAATTGTTTTTCCTCTCGATTCAAGTTTCAATTAAAAAGGTTTTTCAAGATTTTTTTTGTGCGCGGTTCGCACCCTACTTTCTACTTTCAATTAAAAAGGTTGTTTATAATTTTTCTGGTGCGCGGTGCGCACCCTACAAATTACAAATTAAGCAAATTCCCAACATTCTTCAGAACGAATTAGACGAATTTGAGCTAAAGCAAAAATAGTAGGAATAATTCGACCGTAATTAGTAGAAACTGCCCTCCAACCAAGATCCGCTAAAAACCAAGTCCAGATCGTCGGCCCCAACAATCCTAACACGCTCCGGGCCGTCCCATAACGAGCGGCACTGAGGGCCATTCCTCGCTTGGCCATGCTGACGGTCATAAGATTTTGAATTTGACTGGCTGCCGTGGCCCCACCTTTAATCAAGGCTTCTTTGGCCACTTGATACTTGGCAAACTGAACCGCACAGTGGCGGGCCAACTGTTGCAAGAGTATGGGTTTGACTATGGAAGTAACGGCCAAAGCGCTGCCCCCTTTGACTAGCAAACCTAATGGGTTTTCCTTAGCAGCTCGGGGTAAATTGTCCGATAATGTTGAGTTGGAGAGCGATCGCTGCATTCCCTGCGTTAAAGCTTCTCGTTCCTCCGGTGGCAATTTCTTGCAAGCGCGACCCATTAAATGCAGAAACACTTCTGCTTCTAGATCCGTGGTCGAGAGTTTCTGGGAGTAGGGAATTTTTAGATAGCGACAGACTTTAATCAAAGCTTGTCTGTAGGTCACTTGCTGGGTTTTGCCCCGCAATACCGTTACTCCATCGGCGGCCAAATAGCGAAATCTCTGTTCGATGGCATTCAACCAAGCATCGCGATCGCGACTTTCTATATCTATGGGTTCGGGCGTCCCCAAGTAATCTAACGGGTTGAGCCCTTTACCGAAAAGCAGTTGTGTCAATTGTTGCAACTCTTCTTCGGTTGCTAGTTCCAGCGCTGTTCTTAATTCGTCCACATTCGGTGTCCTCCACGGCCTATTTTTCCGTATTCATACCTTATTCTAATGCCCGAATGGGAAATGGGGAATGGGGAATGGCGCAATTAACAAGTTCCCAATTAGCAATGAGCAATTAACAAGTTCCCAATTAGCAATATGTCCCATCCTCTCAAACTTTTATCCGAATTAAGATTAGCTCCACCTCAAGGCATAATTCATGTAGGAGCGAATTTCGGTCAAGAAATTTCTGCATACCGTTCCTCTGGCGCTCAAATTTGTTTGTATTTTGAACCCATACCCGCAATTTTTGAAAAGCTTAAATCTAATTTAGAAAACATACCCAATCATTATGCTTTACAAGAATTAATTTCCGATAAAGACGATGAGGAAGTAGTTTTTAATATTACCAACAACAGTCTATCTTCGAGTATGCTCCCTCTGGGAAAACATTCGGTTTTATATCCCAATATTAAATACGTTAAATCTTTAAGCATTAAAACCAAAACCCTAGACGGCATCATCGAAAAACAATTTTCTGCTCAAAAATTCGATGCTTTAATAATCGACGTTCAAGGAGCAGAAATAAAAGTGCTGAATGGCGCAAAAAATTTATTAAAAAGTCAATTAACATATATCTATGCAGAAGTCAGCGAAGAACCTTTATATGAGGGTGGTTGTACTTTTGATGAAGTAACGGAATTTCTCAAAAGCTATGGCTTCCGACTGAAAAACTTATCTATGAATGATAAAAACTGGGGCAATGCTCTCTATGTAAAAAACACTGCCAGAGAAAAAAGTTTTCGCAAACCTCCCGGCAAAAACCTAGCTTTAAAGAAACCGGCCAAGCAAAGTTCCGTGTCTAAATGGTCGAAACCAAACGATGCTTCGGGAGGAGTTAACGGCATTAAAAATGGAAGTTTTGGCTTTCACACAGATACAGAGGTTAATCCTTGGTGGCAAGTCGATTTATTAGATGTTTATAAACTAACTGAAATCTGGATTTATAACAGAGTTAACTCTCGCCCCGAACGCAGCAGAACTTTGAGAGTATTACTCTCCTTAGATGGTAGGGATTGGAAATTAGTTTATGCTAATAACCATAATGTCATCTTGGGAGGAATTTACACCGAACCTCTGATAGTTTCTCTTGACTCTATAGCTGCCCGTTACGTTCGCCTGCAGTTAGCTGAAGAAAATTTCTTGCATTTAGATGAAGTGGAAGTTTATGGGGATATATTAGACTAATAAAAAAAACCAGAGACTTATCGCTTTTTGGGAATGGGGGAGGAGCCCCCCTTATCAAGGGGGGAGTCAGAGGAATCCCCAATGGTTAGGATTAACAATTGACAATTGACAACTGACAACTGACAACTTCTACCCCGGTTAAAATCTACAATCTAAATTTGAGAAAACTTTGTTTGCGAGTGACTTTCTCAGTATAATTGAAGAGAGAAACGCACCGAGCGCTCTCCGTACAAACAACATAATCGACAACTATGGCAAATTTCAGCGATGTGTCCCAAGACAACTGGGCCAAAACTGCCATCGAAAAACTAGCCGATGAAAATATAATCAGCGGCTACGAAGATGGGACTTTTAAACCCGATAACTCCCTAACCCGGGCAGAATTTGCTGCCTTGCTTAACAAAGCTTTTCCCGATAAACCATTGATTAGAGAGGCGATCGAGTATACAGATGTCGCCGAGGATTATTGGGCAAAGGAAGCAATTCAAGAAACCTATCGAAAAGGGTTTCTCAGCGGTTACGAAGGCAAAATTTTCCTACCAGAACAAGAAATTCCCCGAGTACAAGTATTAGTTGCCTTAGCTAACGGGTTAGGTTATCAACCGTCTCAACCCGCCGAAGAAACCCTCCAGAAGGTTTTTGAAGATGCAGCAGATGTTCCTGGTTATGGAATTTCACCGGTAGCAGCAGCAGCAGAGAAAAGCATAGTCGTCAATTATCCAAACGTTCAACAACTGGAGCCCAACCGCAGCTCTACCCGAGCAGAAGTGGCTGCTTTTTTATCTCAAGCTTTGCTCCAAGAAGGCGAAACTTCTTCAGTTTCAGATGAGTATATTGTTGCGGTAGAAATTGAAGCGCCCCTGGCATGGAATGGAGAGTTGCGAGGGGTCGCGATCGCCGATGAAGGCAGCGAAGTATTGTTTTCTGAGTCCGAGATAGAAACAGCTTTGACCCAGTTAGCCGAATTAAAAATTAATACGGTCTATCCCACGGTTTGGAACGGTCGCTACACTCTCTATCCCAGTCGGGAAATGGGCAGAATTGGCGAAGGTCAAGTGCATCCAAAGTTGATGGAGACTGGCGTAGAGACAACTTCCCTCGTTACCGCCATTACCAATCTTCTGACTGGCAGCGAGAACTTACTCGGAGCGATCGATGACGTCCAACAAGAAATTCTCAGCAGCCAAAGCAAAGATTCTCTCGGAGAATTTGTGGCTCGCAAAAATGAGAAAAACTTGGCTGTTATTGCCGATTTTAAAGGAGGATTCCAGTTACAAGCTGATTCTCAATTAGCAGTAAATCGCCCCCATTGGTTAGCCCGCCGCCAAGACGGTTCTCAAGTTATCGAAGGGGAGGTCCGTCAAGACGATAAATATTGGCTCAATCCTTTCCATCCTCAAGTGCAGCAGTTCTTTTTACAGTTGGTAATTGAAACTGTCAGCAATTACGATGTCGATGGGATTCAACTCAGCCAGTATTTCGGGTTGCCAGTGGAGTTTGGTTACGACGATTTTACCAAACAACTTTACCGCGAAGATAATTTAGGTCAGGAACCGCCAGACGACCCGAAAGATGAAGGTTGGGTTAAGTGGCGCGCAGGAAAACTTACCGATTTTATGAGGCAGGTTTTCTGGGTGGTTAAAGAATACAATCCCAACAGCATTATCTCTTTGTCTTCTCTTCCTTATGAGGATGCTTATAACCAATATCTTCAAGATTGGAAGATGTGGGAGAGCATCGGTTTTGTTGAAGAACTGTTAGTTCGAGTCGATGCAGAAAATCTCGAAGATTTTACTGCCGAGTTGGATAAACCAGAAGTGCAAAAAGCTCTGAGGAATATTCCGGTTAGTGTCGGAATTTTTACGGGCACATCCGAAGCGCCAGTGGAGGTTTCCCAAATAAAAGAACGAGTCGAAGCGGCGAGCGATCGCTCTTTTGCTGGCGTCTTTTTCCCAGATTACAACAGTTTCCTCCTCTCGGCAACTGCCACGGAGGAAAGCAAGACAGAATTCCTGGCAATTTTCCCAGAATCGCAAGATAGACCGACGGATACGGTTGCTTAGGTTTTTCCTAACCGATCTGCTATCATTAAATAGGGCTTGCTGAATAAACCTTAAATTTAAAGTTTATTCAGCAAGCTCTAATTATTATTTTTCCATTTGATATCAAAAACATGGCTTATAGCGATTTTACGAATTTAACTAAACTGAAGAAAACCTTCGGTTTAAAAATCCACGAACAAACGGATTTATTTGCCAAGGTCGAATCGGTAAAACCGAGCGATTTTTTAGTCAATACTTTGGCAGAAACGGTAGAGCTTGCTTTGGCAATTAATACTGAAAAAGCTCGTTCTGAAATGATTATTACTCCCGTACTTTTGGAAACCCGCCGACAAGCTAAAGGTCAAATTAGTTTGTTTTCCGGTACGGAGTTTAACGTCGATTTTGATAAAGGTTTAAACGGTTATTGCGATTTTATTATTAGTAAATCCCCAGAACAATTAACTATTAATGCTCCAGTTATAATTATTATTGAAGCTAAAAACGAGAATCTTAAAGCGGGTTTGGCTCAATGCGGGGCCGCCATGCTGGCAGCACAATTATTTAACCAACAAGAAGGTGGAGAAATTAAAACAATTTACGGCGCCGTTACTACCGGAGATATTTGGAAGTTTTTGCAGTTGGTGGAGGATGAAGTGACGATAGATTTGAGTAATTTCTATATCCGAGATACAGATAAGATTTTGGGAGTTTTATCTAAAGCAATTTTAGATTAGTTAAAAGAAGGTTCGCAGTAATCGCGGAGCGCGATTTAAAATAACTGAAGCGATTACTACGAACTTTTTAAATAACTTCCATCCCATCCCCCACTGCCACGACACCATCCGTATCGACAATTGCTAAAACTCCCGTCTGAGCGTGACCGAATTTGTCTCGCAAAATAGATAATAATGACAAATCCCGATCGCCCGTTTCTGGATTCACTTCTATATTAATACACCGACCGATTCTCGCGCTAATATCTATTTTGGCAGTTCCTAACTTAAATTGCTTCCCCACTAACTTAAACTCTTCCCACGCTGCCATCCCTTCTAGAACGATATTAGGACGAAACCGCCGCACGCTGACCTTTTCCCCCATCGTTTCGCTTAACTCGTCTAAGGTTGCCTGACTCAACAAAGAAATATGTACCCGTTGTCTGTCTGGATAGCGAGTCTCGCCGCTACCATCTCCCACCAACCGCAAAGGCGCTTTCTGGGGATGTCGCGCCCCTTCCGTCGGTTTGAGGTTCGCTAAATATCCGGTGAAAAAGGCACTGACGCGATCGCGCCCTATCTGGGAGTTAATATCGGCGGTTAGCAACTCAACCCCTTGTTGCCAAACCGTTAATAACTGACTCTGCGGATCGTAATTGCAGTCCAACCCTGCCAGTCCGGGCCAATCGTTTTGGACTGCAAAATGTTTTTTGGACATCCAGGGGACAATCTCTGGTGGCGGCGAGTTGCCTTCCTCCAGAAACATCAGGGCCAAGGCGCGATCGCCCTTAATCCCGCGTCCTTTTGTTAGAGACAGGCGATCTGTTTCTTTGGGGGTTAGTCCTTTGATGGGATAAGTGAATAGTTGTTTGACTGTTATGGACGGCATTGGATTTAATTTGTGTGAAATAAATTTCTAAAAATCGCTTTAGCAACTATCTCAGAAACCCGGTTTGAAAAAACCGGGTTTCTTGGCCGCTTCTCTAAGCTCTAACCGAGAAATCTTCTGCCGTCAAATCGAGCCCGCGACCGATAATCGCCAATTGACCGCCGACGCCAAAACCTGCCTCGCTGCCGTTAGAATTGTACAGCAAGCGTCCGGTGGCAGAATTATAAACGATCGCCGCATCGCTATTCCGGGCGGCATCGTTACTCCGCACTACGGCAAAATCTTCCTCCGCCAGATTGCCTCCGCCAGTTAAAGCAGAGAAAGTGGTTAAACCCAGAAGGATGCGGTCTTCCCCCGGTGTGAAATCGGTAATCCGATCTATCCCCAAAGGCCGTCGATTGTTATTAAATTCGCGGTTTGAGGCAAAGATAAACGTATCTTTGCTGACACCGCCAGTCAGAGTATCGTTGCCAGGACCGCCGTTCAAGAAATCGCGACCGGTGCGACCGTCTAAAACGTCATCGCCGTCGTTGCCTAAAAGGCGATCGTTACCACGGTCTCCGATAACCGTGTCGTTGCCGCTGCCGCCAATAACCGTATCGTTGCCCCAACCGCCATTGAGGCGATCGTCGCCGTCACCGCCTAATAAGCGATCGTTACCAAAGTTGCCGTTGAGGCTATCGTTGCCCGCACCGCCGATTAAAGTATCGCTACCTCCTCCACCGCTGATGCGATCGTCGCCACCTGCACCGTTAACGCGACCGTCATCGCTGCTGCCTTGGATTGTTTCGGGTTCGTCGTTTCCTTGCACTCGACGAGTGTTGCTGACTTGATAAATCGTAGTGCTGCCGCTAACTTCGTTCGCCGCTACCAACAATGCCTGACCGTTGGGACTATCTTCCGCCGGAATGAATTTCAACCCTTCCGGTCCCAAATCCCCCGCCGTTCCCTCGGACGCATTGCCGTCGAAGTCCCGGTTGTTGAAATATTGGACGAAATTCGGTTCTTTGGGATCGCTAATGTCATAAACCATTATCCCGCCGATCCGTTCCAAACCGATAAAAGCGTAAGTAATGTCCTCTACTACGCCCACCGTTACTCCCTCCGGTTCCGGTCCCTTGTCATCGCTGCGGGAATCAAAACTATCGTTGTCGTCGTTATTGGAGTTAAACTGCTCTGGAAACAGTTCGGCGGTCAGCTTCTCGAAATCGTCCCCGCTGTCATAGACTAAGTTACCAAACTCGTCCCAGATAGAAAAAGAACGTCCGCCAAAAGCATATAACCGGTCGAAATCGCCGTCGCCGTCGAGGTCACCTTGAGTATTCGTAATCTTCAAGCGACCCAGGGAATCTTCCGCCTTGAGTCGGGCCGTATTGCCGAATACATCGGAATCCAGCTCTATTTCTATATCCCCCACCCGCCCTTCTTCGCTAAAACCACCGTAATCCCGCGCGTCTCCTTCGTTGGCAGTAATGTAATAGGTTTTCCCGTCGCTCTCGAAAGATTCTATGGCATCCGGTTGATACATCCCAAACACCGGCCAGTTTTGCAGGTTGATGCCACCGTCTTCGTCGCTAACATCCAGGGTGTTCCCCTCGGCAAAGTCGATAACTCCCAGAACTATCGGCACTGGATTGGGATTTAGCGGTACCGTACCATCCACCGGAATCGCCTCGTCGAGCAAACCGAAATCGTTATCGTTGATGACTGCCATGCGTCCGTCCGGTAACAAACTCAAACCTTCCGGTTTGTCTCCCGCCAAATAACCGATAGAGGGGAGGTTGGTAACTTTCATTTTATCCACCGGTTGAATGCCCCGTTGTATTAAGTCGCTGGCGCTTAGTTGTTCGAGGGTCAAATTTCTCGGTATGTTGGGGGCATCGTTGTCCAGGAGGTTAGTTGCACCCTTGAGGTCGATTTCAAAGATAAATTTCTTTGCTGCCTCGCTGGTGGAGGAGTCCCGTTCGATAACGAAGAATTTACCCTCCCCGGCATAAACCGCATCGCCGATTTTATCTACTTTAGCCTCGCCAAAGGTCGTACCTTCCAGCAGATAAACGTATTCTGCTACCGGCGTTCCGTCTTCTGGATCTATGCCTAGAATGCGGATGACGTTGGAATTGTCCGAAGCGTCGCGATCGGGATTTGCCAGGGGCGTTTGGATGAAACTGTAGAGTATCTCGTTATCGGTATCTAATGCCACGGCCTCAAAACCGCGATTGGGTCGCCTGTTGGCATATTCGGCGGGCAGAGTTTCGCTGCCGAAAGTACCTTCTGTTTGTCCCGCCAGTTCTGCGGTGCCTGCTGGAACGAAGCGATTTATCAATACGCCGTCGGCATCGAAGTTATAAATAGAGGGACGATATTCATCGACCATCCAGAAACTTCCGTCGTTGGGATTTATGACTACTCCTTCGAGGTCGGCACCCAAAGGATCGTAAGTTAAAACGTTGCCGTTTAAATCTACTGGTACTTCGTCTATGCCTTCGATGTTGGGCAGGCCGCTGATGGGAGTAGTACCGTTTTGCTGTGTTAGCAAAGTCTCGCTGAGGTTGACTATTCTGCCGCTTTCTTCGTCGAGCTCGAAGCGGATGACTCTTGCTTGATAGTCTGGCAAAACGAAGGGACGTTCCTCGTCGCCGTCTTCGTCAACGTCCGTCGGCGCGCCGTTGGGACCGCGATCGGGAACCGTGACAAATTTGAGGTTGCCCGTTTCTTCGTCTATTCCTTCAAACCACAAACCGGATAAACCGCCGAGTTTGATTTCTTGACCTGCTTCTGTGGTTCCTAATGCTGGCAGTTGCCCGGGGCGGAAATTAAACTGATTCAAGGTTGCCGGTCCCCGACTGTGGTCTTTGTAACCCAGGGGCAGAATATCCGCAATTTCCCCCGCTTCTATATCGATGACCGCAAAGGCGTTATTTTCTTGCAAGGTGGCGAAGGCAGTGGTTCCATCGGGGGATACTGCTATATATTCCGGTTCTAAGTCCCGGGGAACGTTAGCTCCAGGACCGAAAATGCGCACTCCTTTGGCTATTAGCTCTTCTTTGCGCGGGTTAAAATCGGCAAAGTTGGCGGTGGTAACGTCTTGCTGGGTTACATTTCTCGCTCCCCCCGATATGTCAATGATATCTACCGTTCCCCGGGGATCGCTTCGGTAGTTATCCGTGGGTTCTCCTTCGTGGGCTACTAATACCTTTTTACCGTCGGGGGTAAAGGTCAGCATATCTGGCAGAGAGCCGACGTTAACTTTGCTCAGAAAGTTTCCGTTTCTATTAAAAAAGACAACGGAGCCCCCTCTTTGTTTTACTTCGGCTTCTACTGCTACGGCTACTACCCCGGTTTGGTTGACTGCCACGCTATTGACTCCTCCTCCGTGGGAGGATACGTCTATGGTAAAATCCAATGTCGGGTTTTGAGGATTGCTGATGTCCAGTACGTCCACCTCGGCTTCTGTAGCCTTGACTACAAAAAGCCTTTGACTTCTGGGGTCGTAGGCCGGAATCTCGGCGGCAGCTTCATCGAAAATCCCGGTTTCGTAAGTGCCCAGGGGACGCAGAAAGTTTAGATTTTGCGGTAGTTTGGCTGTCCTGGTTTCTAGCCTTGTTTCAGAATTCATATTTACCTTTTTTGTATAACTTAAGGAGACTTAAGCAGTAGTTTACCCACAAGACTCCTCCGAGTTATCACGGTGGTTGATTTTTTTTTTCAAAAACCGCCTGCCCGCATCTTTATATTAATTGACAATTCTTTATATTAATTGACAATTGACAATTATAGCGCTTCTCGGTTTGCTGAGGTACAGTTATGGACATTTTTTCTTCAAAGATAAAAACTGTACCTCATTAATTCGAGAATTGCTATAACAATTGACAATTTTTGATGAGTATGACTACTCGTTCTGAGTATGAATAGGCTTCTAAAAAAATCAATTTTCAATTTTTGATTTTTAGAAACCGGGTTTCGCACGAGTTACCCGGTTTCTAAAAAAAAAGGAACGGGGAACGAGTAATTCCCAATTCCCAATTCCCAATTCCCAATTCCCAATTCCCAATTCCCAATTCCCCATTCCCTATTTTCTATTATCCGAGTTCGAGAGCCAACTTCACAAAGTCGCCGGCCCGTTCTATCTGGAAGCCTACTTTTTCGCAAACTCGCTGCATGGCTGCATTTTCTGGGAGGGTTTCTCCTTTAATGCGATCGAGTTTCTCGTTGCGACCGACTTGTATCAGTCGTCGCAGGATTTCGGTTCCCAATCCCTGGCGCTGGTAAGCATCGCTGACGAGCATGGCAAATTCCGCTTCGTTTACCCCATGCAGTTTGCTCAAACTGCCGGCACCTAAAATTTCGTGTTTCCCAGTTTCAGGGTTAATATAGTCCGCCACTAAAGTCATCTCGCGATCGTAATCGATGAAACAAACCCGGGTTAAACGTTCGTGGGCGATGCGCCGGCTCAATTTCATCATATTAAAGTAACGCAAATAGACGCTTTCCTCCGAGAGCGTTTTGTGAAACTCGACGATCGCCGGTTCGTCTTCCGGGCGGATGGGACGAATAGTAACTTCGAGCCCGTTGTTGAGCGCCCAAGTTTTCACATATTGCACCGGATAGGGACGAATGGCCGGTTCGGGTAATTGTTCCTGACTCAGTTCTGGTTCGTGGAGAACCACCCGAGCATCCAGAGCTATCAGTCGTTCGGAAGAAGCGAGCAGGGGATTAATATCTATTTCTTTAATCCAAGGTTGCTCTACTATTAAATAGCTAAAGCGTACCATCAGTTTTTCCAACTCTTCTAAATCTACGGCTGCCCTGCCCCGAACTCCTTTGAGAGCTTCATAGATTTTAGTTTGTTCCATCATCCGTCGCGCTAGGGTCGTATTCAGAGGTGGCAAAGCCAGAGCCCTATCTTTAAATACTTCCACTAGCTGCCCTCCCAAGCCAAACAAGAGTATCGGTCCGAACTGCGGGTCGATGCTGCTGCCGATAATTAGTTCGTAACCGTCGTTGAGGTTTAACATCGGCTGGACGGTTACTCCCAAGAAATCCTCCGGACTGGCTTTACGACTCACCGCATCTTGAATCGCGCTATAGGCCCATTCTACGGCTTCGGCATCTTTGAGATTTAATTGCACGCCACCCACATCGGTTTTATGGGTAATAGTTTCTGAATAGAGTTTGAGTACCACCGGATAACCCATAGAATTTGCTGCCTCCACCGCTTCTGCTTTGCTTTGAGCGGTAACGGTTTTGACAATGGGAATGCCGTAAGCTTCTAGTATTTGTTTCGATTCAAATTCCGAGAGGATAGTACGGTTAGCTTTGCGGGTTGCTTTAATCGTCTTGGTGACGTTAACGCGATCGCTTATGGTTTTCTTATCGCTGGGCAGCACCGGAGTTTCATAAATGCCCTGGAGGTTGTAGTTATACTTCCACAAGAAATTAAACAGTCGCGCTCCCGCATCGGGATAGCGGTATGTAGAAATACTTGCTTTATTCAGAATAATTTCTCCTGCGGTTACTTCATCTCCTCCCATCCAACTAGCAATTACAGGTTTTTTGGCGTTGGCGGCGCACTCTTTCAACTGTTCTGCTGTAGCCGTAGGATCGGTCATTGCTTGAGGAGTGAGAATCACTAAAAAGCCGTCGCTGTTGGGGTCTTTCACCGCCGTTTCTAAAGTTTTAGCATAGCGCTGCGGGTCCGCATCTCCCAGGATATCGATGGGATTGCCATGACTCCAGTGGGGAGGCAGAAACTTATCTAATTCGGCTTTAGTTTCTTCTGACAAATTGGCCAGTTCGCCTCCCGAGGAAATCAGGGCATCGGTAGCTATTACCCCCGGTCCGCCGGCATTAGTGATAATGCTCAATCGCGGTCCCTTGGGCAACTGGGGTTGTTTTGCCATGACCTCGGCAATATCGAAAAGTTCGGAAATGCGATTAACCCGCAATACCCCGCAGCGACGAAATGCGGCATTGAGAACGTCGTCGCTTCCCGTCAGGGAACCAGTATGAGAAGCGGCGGCTTTGGCGGCGGCTTCGGTTTGACCCGCTTTGATGACAATTATCGGTTTGGTCAGGGCAACCTCCCGGGCAGCGGACAAAAACGAGCGCGCGTCGCCGATAGATTCCATATAGATAACGATGCTTTTAGTATTGGGATCGTCTCCGAGATAGTAGATTAAATCGCCCCAATTGACATCCAGCATGGAACCGATGGAAACAAAGGCGCTAAAACCGACGTTTTCTGGCAAGCTCCAGTCGAGAACTGCGGTACAAAAAGCGCCGCTTTGACTGATAAAACCTAAATTGCCCGGACGAGCCATTTTGCTGCCAAAAGTCGCATTTAGTCCCGTATGGGGGTTCATTACTCCCAGACAGTTCGGGCCGATGATGCGCATTTTGCCTTTAGCTATTTCTAGGATTCGCCGCTCTAATTCTATGCCCTCCGGTCCTATTTCTTTAAACCCTGCCGAAATTACGATCGCGCTTTTGACTCCTGCATCCACGCACTCTTGGATTGCATCTGGGACTGCAATGGCTGGAATGACAATTATTGCTAGCTCGACGGTTTGGGGTATTTCTTTAATACTGGGATAGGCCGGTATTCCCAAGACGTTGTTACGTTTGGGGTTCACCGGAAAAATTGTTCCTCCAAAAGGATTGCTCAGTAGGTTCCACAGGATGGTCCTACCGACGCTACCCTCTCTATCTGTCGCTCCGATTACAGCTACGCTGTCTGGAGAAAAGATCGAGCCTAAAGGTTGGCGCTCGGAGCGCAGGATATCGTAAGCTGGATCTGTGATTGGTTTTAGCGGTACTGGCATTTTTTTCCTCCGTTAATGTTTTTGGGAAAATTTGGATTCTGTTGTTTATTTGTTACCCGCGATCGGAGAATCTTTGATTTTTCTTTTATGCGTTCGGGAACGCGCTCCAATTGCTCGACCGTATTCCCTTGTAAGTGGTAATGCAATGTCTTACTCGTATGAATAAGAGTATTATTAGTCCCATGATGCTATTGGGGAAGGATTTTTTGGGGAATTTGGCAATAACAGTTTTCTTGAATTTACGATTTGGGCCTTGCCATCGTTTCTGGTTTTCTCGGGAAAACTTTATGGGCCTGAGTTTTTCACCTCTTCAGTATTTAGGGCAATGGGACTATTATAATAGCATGGCTGAGTAGTTTTACTCAAAAAAAGTTAATGACCGTTGTTTGTCCTCCCAATTCCTGTACGGCATGGCTTTTGTCTTTACGGAAAAATTTTTTGAGTAAGAATAAGAGTATGAGTATGAGTATGATTTTTCCCCAATCGACATTTATTCGGATGGGATGTAATAATATACGACTGTATCCAGGGACAATTCTGTTGTCCCTAAAACAAAAAACAAATCTTTATAATTTATTTAGATTTAAAGAAAAACTTAATATGATTATTCCAGGAGAGTTATTGCACGATCGCTACCGAGTCATTCAATTGTTGAGTGACTGTGGGTTCGGTCAAACTTGGCAAGTGACCGATGGGGGTAAGCCAAAAATTATGAAGGTTTTAAAAACCCCTCCCGTTCTAGTAAACGAACATCTGGAGAAAGCTATCTCCCTATTTGGCGAGGAAGCCCAAGTCTTAACTCAGCTAAAGGGGCCCGGACTCCCAGAGGTGGAACCCCAGGGATATTTCTGTCTTTCGGAAGATGCTAACGATCGCCTTCAATGTCTAGTAATGGAGAAAATTTCGGGAATTAATTTGGAGGATTGGTTCAAACAAAATAATAACGAACCGATCGAGGAAGCAAGGGCGATCGCCTGGCTAACTCAATTGGTACAAATTGTGGGCCAGCTCCATCAGTTTCATTGCATCCACCGAGACTTGAAACCCGATAATATTATTCTGCGCAGTTCTCTGCCGCAACAGAAAGCGGGAGAGGGGGGGGAGAAATCTGCTGAGTCTAGTCTGCCAGATTCTGAGAAAGGAGAAGAGCTGCCAAAAGCGCAAGCTCAAGCGGAAAAATGGGGTCAACTAGCTTTAATTGACTTTGGTGCCTGTCGGGAAATTATCGAAACTTACTTAAGAGAAGTAGAAGGGAAAGATGTTACTAATATAATATCCCGAGGTTATACTGCTCCAGAACAGTACGAAGGTAAAGCGATGCGACAGTCAGACTTTTTCGCTATCGCTCGCACTATGGTTTATTTACTAACTGGAGAACATCCCCAAGACCTTCCCTGCGACCCTCAAACTGGCAGAGCGATCTGGCGAAACCGCCGACCAAATCTATCCAAAAACTTCGCAGAGTTGCTCGACGACATG
Source organism: uncultured bacterium (assembly GCA_964609515.1). Taxonomy (GTDB): domain Bacteria; phylum Cyanobacteriota; class Cyanobacteriia; order Cyanobacteriales; family Microcoleaceae; genus CALKCV01. Next base: position 11,829 of record CAZSTZ010000028.1, on the reverse strand, counting down.
ATGGCTTGTTTGCCCCAGTCGCGCCCTCAAACTACGGAAGAGATTTTAGAAATTCTAGGTCAATTGCAAGCCGAACAGCCTCCACCGCCCGCCGATGCAGATGACAAAGAACTTCCAGTTGCAAAGGAAGATGCTCCACCGCAAGAGGAGCGATCGCGAAGCGTTGGAGATACCATCTCGCTACCATCTATCTCTCGTGGGGTTAAATTTCCCCTTCTGAAGAAAAAATCTCCCGCACAATCGCAAGAAGGCAGGCAACAAAGAAATTCCCTAGTAATGCTGGCAGTAATAGGAGTTTTACTGGCGATCCTGCCAGAAGGACACACTATTTGTCCGGTCAATTTTGAGGACGATTTGAGTTGTGGCGAAGAAATTTTGATACCGGGTTCCGCCCTAGATGCCAAACAAGAAGCAGTTAAAGCTTTTGCCGAGAGAAATTATGCAGCTGCTGTTGATTTTCTAAAAACTGCTCGCCTCCTGCAAGGAAACGATCCCGAAACTTTAATTTACCTTAATAATGCTCTGCTAGCCGCTCAAAACGCGGATGCTTACACCATCGCTGTTGTAGCTCCTATTAAAGCCGATACCCAAGCTCTCAATTCGGGAATGGAAATTCTCCGAGGTGTGGCCCAGGCCCAAGATGCTATCAATAAAAGCGATACTAAAATAGGTGGCAAAGGTCTGCTCGTAATTATCGCCGATGATGGGAACGATCCTCTAAAGGCCGTTCGCAAAGCAGAAGATTTAGCCCGTATCGGTCAAGTCCTCGGTGTGGTGGGTCACTTTTCTAGCGATGTCACGATTAAAGCTGCCCCGGTTTACGAAGAAAACCAATTAGTAGCAGTATCTCCTACTAGCACATATGCTTTACTTTCCGACAGAAATAATTTTTTCTTTCGTACCGTACCTTCGGATACCGCAACCGCTCAAGCTATTGCTAGTTATCTGATAAATCAATATTCTGGTTTGCCGAAGGTAGCAATATTTCACAACCCCAACAGCGCTTACAGCTCCTCTCTCCGAAACCAATTTATCAATAATTTTAGCGCTGGAGGCGGTACTGTTTTTAAAAATAATGATGATAAGTTTGATTTTTCTCGGACTTCTTTTAACGCTTCTAACGCTTTAGAAATTGCAGTTCTACAAGAAGTTAATGCCCTAGCTCTATTTCCCAATAGCTCCACTAGGGCCGAGGCCATAGAAGTAGTAAAAGCTAATGGCGAATATAATTTTGCCATCGTCGCTGCAGATAGCGTCTATAACGAATATACTCTAAAGTTTGGGGCCGCAGAAGCGGCTAATAATTTGGTCATAGCTACCCCTTGGATGAGTTTTAATAGTCCCAATCCGACTTTTCCTAAAGAAGCTGAGAATTTATGGGGAGGTTCTGTAAGTTGGCGCACTGCTTTGGCTTACGATGCTACTCGGGTTTTAATTACTGGTTTGGAATCTCTGCCACAACAACAAGAATTGACGAAACGAATAGCCCTGCAAAATGCTTTGGCAGATGAGAGTTTTAGTTCTTATGGCGCTACGGGGGAAATACATTTTTTACCTAATGGCGATCGCAAGGAGTCGAGAATCGATCTAGCTAAGGTCGTTCTTTCTCGCTGTTCTCCTTTCGGTTATTCTTTTGTGCCTCTGGATTACGATCGGTACGTTTTGGATAATTGTAATTAGAGGTTAGCATAATATGCTACACGTTGTTACAGCTAACAATGCTGATGAATGTAGGATGGAATAACAAACACCGAGTGCGCGGATGTATTTTACATATTGACATTAAAAACGACAAAATTTGGATTCAGCACGACGGAACAGAAATTGGAATGGCTAACGAATTTCTAAAATTGGGGGTTCCCAAAGAGGATATCGTGTTAGCTTTTTATAGTCCCTACATCCGTCAATTTACAGATTTTGCAGTTAGTTAAAATCTAGGAAATTGGAATTAAGAAACCGGGTTTTTTGTACTTGGAGATTTAAGAAACCCGGTTTTTTCATGCATACCGGGTTTCTGGCGTGGGAGACCTGGGACTTTTCCTAATAAAAAAGGTCTTGACAAAACTAGCAAAATGGGATTACCATAAATAACTGTAGTCAAGAGCGCTAGATTGCACTTGAATTATTAGCACAAACTAAAACTATGACAGCCACCAAAACCGAATACAAATACATCCATCTCGACGAAAAAAACGTTCCCATTATTAGTGGGAGTACGATGAAAGTCGTAGAACTGATAACCTCAGTAAAAGCTTACGGTTGGACTCCAGAAGAGTTGCACGAAAGCTACCCCCATTTAAGCATGAGTCAAATTTATTCTGCCCTAGCTTATTATTGGGATAACCGAGAAGAAATAGATGCAGACTACGAGAAACGAGAAGAGTATGTCAAACAGGCAGAACGAGAAGCAGGTATCTCGCCTATTGCTGTTAAGATTAGGAAAATGGGGTTAAAATGAGTCTATCGGGAGCACGTCAGTTTTGCATATTTATTTTCTCATGACGAGTACTCATGACGAGTACTCATACTCAAAAAAACCGCTTTTTATTTGAGTATTCGTCACGAGTACTCGTCATGAGTATGAAATTATCGAGAGAGAAAAATTACAAAACTGACTTGCTCCCAGTCTATCTTTCTATATGGATGAAAACGTATCCAGACTAATTACAGAAGGGTTGCGCCGCCGAGGGGTAAATGTCCTTACGGTTCAAGAAGATGGCCTCTCTGGAGAACCAGACCCGATAGTGTTCGATCGCGCCGTCGAACTCGGATGCCCGATCTTTTCGCAAGATAAAGATTTTTTGATAGAGGCAAAACGCCGTCAAATTCAAGGTTTTACCTTCCCAGGTGTCATTTACTGCCGTCAATCGCGACTTTCTATTGGCGATTGTATCAGCGATTTAGAAATAATTGCTAAAGCTTGTTCTCCTGAAGAATTGAGCGATCGCGTGACTTACCTGCCCTTGTAATTTGTCTGTACTAAAAGCACTGAAGATTTAAGAAACCCGGTATGCATGAAAAAACCGGGTTTCTGGCGTGGGAAGGGTTTCTTACCTCTACTCATCCAGGGGCGATCGCGCACTTTTAATTATCTCGATAAAAATCCCCATTATGGTTTCTAAATCTCCTAAATAACGTTCCCCCGCTTCTAAATAAACAGTATTTTCTGCTAACCTTAAAAACTTCCAAACGCTACCCGTTGTCACTACCCCATAAACCGCAGAAATATTATTCTTTTTTTGAGCGTTAAAAATTTGAGCCGCCACCATTTCTGCGATGCATTGAGGGATACCCGATTTAATATTATCCCCCTTCGCTTCTACCATCGTCACTACTGGAGCAGTTACCATTAATTGTTCTGGGGAAAGACTAAGGATAAAGTCGCATCTGCCGTTCAGTTTTTTAGAGCGATCGACTGTAAAATCAGTACCCGAAAATAGACTTATTTGGCGTTTTAAATATTTTCTGATTTCAATCAAAATCGGCGTTATTATCATTTCCGACCTGGCTTTTTCTGTATCTATTTGTAAGGCCAGAGGAATATTTTCTGCTAAAATTTCTTTCAACGTTTCGGTCGGTCTAACGGGGGAAATCTTAGCAAATAATTCGTCTGCAATTTGAACGCTAAGGTTAAATTCGCTTTTGAGTTCGTCAAGGGTAAATTCGCTGTAAGACATGGTTTTTTGGGTAAGTTGGAGATTTAAGAAACCCGGAATTTCTGTAAAAACCGGGTTTCTGGCACGGTAGCAGGTTTATTACATCAACAAATTCAATTGAGAACCTCCAGGGGTTTTACTAACTTCTATTCTGGCTTGAAATGCTTCTCGTAAATGGGGCATATGCGTCACCGTTAAGATGCAGGAAAAATCCGAGGCTATAGCGTTAATCGCAGCAATTAACCTTTCGCAGCCCTCGGCATCTTGGGTGCCAAAACCTTCATCGATAATTAACATTTGCAAGGCCGTTCCCGCCCTTTGAGCTAACAGTTTTGCTAAGGCTAAACGAATGGAAAAATTAATTCTAAAACCCTCGCCACCCGAATAAGTTTCATAAGGTCGCGTGCCTCGGGCATCGGCAATTAAAATATCTAAAGTCTCGATGGTTTTAACTGTCTTTTTCTTGGAAGATTTGCTCTTTTTGGTAGGCTTATGAGTGACGAATTGAACGTGCAATTGGTTGGCGCTCAACCGCGCTAAAATGTTATTGGTTTCTGCCTCTAACTGCGGTAAAAGATTTTCGATAGTTAAAGCCTGAATGCCTTTTTTGCCAAAAGCGGTGCTTAACTCTTGATAAACTCGGTATTGGCGGCGGGCTGTTTTTAACTCTTCCTGCTGTTGTTGGCTTTGCTTTGCCAAATTATCTAACTGTTGTAATTGCTGTTGGAGGCGACCCAAACTGCCGAGGCGATCGTCTAATTCTCGGCGGCGTTGCTGTATTTTCTCTTCCAAGATTTTGATTTCCCCGGAGGCATCGGGTGACTCTGCCAGTTGCTTTTCTAATTGCTTTTCTAAAGTGGCAATTTGCGCGTCGTTTTCTCCTAAGTCTCGCCCCATTCTTTCCAGAGAAGTTTCGAGGGTTTCGATTTTTTCTCGGACTTGAGGAAACTGCTGTTTTGCTTGTTGCAATTTCTCGTTGCGAGTTAGCCAAAATTGGGATTTTCTCAATTCGCTTCTGACGTTATTATGCTCGTCTATATTGTAATTAATCTCTGCCAAATTGTTCTCAACGGCTCTTATTTGCTGCTGGATTTCCGAGCTGGTTTTCTCGTCTTCTAATTGTTGTTCTAAAACGGCTATTTCCCGTTCTAATTCCGGGCGCTGGATGTTAATTTTTGCTAACCGATTTTCGGCGCTTTTAATTTCTCCCTGTTTGATTTCCGCCCACCGCCAGCGTTTCTCTTCGTTGCGGGCCAAAGCGCGGTCTTGTTCGTCATAATTTAATGCTTGAAGTTGGCGATCGAGATTGTTGATTTCCACATATAAATCTGCGGCATAATCTCCCGTGTGGAGCGATCGCTCTATTTCCTCTGCTTCTACTATCAATTCCCGCACCCGTTCCTCATCTTTATCTATAGCATCCAACTGGGCCTGCAACCGTCCCCGACGTTCCCGCAACTCGTCATAGTTGGCGACTTCTTTTTGTATCTCCCGATACTCGGTTCGCAAAACTTCGATTTCTCGTTCGGAAATGGTCAATTGTTCCCGGACGACCCACAATAAATCCCTTAACTCTTTTTGTTGGTTTTGATGTTTGTCAACCACCAAGTGCCAGTGATGTTCGTCTAAGGGGCGATCGCACAACGGACAAGGGGGATATTCCTGGGTTTGACCTTCGATGCCCTGGTTTAACAGGTGCAATTTTTGGTCTAACTCCTTGAGTTTCGCGTCGTACTCCCTTTGGTTGCTTGCCAAATGTTCGATAAACCGGTGCCTTTCCTGCCCCTTTTCCCGGACTCGGTTTTGGTAAACCTTGCGGTTATCCAGTTCGGCGATGCGTTCTATTACTTGCCGCAGTTCCCCGGTTAATTTTGGTTGCTGTTGCTGTTGGGTGTGTCGCAACTGACGAACGGAAGCGTTTAACTCGTTCAAGCGGGCGTTTAAGCGGGCGTCGGCCCGTTCGAGGTTTAGTTGTAACTGCTGGCGTTGCTGCAAGAGGGGGGTAACTTCCAGATGGAGGCGATCGAGTTCGCTTAACCGGTTTCTCGCCGCTTCGAGTTGTACCAAACCGGCCTCCACTTTGTCTCGTTTGGCGAGAATATCCAGATTTTCCTTTTCCTGCTGTTGCAAAGAGTCTAACCTCCCTTGGAACTGTTGGAGTTGCCGTTCGAGTCGGTAGAGTTGCCGCCGCTGTTGTTCTTGGAGTTGTTGGCGGCGGTTAAGGGCGGTTTGGTAGCGTTCGAATTTGGCGGATAGGGTTTCTTCGGCTGCTTGGAGGTTGTAGAAGTTGGTATAACCGGCGCTTATTTCTGTTTCTTGTTCCAGCAAGGCGGCGAGTTCGTTTTGTTGCTGTCGGGCGGTGGCGAGTTCCCGTTCCAGACGGCGGCATTCTCCGGCGAGGTTGCCCCGCTGTTGTTGTTGCCCTTGGAGGAGTTTTTCCCAGGTTTGGCGGTGGTGTTGTTGGGTAAGTAAGTGTTGGAGTCGTTCCCTGTCGGTGTCTTGTTGTTGTTGGAGTTGGGCGAGGGCGGTTTGGAGGTCGGTTTGTTGGGTAGCGATCGCCTCTCGTCGTTCCAGTTGCCCCTTGACGGACTCCAAATTTTGCTCCAACAATTCCATTTTTGCCTTAAATTCCCGGGAACGTTCTTTAGCGCGTTCTGCCAGAAGGTCGTATTGTTCGAGTTTGAGGAGGTTTGCCAAGATTTCCTTGCGTTCGGTTGCCCGTTTGAGCATAAATTCGTCTGCCCTGCCCTGGCGGAGATAGGCGGAGTTGACGAAAGTATCGTAGTCTAGTTTGACGTGTTCGAGGATTTTTTGTTGGGTTGCCCGGACGCCTTTTTCGGTTAAGGTGATAAACCCTTCGCCACTGGCAACTTGAAATTCTAGGGCGGGCGACTGCCCCCGGCGGCGACTTCTGATGACTCGGTAGGTATTGCCGTGGAAGCTGAAGGTAAAATCGACTCGCGCTTCTTTTTCGCCGACATGGATGATGTCTTCTTCTGTAGTGGCGCGACTGCTGCCCCAGATAGACCAGGCGATCGCCTCCAGAAGGGAGGTTTTGCCGGCGCCGTTGGGACCGCAGATGCAGGCGGTATGGAGACCGGTAAAGTCGAGGAATGCTTCCCGATAGCTGAGGAAATTTTTTAAGCTTAGGTATTTTGGAATCATTTGGGGCAATTAACAATTAACAATTAACAATTAACAATTGGGTTTTTGGTAGGTTCCGGGGGTTGGTCGGCAACGGATGTTGCAGATTTTCTCCTGGTTCTTGGTTGTTTGGCTCAATTCTATCATAAATGTTTGGGGAAATGACAAGTCGTCAATTTTTTGTTTGTTATTGGTGGGTGAAATGAGCTATGTGCCTGTTTTTTTGAAATACCTTTTTTATTTCTCATCGTTCGCCAAAGTAAAAAAATACCATTAGTAGGTTGGGTGAAGTGAAACGTAACCCAACATTATCCACGCAGACCGAACCCAACATCGAAAGTCGGGTTCCACGAAGGTCCGCACGACCTACAAAAAAAATTTAGATTAAGCTTATAATGAGAACGTGCCACCCGTGTCGTTTTCTCGTAAAACTATGACTCAACTACAAACCAAAATACCAACCGATACTTGGGTAACGGCCCCTTGGGACGAATATATTCGAGTTATTGAAGACCCAACGTATCAAAAGGCCAAAAGTTACTACTACGATCGTCAATTCAGAATCGAAATGTCACCATTAGGAAATCCACACGCCAGAGACCACCTAGTTATTATCGGGGCCATTGCTTTGTTTGCGGCTATTAAAGGCATCAAACTCGATGGCAAAGATAACTGCAGTTATCGCAAAGCGGGATACCAAGAAGCTCAACCCGACGCATCTTTTTATATTGGCGAAAATGCCAACGCCGTTCCTTGCGACGTTTCAATTATCGACCTCAACATCTATCTGCCACCGACTCTGGTGGTAGAAGTTGCCAGCAGTTCCCTTGCTGACGATAAAGGGGAGAAACGTCTGTTTTATGAAGACCTCAACGTTGAGGAATATTGGATAGTCGATGTTAAAAAAGCCGAACTTATCGCTTTTGCCATTGCTAATGGTGGCAGTCAGCGAATTACTGAATCTCAAGTTTTGCCGGGGTTGTCAATATCTCTATTAGAAGAAGCTTTGCAGCGCACTCGCGAAACTGACCACGGTCAAGTTTTCACTTGGTTGTTAGGGCAGTTCCAGCAATAGATTTTATAGCGGTCGAGAAACCCGGTTTTGCTTACTAAGAAACCAAAAAACTAAGAAACCCGGTATGCATGAAAAAACCGGGTTTCTGAATTTGTCTAACTGATTCTGTTGGTGATGTATTCTCCGTAGAAAATGCTGAAGCGTACAAAGTTTTTCAGCAACAAAATTAAACTGTTTTTTTCTTTGATTTCCTCTTGAGGAGTTGTGTTAATTAGCATCTTTTTTTTCTCCCGATAGTTTCGAACAATTTTTGAGAATCTATGAGATTGCTACGGCTGTTTGAATGGCTGCCATTAGAACTTAAATTATTTACCAACCGCCTCGCAATGACAACAAAAATTTAAGATTGCTTCGGCTGTTTGAACGGCTTTTATTGGACTTTAAGTTATTTAAAAACAGCCTCAAAATGACAATACGAAATTTATTTAAAGATAGTAACGCCGGTCCAACCACGCCCTAACTTCTTCTTCCGAGTAAAAGAGCGATCGCCCCCTTCCTCTATCGTACACTTCCCAAATTGCATTACCATTTTTGTCGGTTTTCTCGATAATTTTAATCTCGGAATTGTCTAATAAAAATGCCAAAACTCCCTTCCCTACTTTCGCTGCAAAATGTTCTGCTGCATCCAGCCAATTCCAGATAAAAGCCAATTTGGGGTTGGTTAAAAATCCGGCTGCGGGCGAGATAGAATTATAAGATGATGTACCTCGATAGTTTTTCATAATTGTTACCTCCAGTAGTTAAGTTAAACGCGATCCCCCTAAATCCCCCTTCCCAAGGGGGACTTTGAGGCTACCCCCGTTCAACTAAAGGTTTTCCTCTTGCTCCCCCCAACTCAGCGGGGGGCGGGGGGGGATCGAATAACTGTCTTCATTTTTTATTATGACAGCCTTGACAAAAACATAACAGTGGCAGTTATAATGAATTTTAAGCAGTACAGTTGTAGTTGCTGTAACTGTTATGGTTGCAACTGCCCCCAACTGTATCTGTTGTCCAAATTTGCCCGTAAAGTAGGGTGGGACTAAGTTGGACCAAACGGTCCATCAGGACTTAGAAACCCGGTTTTTTGAAAAAACCGGGTTTCTTGACCGACTGCAGCGAATACCTTCGCCATTTTTTTGTAGGTTGGGTGGAGTGCAACGCAACCCAACGAAGATGTTGGGTTCCACTGCGTTCCACCCAACCTACAAATTAAGCTCAATTGTTAATTGTTAATTGTTAATTACTTATGAAAGTCACTCCCATCCAAAAATCCCCAGGAACAAACCTTTACGAAGAGGTCGCCAACCGCATCGAAGCATTAATAGAAGAAGATACCTTGCAACCGGGCGATCGCCTCCCTTCGGTGAGGAAATTACACAATCAAATGTCCGTCAGCATCTCGACAGTTTTAGAAGCATATCGGGTTTTGGAAGACCGAGGTTTAATCGAAGTCAGACCTCAATCTGGATATTATGTGAAACAACATTTCGTATCCCATCCCGACGAACCAAATCAATCTCTTCCCCCGAAAAAGGTTTGTTTGGTGGATGCTTCTTTGGCGTTGCGAATTAATGCCGCTTTGAGAAATCCTAAAACAATCAAATTGGGGGCGGCGGTACCTGCGGCGGAATTGCTGCCGACGGGCCCTCTAAACCGTTTAATCGGACAGGTGTTGCGCGATCGCCCCATCGAATCTCACTCCTACACCCCCCTTCCCGGTTGCGAACCCCTCCGCCACGAAATCGCCCGGCGGATGATGGAGGCCGGTTGTTCGGTGACTCCCGACGAGGTTATCGTTACTAACGGTACTTGCGAGGCGATTTCTTTATCCTTGCGGGCGATCGCCAAACCGGGAGATACCATCGCGATCGAGTCTCCCACCTACTACGGGTTGTTGGAAATTTTCCAATCCCTGCAATTAAAAGCGTTGGAACTTCCCACCCACCCGCGAGATGGTATGTCTTTAGACCATTTAGAAAAGGCCCTCGAAGAGGGAAAAGTCAATGCTTGCGCCATTGTTTCTAATTTTAGCAACCCTTTGGGCAGTTGCATGAACGATGAAAAGAAACAGCAACTTGTAGAATTGCTTGCCAAATATCAAATACCTTTAATAGAAGATGACGTCTATGGGGAGTTATATTTTCAAGGAGACAACCGCCCCAAAGCAATTAAAGCATTCGATCGCGAAGGTTTAGTCTTATATTGCGCCTCTTTCAGCAAAACTTTATCTCCCGGTTTGCGAGTGGGTTGGGCAATTCCCGGTCGGTATAACCAGGAAGTAGAACGGTTGAAATTTTCCATGAATTTAACTACGGCAACGGTACCTCAATTAGCGATCGCCGCTTTTCTCGCTAACGGCGGATGCGATCGACACCTGCGCCACCTGCGACGGGCCTACCACCAACAAACGATGCGAACTATCCAGGCAATTTGCGACTACTTCCCCGCAGAAACTAAGGTAACGCGATCGTGTGGCGGTCATGTTTTGTGGGTGGAGTTGCCTTTGGGTTTTGATTCGATGGAACTTTACGAGGAAGCTTGCCAGCATAATATTAGTATAGCGCCCGGTTCCATGTTTTCCCCCTCTGGCGGTTATGCTAATTGTTTCCGTCTCAATACCGGTTTGCCGTGGTCGGAGGAAATCGAAGCAGCGATGAAAACTCTGGGAAATTTGATAAAAAGGCAGTTGGCGAGGTTGATTTTGGATCGAGGGTAGTTGTTAAAATTGTAGCTAAAATTGTAGGTTGGGTGAAGTGAAACGGAACCCAACACCCCGAACTATCGCGCTCCGCGATTACTACGAACCTTAAAACTCATGTTATAATGCAAACCAGATCTATTAATTAACGAAGGTGAGGCCCAATGGTTTTAACTGCCCGAGAGTTAGAGGCAATAATGCCGGATGCCACCCAACTAGAAAGCGAGGAACCAGAAATGGAAAGCTCAGAACACTATATGCAACTGATGTTGCTGGTAAGTTGTCTGGAATGGTGGTGGCGCAATAAGAACGATTATTTTATCGGTGCCAACTTGACTATTTATTATAGTCGCCTGCAGTTGAAAGATCGCGAATTTCGCGGTCCCGATTTTTTCCTGGTGAAGCAAACCCAGAAGCGACCTCGGAAGTCTTGGGTTGTCTGGGAGGAAAACGGTAAATATCCCAATCTTATTATCGAATTGCTATCGGACTCCACCGCGAGGGTCGATCGCAAGTTGAAAAAAGACTTATATCAGGACAATTTCCGCACTCCAGAATATTTCTGGTTCGACCCCGAAAGTTTGGAATTTCAAGGATGGAGGATGCAGGGCGATCGCTACGAGGAAATTCAACCCAATAACCAAGGTTGGCGCTGGAGTCAGGAATTAGAGTTGTATCTGGGAGTAGATGGCGGTAAATTGCGTTACTTTACTCCCAACGGTCAACTGGTACCCACTCCCCAGGAAGCGGCCATACAAGAACAATTGCAGGCCCAACAGGCCCAATTGCAGGCCCAACAGGAACGGGAACGGGCCCAACAGGCTCAATCGCAAGCCCAACAGGCCCAAGAACTGGCCCGCCGCTTGGCCGAACGGTTGCGGGAACTCGGTATAGATCCCGACAGCGAATAAACCCACCATCCCCGTAGGACAGGCATCTTGCCTGTCCGGGCATGAGGAAAACTAGAAATTATGTCTCCCCTCGCCTTACGCGATCGCCCCCACCGCATTATTGCCGATATCGTCAAAACCATACTCGATCGCCAAGGTCGCGACTGGGAGGACTTTGGTTCTACCACTTTGAAGCGTCCTCCGGTGGCGGGAGTCGAACCCGATACCGGTCTTTATATCGACAATGCCGAACGGGTTCGGGGTAATCTAAATCTAGATTTAGATCTCGATCCGCCTCCAGACCTTGCCATTGAATCTGACGTAACTTCTAAAACCGTTTTGGATGCTTATACTGCCATCCGCGTTCCCGAGGTTTGGATCTAC
>CAZSTZ010000027.1:26923-40931 GCA_964609515.1 uncultured bacterium | reverse complement strand
ATTCCCTATTTATTTTTCTTACCAAACCTCCACTCTTCTCCGCCGGGTAATAATGTCAAATTATCGTCAATAATTTCCAGCAAATCTTTAGCAGAACGACCGTAAGTTAACCCTAAAAAACTATTAGCAGTTACCATTATAGCAGTCCTATCCACCATTTCCATGAGTTGAAACTGGCTATAAGCACCATCTTCCACTTCCACGCTTGCCTCCCGGATAGCAAACTCGATCGCCTCTTCTAACATCTCATCCCATTCATCCTCCTTGATGTAATAAGAAGTCTTATTTCCTTGGAGATTTAACTTTTTAATTCCTCGAATTGCATTGCGAATGGATGCCGCCCAGGAATTAGTTAATCGCCCTTCCACCTGATTTTTTATTAAATGAACTAACAAGACAATTAAATAAGATTCTATTTTAATAATTGTGTCTTTTTTACTCATAGCATCCAGTTCGTCAATAATTGCCAAAGCATCGTTATTTCTTCCTTCCATAATGCAAGTCCTTAAATCGATTAATTCTTGAGTAGTCATCGGCTATGTTCCTCCAGGCAATTAACAAAAAAAGCTTGTTGGTATTCTAGCATATTAATCTGTAGAACAGGCAATAGCCGCGTTCTACGGGTTAACTAAATAAAGTTCAAACTGAGACGGTAGGGGGTGCGATCGCCCCCTTGAGGAAACACCCGAACAAAATAACTCCCCTTATCCAAACCAACGCTGATAAATTCAGCAGTCAAACCATCTTCTTTAGAACTAGAAATTAACTCCTCCCCACTGCCATAAACTTCCACGTTGGCATCCTGAAGCATCCCATCCATAAACAGATTTAAGGTTCCGCTTCCCCCTACTCGGAAACGATAAAAATCGTTAGTATCGCGATAATTTCCCTCCTGCAAACCGATGCTATCCACTAATTCTTCTGGTTCCACAGAAACAGTCCCTAAATTAGTAGCTAATTCAAAACTACCATCTGGGTCTATTATTCGGCTCTTGTCGTCATTTTTAATCGTAGCAATGCCTTTTTTCTTAGTACCTAAAATAGCATTTTTAGCCTTGCTTAAAACCACCTCGAATTTCTCATCTTTCTCCTTGTCCTTATCCCCCGTTATCGGAATGCTAATAGTCTGCTTTGTCTCCCCAGGTTTAAAAACAATCGTTCCCCGTTTTTCCTGATAATCTTCTCCTGCCACTGCCGTTTTATCCTCAGTCGCATATCCCACCTTAACCGTTCGGTCGGTTTGAGCATTTAAACTGACAGTAAACTGCATTTCAGTTACTCCGCTATCTCCTTCTTTAATCTTAGGATTGTTAATAGAAATAGTGGGGCGATCGCCGTCGGTAATAGTAACTATTCCCTGACCGTCCTCAATAAATCCATTAACAGGTTGCCGCAAATTCACCTTAAAACTCTCCTCCAACTCAACCCTCTTATCTCCCACAATAGGAACCTCAATAAACTTCCGAAAATCCCCGGGTTCAAAAACCAAAGTTCCCCGAGTTTGCTGATAATCCCGTTTATTTTTTGCCTTACCGTTGGCAGTAGAATAACTAACCTCAACCACCTCATTAGTTTCCGCCTCCAAACTCACCGGAACCCTAGCAATTTTAGTTCCTTTATCTCCCTCGCGAACCGTAACATCCTTAATAGAAATAGAAGGCAAATTTTGATTCAACTTTGCCACAAACAGATCTCGAACCCCCGCATTACTGCCGCCAAAATCCCCCGTGGTATCTCCAGTAACGTAAAGCATATTGCCATCGGTATCTACGGCAATACCCCTGGCAAACTCATTTTCAGAAGTACCAATTTGTCGCTTCCAAATTTCATCGCCATCGGCGTTATATTTTGCCATAAAAGCATCAAACCCACCGGTAAAACCGTCCGCCAAAAAACCTCCACTCAAACCGGTAATATAAACATTATTATTAACATCAACCGTCACATCATTAGACCAGTCGCTGCCCCCAGAACCCAGCTTTCGAGTCCACAAACTTTGACCGTCTTTATTGTACTTAACCAACCAAGAATCTTCCGACCCTTGATTCGTTCCTCCCCAGTCGCCATTGGTGTAACCGGTAGCGTAAATATTGCCGTTTTTATCAATAGCAATTCCCTCGGCATTATCATCGCCAGAAGTTCCATTTTGTACGGTCCACAATAACTCCCCGTTTCGGTCTAATTTGGCAACAAAAATATCAGTATTGCCGCCGAGATAACTATTACCTAAACTCCCAGAAGTGTTGCCGACTAAATAAATATTTCCTCGTTTGTCGAGGGCAATTTCGTTAGCGACATCTTCGGCGGAAGTACCAAATTGTTTTACCCATAATTTGTTGCCTTTTTTGTTATATTTGGCAACCCAGATATCCCCTTCCCCGACATTGCTGCCGCCCAAATTTCCCCAAGTTTTACCTGTAATATAAACGTTGCCCCGGTTGTCTGCGGCAACGGCGTTGGCGTAGTCGCTAGAAAAACCGCCATCGAGTTGTTCTATCCACATTTGTTGACCGTTTTTGTTATATTTGGCAACCCAGGCATCTTGAGATTTAGCATCTCTTTCTCCTAATTTGCCTTCCGTGTGACCTGCAATATAAACGTTGCCTTGTTTGTCGGTGGCGATATCGTAGGAGTAGTCGTCTTCGGGAGTTGCTATTTGTTTCGTCCAGAGGCGATCGCCCTCTGAATTATATTTAGCCAAAATCGCATCCCACTTGCCTTTGTTGCTGCCTTCCAGACTGCCTTCGGTGAAACCGGTTATATAGAGGTTGTTGTTTTTATCCCTTGCCAAACTATAAGACCATTCGTCCGCAGCAGTTCCCAATTGTTTGACCCATTCCACATCTATGCTTGCTTCTACTGGTAGGGAGTTGTTGAGGATGTAGAGGCGATCGCTTTCCCGTTTCAGTTCGCTTATCATTACCGGACTCAACTTCTCCCCGCGAACCAACGCCCCAAACAAAGCCCCCTCATCTCCCGGAGTATCTATTAGATTCAACTTAGAATCGATGTAGTGTCCTAATTCTTCTGTGAGAACGTTAGCTAGATTTGGAAATTGCTTCGTTTCACTCGCAATGACAGAATTAGGGTTAATCAAACTATCTGCCAAATAAACCGTACCGGTGAGAGAATCAAAACCGCCATTAGCGCCGTTCATCCGTTCTACTGGCACAACAATTATCTGCGGCAAGTCCTCACCAACTGCCAAAGCATCAATAATAGTTTCTCCCAAATCAACATCCGCCGACTCGCCAAAGACAGTTAACATATCTGTCTCAAAACTCGGAGATGCGGCAAACTCGGTTAAATTATCCTTAACTTCGGTCAATGCTGTTTCTATTATTCCTACAGCCGCCAGTGGTTCTACGGATACTTCCCCCAGAAAGGTTACTGGTTGTTGTCCGAGGGCGGACATCATATTGAGCGAGTCGCTGCTGTCTGTCATGGTTTTCCCCCCGATAGATTTAGATTTTAGATATTATAGGCGTCCATCTTTTCCCATTATTAGCATATACGATGCTGCGGAGAATGTCAAGGGGTTTTGTAGATTTTTTTTGGGCCGTTCGTAGTAATCGCTTTAGCGATAGGGGTTTTGTTTTGGTCCCCTTCTACCTTATTTTTTTTGCGTTGAATAAAAAATCAAGCGTAGGGGCGAGTTCCCCCGGACAAGTTTTATTGTATTTTAAAAAATCGCGTTTGTCAAGGGGTTTTCTAAAGTTTTTTTTTGGGCCTGGCCCACCCCCAGTAGAACGCGGCTATTGCCTGTTCTACAGTAGGTCGAGGCTGAGGCGGTAGGGGGTGCGATCGCTTCCTTGAGGATAAACTCGGACGTAGTAGGTGCCTGGGTCTAATACAGTTACGATTGTTTCTCGTTGGGTGCCGTCGTTTTTAGATTGATTTATCAACTCTTCGCCACTGCCATATAAATCGACGTTGGCATCTTTTAATAAGTCGTCGAGGGTTAATACAAAAGTGCCTTCTTTATCTGTTTGGAAGCGGTAGAAATCGTTAGTGTCGCGAATTGCCTTTTCGGTAAAACCGATTTCATCAACCGTAACCCATTCCTCTGTGAGTTTGCCGATATTTATTGCTGCTTGGAAACTGTCGCCGGGTTTGTCGCCGCCGGCATCGTTATCTTTGATGGTGCCGATGGCGCGTTTGTCTCCCAGTTTGACGCCTTTACTGGGTTTGCGGAGTGTGACGGAGAATTTTTCGTTGTCTTCGTCGAGGGTGTCTCCCAGAATGGGGACGGTTATGGTTTGGCGGGTTTGACCGGGTTTAAAGGTGAGTTTGCCGTTGGTTTTTTGGTAGTCGGAACCTTCTTTGGCGGTAATGTCGCTGGTGGCATAGTTGACTTGTACTCTTTGGTTGATTTTTTGGTTGAGGGCGACGGTGAATTTTGCTTGTTTTTTGCCGCTGTCGCCTTCGGTTATTTGGGTGTCTTTGATGGAGAGTTGGGCGAAGTCGTCGTTGATGATGGTGCCGATGCCGCGTCGGTCTTTGAGTTGGGCGTTTCGGGGTTTGCTGAGGTTGAGTTGGAAGGTTTCGTTGGGTTCTATTTGGGTGTCTCCCAGGATGGGGACGGTTATGGTTTTACGGGTTTGACCGGGTTTGAAAGTGAGGGTGCCTCTGGTTGGTTTGTAGTCTTGGTTTGCTTTGGCGGTTTGGTTGGCGGTGGTGTAGTTGACTCGGACGGTTTCTTCGGGTTTGGCGTCGAGGGTGATTTGGAATTTGGCGTTTTTGCGGCCTCGGTTGCCTTCGACTATTTTGGTGTCGCCAAGGTCGATTTTGAGTTGGGGTGTGTCGTCGTTGATGATGGTACCGATGCCGAGTTTGTCTTTGAGTTCGGCGCCGGTAGGGTTGCTGAGTTTGAGTTGGAAGGTTTCGTTCGGTTCTATTTGGGTGTCGCCAAGGATGGGGACGGTTATGGTTTTTTTGGTTTCGCCGGGTTGGAAGGTGAGGATGCCTTGGGTGGGTTTGTAGTCTTGGTTTGCTTTGGCGGTTTGGTTGGCGGTGGTGTAGTTGACTGTTACGGTTTGGTTGGTTTTGGTGTCGAGGGTGACTTGGTATTGGGCATTTTTGCGGCCTCGGTTGCCTTCGAGCATCTTGACATCGCCAATGGAGATTTTGGATTGCGTTCCATCATCATTGGTTATTGTCGCGATACCTTGTTTGTCTTTTAGGGTCGCATTGGTAGGGTTGCTGAGTTTGAGTTTGAACTTTTCTGCTGATTCGGATTCGGTGTCGCCGACTATTGGAACGATAATAGTTTTTGTGATTTCGCCCGGGCTAAAGGTAAGAGTGCCTTTGGTAGTTTGGTAGTCTTGACCCGCTTTTGCGCTACCGTTGGCGGTGGTGTAGTTAACTGTTACTGTTTGGCTGGCAGGGGCGCTTAGGCTAACGGTAAAGTTAGCTGTGTTAGTTCCAGTGTTGCCTTCCACAGTTTTAGCGTTAGTAGTGGATATTTTTGGTGGCGCGATCGTTGCTGGGGTGGTGTTAAGGAGAACCGAGACACTGTGGTAAGAATAAGGACCGCTACTACTGTAGTAGAATCCGTTCTCGCTAGCAGCCAAATCTGACAAGCCATCTCCGTTGAAATCTCCCAAAAGGCTTGTGCTAAACCACCGTCCCATATCAACCTCGGTAGCGATGTCAAAGCTACCATCGCCAGCACCCAAGAGGATAGAAACGCTGTCGGAAGCAGAGTTCTTCACTGCCAAGTCAGAAATACCATCACCGTTGAATTCTCCTACAGCGACTGAGGTAGGAGTTTCCCCCACAGCAAAATTGGTGCTTTTATTAAAGTTGCCATCACCCTCCCCAAATAACACTGATGCACTGTTTGAAGACATATTGGCTACTGCCAAGTCGGAGATACTATCGCCGTTAAACTCTCCTACCGCGACGGAGACAGGACTCTCCCCGACCTCAAAGTTGGCGGCAGTTCCAAAGTTACCGTCTTCCAAGCCTAAGAGGATAGATATGTTGTCAGACTCTGCGTTTGCAACTGCCAGGTCTGAAATACCGTCGCCGTTAAACTCTCCTACAGCGATACTTTTGGGTGCATTTCCAACCTCATAATTGATTGCACTGTCAAAAGAGACGCTACTACGACTTAAAAATATAGAAATACTATCTGATTTATTGACAACAGCTAAGTCCGGAAAATCATCTTCGTTAAACTCTCCTACAACTACCGAAGTTGGTTCTTCTTCTGTACTAAGACTGCTGGTTAAGGTGTAAAGGCTTCCGTCGCCTCTCCCTAAAAGGATTGATACTTTTGGAGACAGAGGACCATATACGCTTTCGCTCGTAATCACCGCTAAATCAGAGATACCGTCACCGCTAAAATCTCCTGATGTCATAGATAGAGTTGGTTTTCCGATGTTGTTAGTTTTAGTACTAAAGTTACCGTCGCCTAAGCCCAGTAAAACGGTAAAGTCGTTCGCTCTAGAGTCCCTTACTACCAAGTCGGGGATACCGTCACCGTTAAAATCTCCTACGGTGGCTAAACCTGGGCTAACTCCCATTTCATGCTCTCCAACTTTGCTAAAAGATACCTCCCCGCTGGCCTCCACCTCAACCAACCCACCAAGAATCCTCACTCTATCATCCTCCCCTCGCAACCGTCCTACATCCTCCCAACTCAACACCTCCCCGCCAACCAATGCCGCGAAATGTTCGCCCTCGTCTCCTGGAGTATCTATTAGATTTAACTTAGAGTCGATGTAGTGTCCTAGTTCTTCCGTGAGGACATCCGCCACTGGCAGCGAACTCCCGTCAATCAAACTATCCGCCAAATAAACCGTACCGGTGAGAGAATCAAAACCCCCCGAGGCGCCGTTCATCCGTTCTACTGGTACAACAATTATCTGCGGCAAGTCCTCACCAACTGCCAAAGCATTAATAATAGTTTCCCCCAAATCGACATTTGCAGACTCGCCAAAGACAGTTAAAATATCTGTCTCAAAAGTTCCAGATGCGGCAAACTCGGTTAAATTATCCTTAACTTCGGTCAATGCTGTTTCTATTATTCCTACAGCCGCCAGTGGTTCTACGGATACTTCCCCCAGAAAGGTTACTGGTTGTTGTCCGAGGGCGGACATCATATTGAGCGAGTCGCTGCTGTCTGTCATGGTTTTCCCCCCGATAGATTTAGATTTTAGATATTATAGGCGTCCATCTATTCCCATTATTAGCATATACGATGCTGTGGAGAATGTCAAGGGGTTTTCTAAAGTTTTTTTTTGGGGGGTGGTTAGCAGCGGATTTTGAAGCGGATGTAGCGGATGGGTTGTTGGGGGGGTGAGGAAGTTGGGTTATAGCAATTCCCCAATTCCCCATTTCCTATTCCCCATTCTCTATTCCTAAACTAAATAAAGTTCAAACTCAAACGGTAGGGGGTGCGATCGCCACTGTTAGGATAAACTCGCACATAATAGGTATCGGGGTCTAACACCTGAATAATCTCCTCCGCCGAGGTTCCGTCATTCTCTGACTGACTAATCAACTCTTCCCCACTTCCTAATAATTCGACGTTGGCATCTTCAAACAAACTATCCAAAAATACCCGTAAGGTGCCTTCGCGACTGACTTGGAAGCGGTAATAGTCGTCGGTGTCGCGATCTAGACCTATAGTCGCGCCGATGTCGTTGCTGATTACTTCTTTCTCCACGAGTTTGCCGAAGTCGATGGCGGTCTTAAGGGTATCGCCGTCCGCTTGGCCTTTGTCGCCGTTATCTTTGATGGTACCGATGGCGCGTTTGTCTCCCAATTTGGCATTTTTAGGTTTGCTGAGGTTGACGGTGAAAGTTTCGTCGTCTTCCAGAAGGGTGTCTCCCAGAATGGGGACGGTTATGGTTTTGCGGGTTTGACCGGGTTTGAAGGTGAGTTTGCCTTGGGTTTTTTGGTAGTCGGAACCTTCTTTGGCGGTAATGTCGCTGGTGGCATAGTTGACTTGTACTCTTTGGTTGATTTTTTGGTTGAGGGCGACGGTGAATTTTGCTTGTTTTTTGCCGCTGTCGCCTTCGGTTATTTGGGTGTCTTTGATGGAGAGTTGGGCGAAGTCGTTGTCGCGGATGGTGCCGATGCCTCGCCGGTCTTTGAGGATGGCGTTTCGGGGTTTGCTGAGGTTGAGTTGGAAGGTTTCGTTGGGTTCTATTTTATTGTCGCCAAGGATGGGGACGGTTATGGTTTTACGGGTTTGACCGGGTCGGAAGGTGAGGATGCCTTTGGTTCGTTTGTAGTCTTGGTTTGCTTTGGCGGTTTGGTTGGCGGTGGTGTAGTTGACTCGGACGGTTTCTTCGGGTTTGGCGTCGAGGGTGACTTGGAATTTGGCGTTTTTGCGGCCTCGGTTGCCTTCGACTATTGTGGCGTCGGAGATTGAAATTTCTGGGGGGGTGGTTTCTGGGGTTTGTACGCTGGCGGTTAGTTGGTATGAGGTCATAGCGCTACCTTGAGGAGTTACTTCTAAGTAGTAATCGCCTGCGGATAAAGTCGCTTCAATGTTTTCGACCTTCTTGCCTTTGTTAGACGAGAACGAGATGAGATACCCGTCATCAGTGAATAACTCTAGATTTGCATTTTGTCGCAATTGACTGAGATCCAGGTTGACCTCGCTTTCTGCTGATAAAGTGAAATTGTAGCGGTCTGTGCTGTTGCGACCTCCATTTCGAGTCTCACCAATTCTACCACTGTTGCTGTACGTCGGTCGAGCTGAGGTTAGGACTCCCATGACAAACTCCTCTACCGGAGGTATTACTGGAGACGCATCCAAAGACAGGTGGTAGGAAGTTCTGGCGTTTCCGGCGGGAGATGCCTGTAGATAATAAACGCCTGCATCTAAAATTTCTGCAATGCTTTCGTTGCTCCTGCCAGATTTTCTCGATTTAATCAATGCGTTCGCCCTGCTGTCGTACAGACTCAAGTCTGCATTCTGTCTTAACCGGCCGAGACTCATATCGACAAAACTATCTTCTTCTAACTCGAAGCGATACCAATCTTGCGAGTCTCGCAAACCCCCAGAGGTGAAACCAATATCGTCTCTTTTTTGAAATAGCTTTTCTTGGGTAAGCTTGCCGATATCGTTAGCCAATTCTGGAGTGGAGTCTGGGTCTATTATTACTTCACTTGCGGACAAATTAAGTGAGTAATCAGTTCTATCTCTTCCAGAAGGAGATACTTTCAGATAATAAGTTCCTGCTAGCAACGATTCCGTAATCTCTTCCAGCCGATTGCCTGGATTTGTTGAAGTCGCCAGCAGAGATCCGAGACGTGAATCGCTGCCCCCATACAAATACAAATTTGCATTTCGAGACATTTCATCAAGAGTTAACTCAACATTCGTCTCTTCCCTTAACTCAAAACGATAATAGTCTCTTGTGTCGAGTTCTCTCCCTATGCCAAAACCAATCGTATCGCTAACTACTATAGTTTGCGTCATCACCCCCAAATCAGTAGCAGTTTCAAAACTATCATCCGCCTCCACCTCAACCAAACCACCAAGAATCCTCACTTTATCATTCTCTCGTCGCAATCGTCCTACATCCTCCCAACTCAACACCTCCCCGCGAACCTTCGCTGCGAAATGTTCGCCCTCGTCTCCTGGAGTATCTATTAGATTTAACTTAGAGTCGATGTAGTGTCCTAGTTCTTCCGTGAGGACATCCGCCACTGGCAGCGAACTCCCGTCAATCAAACTATCCGCCAAATAAACCGTACCGGTGAGAGAATCAAAACCCCCCGAGGCGCCGTTCATCCGTTCTACTGGCACAACAATTATCTGCGGCAAGTCCTCACCAACTGCCAAAGCATCAATAATAGTTTCTCCCAAATCAACATCCGCCGACTCGCCAAAGACAGTTAACATATCTGTCTCAAAACTCGGAGATGCGGCAAACTCGGTTAAATTATCCTTAACTTCGGTCAATGCTGTTTCTATTATTCCTACAGCCGCCAGTGGTTCTACGGATACTTCCCCCAGAAAGGTTACTGGTTGTTGTCCGAGGGCGGACATCATATTGAGCGAGTCGCTGCTGTCTGTCATGGTTTTCCCCCCGATAGATTTAGATTTTAGATATTATAGGCGTCCATCTTTTCCCATTATTAGCATATAGTATCCTGCGGAGAATGTCAAGGTTAGCAGCGGATTTTTTTAGCGGATTTAACGGATGGGTTGGTGAGCGGGTGAGTTGGGTTGGTTGGCAAGGGATTTTTTTAGCGGATTTAACGGATGGGTTTTCTTAATTAATAATTAATAATTAATAATTGGGTTATTGGCGGGGAAATTAGCCCGTAGAACAGGCATCTTGCCTGTTGCCCATTTCCAATTCCCCATTCGCAATTCCCTATTTATTCTTCTTACCAAACCTCCACTCTTCTCCGCCGGGTAATAATGCCAAATTATCGCCAATAACAGCCAACAAATCTTGAGAAGAACAACTGTAAGTTAAAGCTAAAAAACTCTTAGCAGTTGCTATTAAAGCGGACATATCTATCATTTCCGCCAGTTGAAACGGACTGTATGCGCCATTTTCAACCTCCACACTTGCCTCATCAAGAGCGACTTCTATCGCCTCTTCTAACATATCCCCCCATTCATCTTCTTTGATGTAATAAGCTGTTTTATTCCCTTGGAGGTTTAACTTTTTAATTCCTCGAATTGCATGGCGAATGGATGCCGCCCAAGAATTAGTTAATCGCCCTTCCACTTGATTTTTTATCAAGTGGACTAACAAGACAATTAAATAAGATTCTATTTTAATAATTGTGTCTTTTTTACTCATAGCATCCAGTTCGTCAATAATTGCCAAAGCATCGTTATTTCTTCCTTCCATAATGCAAGTCCTTAAATCGATTAACTCTTGAGTAGTCATCAGCTATGTTCCTCCAGGCAATTAACAAAAAAAAGCTTGTTGGTATTCTAGCATATTAATCTGTTACCGACAACACAGACAGATATTGTCTTTTTTCAGCAAGCCCTAGTTAGTAACGAACTTAGTATTAAAGTGCGTAGTTTATTATTGATAACTTTGAGTTTCTGGTAGCGAGCCTTCAGACTCGCCACCAATAACCGATTAAACGAAACTAAAACCGCTATCTTCAGCAATGCCAATTAACTCTGCTTCGTTTTCTGCCGACACTGCTGCCCCATCCAGTCCGTAGCCCCCAAAGCTACCGCCATCGTCACCAAATTCCGCTATTACCGTATAATCGCCACTCGAAGAGCGATCGCTATCCCCGCCATCAGTGAGAAAATCAGAACCCTTTCGACTGCGCGGCTCCACAGCAACATCGTTATCTATAATAGTAGCTACGGCTTGCCCGTCGGCGATATCGGCATTTTCAGGGTTTATAAGATTGACAATAAAAGTCTCATTCCCTTCTACCAGCTCGTCACCCTTAACGGGCACGCTAAACCTCCTGCTTGTTTGGCCGGGGCGGAAAACGACAACGCCGCTAGTTCTGATGTAATCAGAAAGCTTAGTTGCAGTGCCATCGGCAGTAACATACTCCACGCTGACTTCTTCCTGGAGCGCTGCATCTAGGCTGACGGTAAACACTGCATCAGTAGTACCGCTATTCTTCTCGGTAACAGTAACATCGGCGACAGACACTTTCGGGAAGTCGTCATTTTGGATAATGCCCATAGCTTCGTCCCCGCCCCTCTGGAGCTTGGCATCCACCGGAGCGCTTAATTTGACAAAAAACTTTTCTATAGTCTCAATGCTATTATCTCCCAATACCGGCACGAATATTTGCTTGGTAGTTTCCTCCGGAGCAAAACTGAGAGTGCCTGTAGTGGCGGTGAAATCTTCGCCGACGGTGGCATTTTTTCCTTCCACAGTATAATTGACAGTCACCGTCTTGGGGCTAACACTGCTGAGGCTGACGTTAAAGGGGTAGTTAGTAATCGTTGGAAGGTTATCGCTGCCGAGGTTGCCTTCTGGGAGGCTTACCTGTGGTTCGTCTATAGATATTCGCGGCAGATCGTTATCTTGGATGGTGACTAGGGTCTGTCCGTCGGCAATTTCAGCATTTTTGGGTTCGAGCAGTTCCACCGTGAAAGTCTCATCTAGCTCTACCTGCTTATCTCCTTTGATGGGAACCTTGAACCTTCGGTTGAGTAGGTTGGGAGCAACAACAAGAGTGCCGCTAGTTTTCGTATAATCGCTAGGTTTTGTGGCAGTGCCGTCTGCGGTGACATACTCAACCCGAACTTCCTCGTTAAACTTATCGTCTAGACTTAATGTTAGCACCGCCGTACTCGTGCCGCTATTCCCTTCCGTGACAGTGACATCGGCGATGGAGAGCTTGGGAAGATCGTCGTTTTCAATGATGCCCCTAGCTTGGTTTGCGCCCGGTTTGACAGGAATTTTGCCGTTAACTGGCGCGCTTAACTCCACCAAAAACCTTTCCGTCGGCTCGATCTTGTTATCCCCCAAGACCGGCACCAGTATTTGCTCGCTCGTGTCTTCGGGGGCAAAAGTGAGAGTGCCGCTGACTGGATTGTAGTCTTCTAGGGGCGTAGCATTGTTATTTATTACTGCGTAATTTACCGTCACCGCTTTCGGGCTCGGTTCGCTCAGTTTCACCTCGAAAGGTAAATTAGTAACGGTCGGGTTGCCGTCGATACCAATATTACCCTCGGGAGTGCTGGCATCTTCTATGGATATTAGCGGTATAATTGGCTTGCTATTCAGAGTCAAGTTATAGTTGGTTTTCTGAGCGCCGAAGCGATCGAGCTTAACGTAGTAGCTGCCTGCAGCTAAAGTATCTTGAAAGGATTCGGGATTTTTTCCAGCTTTCGTACCTTCCCAGATTACTTCCAAATTGCTCTCATCAACTATCGGGAGATTGGGATCGATAGGCTTAAATAGGGTAGCGTTGGCGTTGGCAGTTAGGTTGTCCAGTTGGAGACTGAAGCTACCCGGTTCGCTGAGGGTAAAACTATAGTAATCTTTTTCGTCAGTAATGCTTCCCTGTTTGAAACCTATTCTGTCTCGCTCTTTGAACCGTCCTTCTACTGTTAGATCGCCTAGAGATGTCCCCGGCAGATTACCATCTGGATCCACCCCCGGGCTCGCACTCAACTCCAACCTGTAGTTAGTTTTCTGAGCGCCAAAGGGTAAGACCTTAGCATAGTAGGTGCCCGGTTCTAAGAGTTGGTTTATTTGTTCCGAATTTTTTGCCGCTTTTTTGCTTTCATCTATGTTCTTCCCATTCTCGTCGAGCAGTTCCAGTTCGGCGTTAGCAATAAGTCCGTCTAAGACAAGACTGACATTGCTTTTCTCCGTTACCTCGAAGCGGAAAAAGTCGTTTTCGTCTTTGCTGCTTCCTTGTTTAAAACCGATTCTATTGCGGTCTCTGATTTTGCTCGTTACCTCTGCTGGATTGTTTGGATCGACGGGGGTAAGGGCTCCCAGGTTTTTTGCTGTTTCTAAACTGTCGTACTCCTCAAAATTGACTTCTGCCTTCAGTTCCAACCTGTATGGAGTTTTCTGAGCGCCAAAGGGTAAGACGTTAACATAGTAGCTGCCCGGTTCTAAAAGTTGGTTTATTTGTTCTGAACTTTTCCCCGCCCTTTTGCTCTCACCTATGTTCTTCCCTTCCTTGTCGAGCAGTTCCAGTTCGGCGTTAGCAATAAGTCCGTCTAAGACAAGACTGACATTGCTTTTCTCCGTTACCTCGAAGCGGAAAAAGTCGTTTTCATCTTTGATGGTTCCTTTTTTAAAACCGATTCTATTGCGGTCTCTGATTTTGCTCGTTACCTCTGCAGGATTGTTTGGATCGACGGGGGCAAGGGCTCCCAGGTTTTTTGCTGTTTCTAAACTGTCGTACTCGTCAACATTGTCTTCTGCCTTCAGTTCCAACCTGTATGAAGTTTTCTGAGCGCCAAAAGGTAAGACGTTAACATAGTAGGTGCCCGGTTCTAAGAGTTGGTTTATTTGTTCTGAATTTTTTGCCGCTTTTTTGCTTTCATCTATGTTCTTCCCATTCTCGTCGAGCA
>CAZSTZ010000027.1:15341-26823 GCA_964609515.1 uncultured bacterium | reverse complement strand
GGGGCAAGGGCTCCCAGGTTTTTTGCTGTTTCTAAACTGTCGTACTCGTCAACATAGGGTTCTGTCCTTAGTTCCAACCTGTATGGAGTTTTCTGAGCGCCAAAGGGTAAGACGTTAACATAGTAGCTGCCCGGTTCTAAAAGTTGGTTTATTTGTTCCGAATTTTTTGCCGCTTTTTTGCTTTCATCTATCTTCTTCCCTTCCTTGTCGAGCAGTTCTATGTCGGCGTTAGCAATAAGTCCGTCTAAGGTAAGACTGACTTCGCTTTTATCGCTTAACTCGAAGCGGTAGAAGTCGTTTTCGTCCTTGATGGTTCCTTCTTTAAAACCGATCTTGTTGCGCTCTTTTAAAGCATTCTGTAAGTTTAGGTTTCCTAATTCTTTTGCTAGGGTTAGGTTCGGATAGTCGTCTTCAACAGGATCGGCATTCAAACGGAAGCGGTAGTCGGTGCGCTGTCTTCCAAAGGGGTAGACGTGCAGGGAATAAGTGCCCGGACTCAAGGTTTCCAGAATTGATTCCGAGTTGCGTTGGGCTTTGTCGCTCTTAGCTATTTCCCTGCCATTGATATCTAGCAATCTGATATTGGCATTGGCATCGAGGTCGTCTAGGGTGATGCCGACCTCGCTTCTTTTCTTTAAAGCGAACTGATAGTAGTCGTTTTTGTCGGTGAAACTGCTATTTTTGAAACCTATTGTACCTCGTCGCGCGATATCTTCTTTCTGGGTAAGTTCTCCCAAGTCTTCCCCTGGGAAAAGACCGTCCGGATCTATGAAGTCTTTATTGGTTGCTAGGCCGAGTTTATAGCTAGTGCCACCGCTCGATTTTGGTTTGACTCTGACGTAATAGGTATCTTCTGGCAAGATTTCTTCGATTTTATCGATTCTCGTGCCTTTTTTGTCGGATGTATATAGAGGTAAACTGCTGTATCTGTCGTATAGCTCAAGATTGGCATCTGTCTTCAAACCGTCTAGGGTGATGCTGACTGCGCTTTCTTGTTTCAGTTCGATTTCGTAGAAGTCGCTGGTATCGCGAAAGCTATTAAAACCAATATCATCTACGATTGATTTTGAGGTTGTTAGTTTTTTGAGGTTGTTTCCTATCTGACCGTCCTTATCCTTAATGTCGGGGTTGGCGACTAAGTTTAATCGATAGTCGGTGCGATCGCTACTAAATGGCTCTACCAGAACGTAGTAGGTATCCGGTTCTAAAATAGTATTAATCCTGTCAAATTCTACACCACTTTTACTAGAACTAAATAACAAGCTGCCAGTTCTATCTAATAACTCGATATTGGCGTTTTGTTTCAGTTCGTCGAGGCTAATAGTAACGTCGCTTTCCTCGTTTAAATTAAATTTGTAGTAATCCCTGAAGTCGCGCTGAGTGCCAGTAGTAAAACCGATAGAGTCGTTAGCTGACAATCCTTTTTTACCCAAGCTGCCGAGGTTTTCTGCTAGGTTTAATTCATCTCCAGAACGGTCGACAGTTATGGCGTTTAAACTGAGGAGATAGTCGGTTTTGTCGCTCCCTTTTGGTACTACCTTTAAGAAATAAGAACCCGCATCGAGAAAGTTATTAATATTCTCCGGTTCCTGACCTTGGTTTTTGGAAGTATCGAGGAGGCTGCGGCGATCGCTACCGTATAAAATAACATCCGCATTTTGTTGCAGTTGGTCTAAGGTAAGGTTAAAGTCGCTTTTCTTGTCTAAAGTAAACTTAAACCAATCTTCTTGGTCTCTATTATTACCTTTAGTAAAGCCTACTTGGTCGGCTATTTTTTCTGGTTCTTCGGTAATAGTTCCCAGGTTAATTATTTTGTTTTTTTCTGGGTCTAATGGCATGGTTTTTTTCCTCATTAAATAAAAAGTTTTGTAGTTTTGTAGTTTGTAGGTTGGGTGGAGTGAAACGCAACCCAACATTTAAGGTTAAATGCAACCCAATATTTCACCCGCAACCCAAGCATTTAACAGGGGATGTTGGGTTGCGCTGCGCTCCACCCAACCTACGAAAATTCGCTTTCCGGCCATGGAAAAAGTTTAGGAAGTAGGGTGCGCACCGCGCACCTTACAATTTTGGTTTGCGGTGCGGACTTGTCATCTTGAAAAAATGCGCTTTTCGGCCATGCAAAAAGGCAAGGTGCGCGGTGCGCACCCTACCCTGGGACTGGCTCCATTAAAACCCGAAGTTACTGGGGTCGTTCAGCACCTCTGCTGTCACGCCCTTAACGGAAACGAAAGGTTGGAAGCTTTCGGGGCCTTCGGGGCCGTCGGGGTCAATTTGGACCATCGCGTTTGCGCCCCGGGATACGACTCGAACGTACTCGTCCGCGATCGCATTCGTTCCCTCATAACCCACGCCGTCTAAAACCTCATCGAGAACGATGATATCGTTGCCTACGTCAAAGTTAGCGATCGCCCCCCCATCCAGCAAGTCGTCATAGACAAAGCGCTGTCCTTCTTCTGCGGCAGAACGAGCGCTGCGGGCAGAACGAGACTCGTCCCCAACTCTTCTCACAATTGCCCGGGCCGTATCCGTACCGCCGTTGCCGTCGCTAACAGTGTATTCAAAAGTTCCCCGGGCAAACTTGCTGTAGTCTCCGTTAGGGGTGAAAATTATTTCGCCGCTTTTAGTTAATTCGACTTCGCCCCTAGTCGCGTTACTGACTTTAGTAATAGTCAACTTGTCGCCGTCTTTGTCTTTATCGTTTTCCAGTAGCCTTTCCGGTTGGATGGTTTGAAACGGTTTGGGTACTACAAAAGCCACCCTGTCATTTTTAGCAGTGGGGTCAGAATTAGCTTCCTTGACATTCACCGTAACGGTGGCGCTGCCCGTGCCTTTATTGCCGTCGTCGATGGTGTATTCAAAGCTGGCATTACCGGTAAAGTCTTTATCGGGGGTGAAAATTATCCTACCGTTTTTAGCAAGTTCCACCTTACCGTTACTAGCTTTGCCGACTTCGCTAATACTTAACTTGTCGCCGTCTTTGTCCGTATCGTTTGCCAGTAAATCTCCTGGTTTGATAACCAGTCTGCTGCCCGCGTCGGTGGCGAGTCGGTCATTTCTCGCTATAGGGTTCGCATTAACGACGGGAGTAACGTTGACTACAGTTTCTCCGTAACCTAACACCGCCAAGGAAAGACGGTCTTTGCCGGCATCGGCATCTTTAGTACCCAGTTCCACCTCAAAGGTTCGGCTTTGCCCCGGGCGGACGTTTTCGTAAGTGGCGGGTTTGATACTTTGAACGTAACCAAAGTCATCGCTTTGGGATACCATCGTTAAATCGCTGAAGATGTCCTCCAAGCCATCTGTTACCACCTTAACTAAGTTAGAACTATCCCGCGATAACCTTTCGACAGTGCCAAACCCCAGTTTATCGACCAGTTTTTCGTAAGTTTTTACTTCGTTGCCAGTGACGGCAAAGATGGGAACGATACCCGCTTCTTGTAAGGCATCCCTTACCTGTTCGATACTGGGATAATCTTCCCCCGTACCTTCTGGCTTACCATCGAGAACATCATCGCCGTTATTGGGAGTCCTGATGCCTGCTTTTTTTCCGTCTCCTGCTTGGTGGTACTCGGCATCTGTAGAGAGAACTACAACTTTGCGAGAGTTTTTGCGATAGCCCACTTCTTTCTCCCGGAGAGCTACCTGCATTAAGCCCTCAAGTTGGGCCTCGGGACCGTCCGCGCCGCTACCGATTTTCAAGCCGTCCATCGCTTTCTGGAAATCGGCGCGAGATTTGGTTATCGCTTCTTCCGTTTTATAGACAAAATCTCCCCTGCTGCCAAAAGGAGATTTTGGCTTATCGATAAAAGAAGCCAGACCGAATTGACTGTCCGGCTGGATGTCTCTAACTGAAGAAACTATCGTAGGTACTAAATCCCGCAAGACTGGCAAGTCATCCCTATAGGAACCGGAAAGGTCGGCGAGGAAAACAATGTCTAGAGGTGACTTTTTAGAACTGTTTTTAGGGACTGCGGCCGTAATGTCAACGGTGACGTTATCTCCCGGTACGATAGTTACATCTACTACGTCTGGATCTAAACCACCTTTGCGATCGATTGTGTTTGTTATGCTGCTTTTCTTGCTCATCGTTGATTACTCCTGATGTAGGTTTTCAGCTTCCTTGCAACCTACCCCCTGCTTTGAGTTTGACAAGCGATCGCCACAGTTCCATCTACAAAATTGAGACGCACCACTACCCACAAAGCTGCGAGGGTGAGAGGTAGAACAGGCAAGATGCCTGTTCTACGGAAAAGAGGTAAGGTGCGCGCGCACCCTACCGTAATTGTTGCGTATTAGACGGAAACGCTCAAATCGTAAGGAGTTTGACTGCCTTGACCGAAGACGCGCACCACATAGGTGTCCGCACTCAAGAAGGTTTGAATCTCCTCGGCGCTAGTGCCGGAGTTGGTGGAGCTGCCAACTACTACTGCTCCAGCGCTGTCGTATAATTCCAGGTTAGCGTTGCCGCTGAGACCGTCGAGTCCGACGCTGACGAAACCGGGGGAGGCGACCACAAAGTTGTAATAGTCGTCGGTGTCAACTACGCCCCCTTCCTTGAAGCCGATGAGACCGCCTTGGGTGAGCGGATCCGCACCAGCAGTCCCTAGAGCAGTTCCCGGTGGGGTGTCGTCTGCGGTTCCTCCGACGCCGCCCGCGCTCATATTCAGCTCGTAGGCGGTTTTTGCCGCTCCCTTGGGTAACACTCGCGTATAATAATCGCCCTTATCCAAAGTTACGTTGATATTTTCATCGCGGCTGCCGCCAGTGGCAGAACGCTTCAGCAAGGTGCGACCGTCGCTGTCGAGTAACTCTAGGTCGGCGTTGGCTTTCAGGTTGGTTAGGTTGATATCGACGCTGTTCTGCTCGTTCAGGGTGAACTTGCGATAATCGTTGACGTCGCGATAACCGCTTTCCTGGAAACCGATGGTGTCGGTCTCGCTGTGTTCGGTCAGCACGCCGATATCGGTTACGTTGTCGGGAAGTTTGCCGCCGTCGGGATCTACGCCGCCGCCCTCTACGTCGCCACCAGCAATATTCAAGGTGTAGCCACCGCGAGCGCTGCCTTGGGGCTCGACGCCTACATAGTAAGTGCCGGCTTCAAAGTCTTCTTCGATGATTTCGTCTTGCTTGCCGCTGTTGCGGGAATTATAAATGGTGCTGCCAGAGCTATCGAGAACTTCCAGATTGATATTATCGCTCAGGTTTTCCAAGGTGATGCTCAGACTCTTCTCTTCGCTCAGGGTAAAGCCGTAATAATCTACTTGGTCCCGGTTGCTGCCGTTGCCGAAACCGACGTTATCAACCTTGCTGTAATCTTCGGTTAGCTCCCCGATGTTGTTGTACAAAGAGGTTCCGGGTACGCCGCCGCCGTCTGGGTCTATCGGGTCGCCGCTGGCAAAAATATCCAGCAAATATTCGGTTTTAGCAGCGTTCTGGGGCAGCACTTCTACATAATATGTCCCTGCTTCCAGAGTCTCGCTAATCTCTTCGTCCTTACGACCTTTAGTTGTCGAGTCGAACAACAGGGTTTTGCCGTCGCCGTCGAGCAAGCGGATGTTGGCATCTCCTCGCAGTTGACCGAGGGAAATCTCCACATCGCTTTCCTCGCTGACGCTAAATTCGTAGCGATCGAGACCGTTGCGGATGCCGCTGGAGGTAAAGCCAATTCTTTCGTTCTGGCTGTAACTGGTTCCTTCCAAGGAGAGGAGGTCGCCGACGTCAAACTCGTTAACTGCCGTACCGCTGTCGGCATTCACCGTTACTCGGTAGTCGCTGCGGGCGTTGCCCTGGGGCGATACCTCAACGTAATAGGTGCCCTCGTCCAAGAAAACGCTGATATTTTCGTTAGCCCGGCCCTTTTCCCTGGCATTATTGAGAACGGTTTTGCCGTCGTCGTCGTAGAGGGTCATGTTGATGTCTTGACGCAGGCGACCCAGGTCGATCGCCACAAAGCTCTCTTTATCCAGTTCAAAGCGCACCCAGTCTCGCTCGTCCCGACCGGAACGACCGATGGTGCGGCCCATTTCGTTATTGAAGACCTTTTTCTCGTTAGGAGCTATTTTTCCTAAATCTAAAGCCTCTTCGGGAGTGGGATAGTCGTCAACGTAAGGAAGCGCCGCCGTGATACCCAAGCGATAGTTAGTCTTGGCGTTACCGTTGGGGGAAACCTTGACGCTGTAGGTTCCTGCTTCCAGTCCTTCTAGTTCGATCTTTTCGGCTTTGCGGCCTGAGTTCTTGCCATCCTCAACTAATTCGCCGCCGGCATCGTAGATTTCTACGTTTAGATCCGCCCTCAGTCGGTCTAGGGTCAGGTTAACATCGCTCTCAACCGGCGTGGTAAAGGTATACCAGTCCACCTGGTCCCGACGCCGACCGGTGCCGCGACCGAGATTATCGCTGACAAGGGCAGGTGTTAGCTCGGTGACTGCCCCCAAATCGATACCCGGTTTCCGATCGTCGTTTTCATCAACGATGACATTAGCGCTTAAACCCACGCGATAGTCTGTCTTGGCGTTGCCTTGGGGAATAACGCGAACGTAATAATCCCCTGCATCTAAATCTTCGCTAATTTTTTCCTGGGTGCGTCCTTTGTTGAGAGACTGGAAGAGGACGGTTTTACCGCTGCTATCCAGCACCTCGACGTTAGCATCTGCCTTCAGTTGGTCGAGGGTGAGGAAAAATTCGCTATTTTCGCTGATGCCGAACTTGTAGTAGTCTTGTTCGTCCCGGTTTTTGCCCCGACCGAAGCCTATTTGGTCGACTGCGCTAGCTTCTACCAGTCCGATGTTGCCCAGGTCTAGCGCGGTCGCGATGTTGTCCTTTTCCCCTACCAGTTCGTCCGCGCTGACGCCCAAGCGGTATTTGGTGCGATCGTCCCCTTCGGGATAAACTCGGATGTAATAAGTACCGGCTTCTAAATTTTCGGTAATGTTTTCCCGAGTCCGGTTGGCTTCCATGGACTGAAACAGTACCGTGCTGCCATCGGCATCTACGATTTCAACGTTGGCATTAGCCTTCAGTTGGTCTAGGGTAACGTCAACCTCGCTCTCCTTGCTGAGAGTGAATTTATAGAAATCTTGCAAGTCCCGGGCACCGCCTTCGGTAAAACCGATTTCCTCGACGTTCCGATATCCTCTTTTCAGACCGTTAAGGTCGCCAATCTCAATGGCACCGTCCGCGTCACCAGTGGGGTCATCGATACGTCTGATGTCCTTTGGTGCCGTGGTTATTTTCGCGAACAAGCTGGCTACATCCCCTTCTTGTTCCATCACCCGGAAGCGGTTTTCTAGGGTTTTGCCCCCATCTTTGCTAAAACCAGTTAGCTCTAGGGTGTATTTTTGCCCGTCATAGTCGAAGGTTTGCGTCGGCAAAACCGCCGGAAAATAGACGAAATCAGACCATGCCTCTATGTCGTCGGAGGTATCCTCCGTGGTATCCAAATCCAAATCGAAGGTAAACTTTTGGGTTTGGTCTGTGGGGCTGTCTAAATCTAATTCGATTTGCAGGGGTACCGACTCTACCGCCGTATCCACGAAAATCGAACCGTTAAAGTAGTTTAATTTGCCTACTTCAAACTCCTTGCCAATTTCCTGGGTAAAACCTCCCCCAGTAAAGACTAAGCCGTTAGGTTCCAGCCCTTTAAAAACCGGTTCTCCCCACCGAAAGGTATCGGGGTCATCTTTATAAAGTTTAGGGTTGGGGTTCGGTCCTTTGTCGGCCTTGCCCCAACTGCCGCTAGATGTACCTTGCAAAATATCTGCCATGGTTTTCTTCCTTTGTTTTGTTTACAATTCGAGTTTCGCAATTTGCCCGTAGAACAGGCAACATGAGCTGTTCGGGGCAACATGAGCTGTTGGGTGTATTTCCCCGTAGAACAGGCAACATGAGCTGTTCGGGGCAACATGAGCTGTTCGTGGCAACATGAGCTGTTCCACAAACGAGTTTAGAAAAATTGAACCGTATAATCGGTTTGAGCGCTGCCGGCTGCATAAACTCGCAGGTAATAATCCCCCGAATCTAAAGCCTGGCTA
The DNA here is from genome assembly GCA_964609515.1 of uncultured bacterium. Lineage (GTDB taxonomy): Bacteria > Cyanobacteriota > Cyanobacteriia > Cyanobacteriales > Microcoleaceae > CALKCV01. Next base: position 18,790 of record CAZSTZ010000027.1, on the reverse strand, counting down.
ATCACTTCGCTGTTGGTGCCGGAACTAGAAGAATCGACGATAACGCTACCGCTGCTATCCAGTAACTCTAAGTTAGCATTCTGCCTCATGCCATCCAGGATTATTTGGACGTCATCGGCTTCGGCGACCGTAAATTTATAGTAGTCGCTGGCATCCTTTACTCCGCCTTCGGTAAAGCCGACTCTGCCGCTTTGAGTTAGCAAATCGGTACCCAAGTCCGTAGCGGTTTCCATAGTGCCGTCGGGGTCTTCTCCGGTAATCGGATCTACCTCGCCGCCATCGTCGGAACCGCCGTCGTCGGTGCCGCCGCCAGTAATAGGATCGGCGTTCATTTTCAGGAAGTAGTTAGTCTTGGCGTTGCCCACGGGGAAGACTTGCACGGTGTAGTCCCCTGCTGCCAAGGTTCCGCTGACAAATTCTGGAGCGTTGCCGGGGTTGAAGCCGCTGAGGACCATCTCGCCCTCGCTGTCCAATACCCTGACGTTAGCATCCCGCTTGATTTCGTCTAGGGTGAGAGTTAAGTTGCTCTCGGCATCCAAGCTGAAGCTGTAGAAGTCGTTGGTGTTGCGAGTACCGCCCTGGGTGAAGCCAATTCGATCGCGGTTTTTGTACTCGTTATTTTTCAGGCTAGTTAAAGAACCGACTTCTTCAGTTTCTTCTCCCCCACCAGCCGATTCGGTTTCGATACCCAGACGATACCGAGTCTCGGCATTACCTACGGGTATGACTCGCAAGTGGTAGTTGCCAGCATCTAAGACTTCGCCAATTACTTCTTCGGTGCGTCCGCTTTCGGTGGAGTTTGAAACCGGTTTGGCTCTTCTGTCTTCTGGGTCGAAAGTGCCTTGATACAGTTCGAGGTTGACATTTTGTTGGATTTGGTCCAGGGTAACGTTGACGTCTGTGAGTCCGCCAACGGTGAAGTTATAGACATCGAACTCGTTGCGGACTCCGCTGCGTTCCTGACCTACGTTGTCGTTGTTGCTGTCTGTCTTGGAACTCATGTCCCCAAGCTCGAAGACATCATAAGTCGGGATGCCTTCCTCGGCGCTCAAACTCAGGCGATAGTCGGTGTTGCCGCTGCCAGTGGCGGCAACTTTTACAAAATAAGTGCCGGCATCGAAGGTTTCGTTAGTTAGTTCCGGCGCTCTGCCTTTGTTTTTGGACCTGTAGAGCCGGTTGCCTTCGCTGTCGTAAATTTCGATGTTGGCCGCATTTACTCGAAATTCGTCTGTGGTTAAATCGACGTTTTTCTCGGCGCTGAGGGTGAACTTGAACCAGTCGGCCTGGTCTCGGAAGCGATCGCCCGTCAACAACCCGACATTATTTGTCCTGTTAGTCGGTTTCGCCACCAACTCGCCCAAGTCTTCCGCCGTCTCCATTGTGGGGAAGTCGTCTACATCTATCTGGCCGTCCAGTTCCAGTCGGTAGTCGGTTTTGGCCTTGCCTTGAGGGCGCACCTGCACCGCATAGTCCCCTTCCGGTAAGAACTCGCTAATGGTGTCTGGTTTGTTACCCTTGACGCGAGAGTTCGCCACTAGAGAACCTAGCTTGCCACTTTTTCCTTTACTAGGATCGAACTCGTATAAAAATAGATTGGCGTTGCGCTGGAGTTGGTCTAGTTCGCCGTAGAAGGAAGCGTCTTGGCCCAAACTAAAGCTGTAGTAGTCCTTTTGGTTGCGCTGGGTGCCGCGACCGAAACCGATATCTTGTACCGCGAAAAATGGCTCTTCGGTGGCCGTCAGGTCGCCAACGCTGGCGCCCGGCAGCTCTTCGGGAGGCAGCACTTCGTCGGCGCTCAATCCCAAGCGGTAGGAAGTTTTTGCCGCTCCTTGGGGCAACACCCGCACGACATAATCGCCTTGTTCCAAAATGGCGTTTATCGTTTCTTCTTGGCGTCCCTTATTCAAAGACTGCAACAGAACCGTTTCTCCATCGCTGCCTAAGATTTCGACGTTGGCATCCCTTTTCAGTTGGTCCAGGTTGAGACTGACATCGCTATCCTTATCTAAGGTAAAGCTGAAATAATCGTTTTCGTCCCGCTGGCCTCCTCTGGTAAAACCGATTTCATCGTTAACCACCACCGGTTCTTCGAGGCCGTTGAGAACTCCCAAGGGAATGCCGGGGGCCTTATCGTCGTCGACGGTAGTTATGGGGTCGGCATTGAGACTCAGCCGATAAGTAGTTTGGGCTGCCCCTTTTGGTAAGATGCGAACGAAGTATTCGCCGGCTTCTAAGTTAGCATCGATAACTTCTCGCCGTCCGCCCCTTTCTCTGGACTGAAATGCGATGGAACCGTCGCTATCTAATATTTGGACGTCAGCATCGGCGTCCAGCCTGTCGAGGGTCAGGTTGAAGTCGCTTTCCTGTTCGAGGGTGAATTTATAAAAGTCGTTGCGTTCCCGTTTGCCATCTTCTCTAAAACCGATTTTATCGTTAGTTACGGTCGGTTCTAGTCCGATGGCACCCAGGTCGAACGCATCTGCTCTGGTGTCGTTAGCCATAATTTTTTCTCTCTAATCTCCCTGATGTTGACTGGGTATCCCGCTAGCTCGTCCCAGGAACCCACGACGGGCCCGGACCAAACCTAGCGGCAAAATATGTAATTGTAGGCACTGCAAACTGCCGCAGCAGCACCTTGGAATAATTCCGTAGTAGCTGTAGAGGTTGGTTTGCCGTCAATATCTGTCCAACGATAGATAAAAAAGTTGGGACATTTATTTAACATTTTCATCCTAACAATATTGTTCGGAAATCGCAACCTTTTTTTGTAAAGTTTTTGTAAATTATATTGCCGCATAAATGAAAGTGTATCGACTTCGCTCCCCGCTTGACTTTGACCTCATAATTGCTCTAACATCACTCCCTAAAAAAAAAGACAATAAAACCTCTATCGACCTTAATTAACTAAAGTATAAGGCCAAAAATAAAATGGGCAATTTTACTAAAAAAACGCTTTAATTCATTTATTAGTTGGTATGGCGTAATTCCTCCTTAATAAAAGACAAAATTTGAAATTGTTAAAAGGCCAAAATTAGTAAAAAGTTAATCAGCAAAAATGGCCTAATTTCTGCAAGCAGAAAATAATTCAAGGGGCCAAAACATCAAACCTCAAAACTATTCATGGATGGCCTCTCTGGCTGCTTTATCCCTCTATTGTTTCTATTAGGAATGGCCCTCAAAAATATGCGCTTTTTGATGCGGTTTGTAACAAAACTTTACAGTCGAACCTTTTTTGGACAAGGTGGCCTTTTTTTGAGAAGGCCCCCTCGTTGGGACGAGCCAGTTCGTAGTAATCGCTTCAGCGATAAAAAGGCCCGTTCGTAGTAATCGCTTCAGCGATAAAAAAGCCCGTTCGTAGTAATCGCTTCAGCGATAAAAAAGCCCGTTCGTAGCGATCGCTTCAGCGATAAAAAGGCCCGTTCGTAGTAATCGCTTCAGCGATAAAAAGG
>CAZSTZ010000027.1:0-15241 GCA_964609515.1 uncultured bacterium | reverse complement strand
GCCCGTTCGTAGTAATCGCTTCAGCGATAAAAAGGCCCGTTCGTAGTAATCGCTTCAGCGATAAAAAGGCCCGTTCGTAGTAATCGCTTTAGCGATTTAAAACAAGTTCAATCTCAATCGCTGAAGCGATTACTACGAACCATCGCTTTAGCGATCGCCACAAACCGCTTAACCGGCGGACAAAAGCAAACTGTAATTAGTACCGGCAGCACCGTCATAGCTATAGCTATAATTTTGCATCTTGACAAAATAGGTACCTGCTCCTAATACACCAGAAATCGTAGCCGTGTCGCCGGCAAAAACTTCACTACTATAATTGACAGAGTTGCCGTTGATGTCATCATAGACATAATCACCGGTGGAGTCGAAAAACTCCATCGTCGTATTCTCGCTGACACCGGATAGCTGGATGTTAACCGTGCGGTTGGCATCGAGACTGAACTGATAATAATCGTCGTTGTCTATATCTCCCACCCAGTCGCTAAAGGTTTGAGAGCCTGCCAAGACTCCCACTTGCCGCGCCGCGTCGAAAGTTTCCCCCGCCCCGTCTGGATGCGCTACTGCCGACAGTTCCAAGTTATAACCGGTGCTGGCATCGTCAACGCTGTTAACCCGAACGGTGTAAGTACCGGCTACCAGGTTGCGAGTAATCGCCTCGGCAACAGTAGCGAAGTTGGTAGAGTCAGCTATCCAGGAACCTGCGCTATTGCGCAACAGTAAGTCGGCGTTGGCGCTCAAACCGCCGAGACTGAGACTGACAGTGCTATCCTCGGCGAGGGTAAACTGGTAGAAGTCGTTCTTGTCGCTGGCGATGCCGTATTGACTGCCGACAAAATCGGTAAAGGTTTGGGCGGCACCCAAAGCGCCGATATTCTTGGTTTGAGGTTCCGTGTTGCCCACGAGGTTCCCTGGGGAGTAGGTCAGCGGGGTGGCGGATAAACTGAAGTTGTAGTTGGTGTTGCCGCTCGACTGTTGGACCAAAGCGTAATAAGTACCGCTGCCCAAACTCGCGGTAATAGTATCGTTGGCAGCGTCGCTGTTTTCCGAACTAAGGAGCTGGTTTTGCTCGCTGTCGTAAAGGTACAAATTAGCATCGGCAGCCAAACCGCTCAAGTTCAAGCTAACGGAACTGTTGGGACTAACGCTGAATTTGTAATAGTCGTTGCCGTCAAGACCGCCCACCCAGTCGGCAAAAGTTTGAGCGGCGCTAATGGCTCCTAAATCTCGGGCGGTTTCAAAGGTGTTGCCTGCCGCGTCAACAAGAGCCGTTGCCGATGCAGTTAGGTTGTAATTCGCACCAGTATCATAACTGTTTACCTGGACGTAGTAAGTTCCCGGTTGCAAGTTGCGGCTAATGGCTTCATTGGCATTACCGGAATTATAGGAGCTGTCAACCTGACTTTGCTCGCTGTTGTAAAGCGTGATGTCGGCATTACCGTTCATTCCCGTTAAACCGAGGTTGACGGTACTGGTTCCAGCTAGAGTAAAGCTATAGTAATCGTCGGTGTCGAAAGTCCCCACCCACTCCGTCTGGTTCGCGCTGCCAAGGGATCCGAGAGCAAGTGCCGTGCTAAAGTCATTGCCTACAGTATCCACTCGCGGAGTTGCCGACAGTTGCAGGTTGTAGTTGGTATTGGCAGAAGAGCCGCTTACCTCAACAAAATAAGTACCCGCTTCTAAGTTGGTGGTAATCTTTTCATCTGCCTTACCCGAATTAGAGGAACCGTCTAAGTAACTTCCCTTGTTGTTATAAAGAGTCAGATAAGCATCGCCGCTCATTCCTCCCAGATTAATGTTAACCGTGCTGTTGCCATCCACTGTAAACTTGTAATAATCCTGACTGTCAATATCCCCCACCCAATCGCTGGCGGACTTCGGTGCCGCGAGGCTGCCTAAATCTAACGCTTTATCTGCCGTATCTCCAGCAGCGTTACTCGGCAGGGGCGTTCCAGTTACCTTGAGGTCGTAGGTAGTCTTGGCATTGTTAACGCTCCGAACCTCGATAAAATAAGTACCCGGAGTCAAGTTCTCGGTAATGCTTTCGTTCGCCTTCTGGAGAGTCTCCGAACCTGCGAAATACGACCCGCTGCTATTGTACAAATACAAATCCGCATTGGCGCTCAACCCCGTCAAGTCGATTTTAACGTTGCTGTTGGCACCCACCTGGAACTTGTAGAAGTCGTTCAAGTCCTCGCTGAACCCGTGGGGGTTGCCCACATATTCGGTTTTCGCTATGGGAGTGGGACTCGCCGTACCAATGTCTAGAGCGTTATCGCGCTCCCATCCGGCAATTGGCTCTACTGGATAGCTTAAGGCCGGTGCCGAGACTTCTAAGTTATAAGGAGTGTTGGCGCTGTAATTTGAGACCCGAACGTAATAAGTCCCCGGCAGCAGTTTCTCGGAAATCGCTTCGTTTTTGTTGCGATCCAGAGTGGAACTCTCGATGCTAGAACCGTTTTTATCCAACAAATAGAGACTGGCATTAGACTGCAACCCCGTCAGACTCAGGTTGAGGTTGCTCTTTTGGTTGACTTGGAGCTTGTAATAGTCATCGTAGTCTTGGGAAACCCCAAAGAAATCTCCCACGGAGTCGGAGAATATCTGGGCCTTGTCTCCCACGACACCAATATCCCGGGCCTTCTTCAACTCGGGGCCTGCCAAGTCCTCTGGAGGGGTACTCAGGGATAATGCTTTCTTGGCCGTGTTGTTGGTTTCGTTCTTTTCAACGAAGGCCAATTGGTCGTCGGCGATCGCCCCAATATAATAATCAGTAACGCCACTCAGACTGTTCGGCAAAGTCAGCTTCTTGCTCAGATTAGTCGTCGCGTTACCCGCCAACTTCTTAACATTGTCAGAACCCAAGAGAGTGTCGCTAGGGTCTATCTTATTATCTTGGGACAGATAATAGCCAACTCGGAAAGTATCCGCAGTCGAACCCCCAGTATTACCCACCGTCAAACTAACGTTAAACTGTTCCCCGGGATTAACCGTTTCCTTATCGGTATTAAAACCGCTAATACTCAAGTCGTTAGGAATGTCGATACTGACCTTCTGACTGGCAGTATTATTCAGTTCGTTACCTTCGGCAATGGTCCCCTGGCTATCGACAGCGAGGCCCAAATAATAGTCCCCGGCCCCCTGCCAGAAGCCATCGGCCCCAGCCGGTAGGGTCAATTGTTTGGCCAGTTTCTTCGTATTCTTGCCGCCGGAAAGGGGCTTAACCTTGGCCGTGCCCAAAAGGACATCGCCGCTGTCTATGCCCTCATCTGGGGACAAATAAAAGCCCACATCAAAGGCCCGGGCCTTCTGATTACCAGTATTATTAATCTGGTAATTCACCTTAACTTTATCTCCGGCCTCTAACCCATCTTTAACATCTAAAGCCTGGAATTTAAGAGGCAATAAATCGAGAGTTTGCTGAGTAACTCCCAGACTTAATTCGTAATCAGTTTGAGCCTTACCAACGGGGAAAACTCCTACATAATAATCTCCCGCTTTTAACCTTTTATCGATACCTTCTGCCTTGGAACCTTTGGCGGTAGATTTACCAACTTCTTTGCCCTTAGCATCCAGCAAGAATAAATTAGCATTCTGCTTCAAACCATCCAAAGATAAATTAACATTAGCCTCTTCGCTCAAGCTAAAACCGTAGAAATCTCCACCGTCTCGAAGGCTACCTTGTTTGAAACCAACCCGGTTCTTTTCTGCGACCTTATCTTGCAAATTAAGACTGCCTAATTGTTTGGCATTAGCAATATTATTAAAGTCATCCTTAACCGGATTTGCAGTTACTCCCAAATTGTAGTTAGTCTTAACCTTACCTCCATTTGGTTCGACGCCAATGTAATAATTTCCAGGCTGCAAAATCTCGTCGATAGATTCGTTTCTCTTGCCTTTTTTCTTCGATTCATCTATCAGCCGCCCGTCAGTTCCCAACAAGGATAAATTAGCATCCCCAGTCAAACCGTCCAGAGTAATATTAACATCGCTCCTTTCCGCCAAACTGAAATTATAGAAATCGCCTACGTCGCGGGTATTCTTGGAAGATTCAAAACCTATTTTGTTTCGTTTGGTAACTTTTTTATTCCCCAATTCTCCCAAATTAGTGCCCGGCAAAGCGTCGTCTTTTTCTGCTATTTTCGTATTGCCAGAAACGCTTAATTTGTAATCCGTACTGCTGCCGCTGTTTGGTTTAACCTTGATGTAATAGGTACCTTTATCTAAGATACTGCTAATTTCTTCTGGTTTTTTGCCGTTTTCTTTAGAACTATAAATCAGAGTAGTTCCGTCTTTATCGTACAGTTCTAAATCGGCATTTTGACTCAACCGGTCTAAAGTAATAGTTAAGTCAGTTTCCTTCGTTAGCTCAAATTTCCAGAAGTCGCTGGTATCGACAAAACCCTTTTTCTTCAAACCAATATCGTCAGTTTTAGTAATAGGTTTAGCTCCGAGTTTGCCTAGATTTTTTCCGGGTAATTGAGCGTCGGGGTCTTTGATGTTACTATCCGCATCCAGAGATAGGGTATATTCGGAGCGATCGCTCCCCACCGGTTCCACCAAAGCATAATATTTGCCCTTCTCTAAAATGGTGCCAATTTGTTCGACCTCTTTACCTTTATTAGTAGAACTGTAAAGCAAACCGCCCTTGTTATCTAACAATTTCAAGTCAGCATTTTGGTTGAGACCGTCCAGAGAAAGATTTACCTCGCTATCCTTCTTCAAAGTAAATTCATAATAATCTTTTTGGTCTCGCTTACCTGCAACCTCGAAACCAATTTCGCCCCTTTGTTTTTTCGGTTTTTTACCAAGAGTTCCCAAATTATCCGCCCGTGTTAAAGTACCATCTGGGTCGTCAATTTTATCCGAATCAAAACTCAAGCGATATTTAGTTTTAGCATTGCCTTGTGGTTCGACTTTTAGATAATAAGTACCCGCATCTAAAACTTGGTCGATTATTTCTTTATTCTTGCCTTTTTCCCGAGACTGGTCGATAATTGTTTGGCCGTCTTTATCTAACAGTTCGAGATTAGCATCGTCCTTGAGACCGTCCAAAACAATATTTAGATTGTTGAACTTTTCGGTTAAAGTAAATTGATAGAAGTCGCTATTATCGCGAGTACCTTTTTCCTGAAAACCTATCTCGTCGTTAACCGCCTTCTTCTTCTTACCCAAAGGCCCTAAATTAGTAGCCCCACTCGGTTTACTATCGGGGTCTTTAAGTATTTCCTCCGCACTAATACTGAGACCATATTTAGTTTTAGCCTTGCCTTGAGGGAAAACTCGCAAGTAATAAGTGCCTTTGTCTAATTCCGCATCAATAGTTTCTGCCTTCTTACCCTTTTCTGCGGACTCAAATAAAACACTCTTGCCATTTTTATTCAGTAATTCTAAGTTGGCATTATCTTTGAGGCCGTCAACTACTACGTTTAGCTCATTTTCTTTACCTGTAAGGGCGAATTTGTAGTAGTCGTTTTTATCTGTCGTCTTGCCAGACTTAAGGCCGATATCGTCGCTGTACTTAACCGGATCGTCTCCCACTTTGCCCAAGTTGAGGGCCAGTTTGGCATTATTGCCCGGGTCTTTCTTTTTGCGAAGTTCTATTAAAGAAGACTCTTCCTCCAGGGGGATATTGGCATCCCCTTCTTTCATGCCAGTAAGAGGATCCGTATCATCGCCGTTCTCGATAATAGTTGGGACTGCATTTGCCGACCCTGCCAGAGGCGACTCGATGGGTTCCCCCAACAGAGGCGGTGGGTCTTCTACGTTCGGTTCTATACCGCCGATGGGTATCTGTCCCAACTCGGACGGTTCTTCTTCTGGGGGAATTAACGGGATAGCTTCTGACTCTGGTTCTAGTATGTTCATGATTTCCTCCCGAATAATTTGGTCGTTTGTGACTGGCCTATCATCCAGTATCACGTTTTCAGATACCTACAAGCTAACACGAGTTATTGAGGAGAAGTCGCCCCACCGGAAAAAATTAATCTTTTCTTTATGTTAAGTTTTGGTAAAAAGTATTGACTGTTTGTCGAAAAAATGTTATATAGCGCTTGTTAAAGCTCAGAAACATCGGAACCGGGAACAGCTCGTGTTGCCTGTTCTACGGGCAAATATGAATCTCCCGTAGGGCAGGCATCTTGCCTGCCCAAAAGCAGCGATACAAACTAAAAAACCCCCGGTCTCGACATCGAAACCGGGAGAAGCTGCCCGAACAGGCAAGATGCCTGTTCTACCCTATCCTTGCAGCTCTCGGATCCGGGCGATCGCGTCTTGATACTCCTCTTTCTTCCCTTGCTGCTGGTACATATCCGAAGCCATCTGATAATCCGCCAGCGCCCCCGGTATATCTCCTATACTCGTATGAGCTAAACCCCGGTTATAATATGCAGAGGCAAGATTGGGATTGATTTTCAGCGCCGCGCTGAAATCGTCGATCGCCCCCTGTTTCTCTCCGATCTCCGCCCTAGCAACTCCCCGGTTGTAATAAACCGATGCCAAATTCGGATTAATCCTCAACGCCTGAGAATAATCCTGGATCGCACCTGGCAGCTCGCCCATTTCCGCCCTGGCGACACCGCGATTATAATATGCCGACAGCAAGTGGGGATTAATCCTCAAAGCGCGATCGTACTCCCCGATCGCCCCCTCCTTATCTCCCAAATTAGAACGAGCAATGCCCAAATTATTATAAACAATTGCCGCATTTTTCGGAATCACTTGCAAAGCCAAATGATAATCCTTAATTGCCCCTTGGTAATCTCCCAAAAGACGGCGACTGCTACCTCGATAATTATAGGCCGGGGCAATATGTGGATTGAGATCAATGGCATCGTTAAAATCCTCAAGAGCCCTGTCATAATTTCCCTCTTTATAGCGGTCTATTCCCGTACTCAAATAAGCATAAGAGCGAGTAGTGGCATCCAGCAAAATATCTTGAGCTTTAGGAGAAGTTTGTTCCTCCTGCGGTGGCTTTTTAGGAATAGGAATAAACAACCCATGTCCTTCTTCCCTGTTGAAATTTTCCAGATAAACTTGCAAGCCGCCAGCATATAGCAAATCAGCAATACCTACAGAAGATTCTCCGCTTTCTATTTGGAAGCGATCGGCAGGCATAAACCCTGCCAAAACGGGGCGATATTCTGAAGTTGATTCGTTAACTTCTTCTTGAATTAAAATGCAAACGACAACCGCATTTTTCTTGATTTCTTCAGCACTAATCGACCATCGAACCGTATCGCTATTTCCCCGACTCGTTTTAACTTCAATGCCTATTTCAGGGTTATAAGCCAGGAGAAAATCCAGCTCTACATCTTCATCTAAAGATGTGTCTTCATCCACTCTGATTGCTAAATCTCCCAAGCAAGCCGCGACAACTTCCTCCCCTAATTGCTCGCTCATATAGCGAACAAAAATATGCCTAAAATCGGGAGTTTCTTTATAGCTTTCTGCTTTCTGCCAAGAAAATTTTTGAAACTGTTCTAATTTTTCTCCCGAGATAATAGTTAATTCTCGATACCTGCCCGGAGTTTCGCAATTGAGCAAATGTCCGGTTTTTAATCGGTGGATAAAGTCCGTTTGTTGAGCTTTTAACAGTAGGGTCCAGTCCATACTCGTTTTGGTTTTTTTACTAAAATAATTGCTTTTTGTAGAACAGGCATCTTGCCTGTTACCGTTTTTAGTGGGACTTGCCAAAAAATAAACTATTAATCGTAGGTTGGGTGCAGTGCAACGGAACCCAACATATCGGTATTTTATTAAATTGCAAGTCTCTTTAGGAACTTGCCAAAAAATAAACTACCAATCGTAGTGCAACGGAACCCAACACATCCGTATTTTATTAAATTGCAAGTCTCTTAAGGTTTGTCTGGCAATATTGTACTACAGAAATTGATTTTTTTCTGTTCTCAACCGAAAAACTCTCAAAATTAGGTCAGTATTGGGTTATGCCCGATGTAGGAGGGTGGTGCGCGGTGCGCACCCTACTAGCTATTCCCCATTCCCAAACAAAAATTAGCTATTTCCTAATACCCTACTGGCATTAAAAACTGCTATTAAAGCAACGCCAACATCGGCAAAAACTGCCCCCCAAATTGTTGCGATCCCCAGGATTCCCAGGATAATAAATAAGCCTTTAACTCCCATTGCAAAAGCTATATTTTGCCAAACAATGCGGCGGGTTTTCTTACCCATTAAAATCGCTTCTGCTACTTTTGAGGGGGCATCCGTCATAATCACCACGTCGGCAGTTTCGATCGCCGCATCGCTACCCATGCCCCCCATGGCAATGCCCACATCCGCCCGGGCAATTACTGGGGCATCGTTGATGCCGTCGCCGACAAATGCTACTTTGGTTTTCTTGTTAATTAATGCTTCGATCGCCTCTACTTTATCTTCTGGCAAAAGTTGCGCCCGATAGGAGCTCAAACCTAACTTATCTGCCACTTTTTGAGCGACGGCGTTATTATCTCCCGTCAGCATTACCGTTTCTGTAACGCCCGATTTTTTGAGAGACTCGATGGCGTCGGCGGCATCTGGTTTGAGGCGATCGCCGATGAGAATATATCCGGCATATTTACAATCTACCGCCAAATGTACCGCAGTGCCTCCCACCTCGCAAACATCGTGTTCGATATTCTCCAGATGCAAAAGGCGATCGCCACCGGCAATTACCGTTTTATTTTTAACCTTTGCCTTCACCCCGCATCCCGCTATTTCTTGATAGTCTTCCACCGACCAAGTTTCCAAATTGCCGTTAGTTTCTGGGGTTAAATTCAACTTTTCTGCATGACGAATAATTGCTTTAGCGACTGGATGGTTGGAAAGAGATTCTACCCGGGCAGCTATTTGGATTAAATCTCCTTGATTAAACCCATTTTTTGCTACTATTTCTTTAACCTCAAAAACCCCTTCGGTTAAAGTTCCAGTCTTATCAAAAACTACTGTTTTAACAGCAGCTAAATCGTCGAGAAAAGTAGAACCTTTAACCAAAATTCCGCGTTTTGCAGCGCCGCCGACTCCGCCAAAATAACCGAGTGGGATGCTAATAACTAAACCGCAAGGGCAGGATACTACTAGAACGATTAACCCTCGAACTATCCAATCCGCACGACTGGCACCGGCAATAAAGAAGGGTGGAAGGATAGCGATCGCTAAGGAAAGAAACACGACCGCAGGGGTATAATACCGAGCAAAAGTAGTAATAAACTTCTCCGTTTTCGACTTTTTACTTTTAGCCGTTTCTACTAATTGCAAAATCCGAGAAATCGACGACTCCCCAAAAGGTTTAGTAACGCGAATTGTCAGCACCCCATTTTGATTTAGGGTTCCCGCTAAAACTCCATCGCCGACTATTTTTTCTTGGGGAACTGATTCTCCAGTTAGAGGAGAAGTATCCACAAAAGCTTTCCCCTCTATTACTTCCCCATCCAAGGGAATTTTTTCTCCCGGTTTGACTACAACTATGCTGCCCGGTTTGACAGTTTCCGGGTCAACTTTTTCCAAGGAATTGCCAACTTTTAAATTGGCATAATCGGGGCGAATTTCTAAGAGAGATTTGATAGAATTGCGAGAGCGTTTGACCGAATATTCTTGAAATAATTCGCCGATGTTATAAAACAGCATAACTGCCACTGCTTCTGGGAGTTCGTGAATGGCGATCGCTGCTATTGTTGCCACAGTCATCAAGAAATTTTCGTCAAAAATTTGCCCTTTTAAAATATTGCGACCGGCGCTAATAATCACGCCCCAACCGCTGATTAAATAAAGGGAAATAAAGACGAGATATTCGGCAAAATTGTAGGGGGTGGCGGCTAATTTGGCTTGAAAAACGAGAGCCAAAATGTAGGCGATCGCCACTCCAACCAAAGGGAGGATTTCTTCTTTGAGATTGAATGGCTCCAGAACGAGCTTTTGGACTTTTGGCTCTGGGCCAATATTTGTTTCGTTGCCGCAAGTGCAGCAACCTTGCTGACGAGCATCTGTCATAAATTTTTCTTCTGGCTAAAGGTAATTAGAGTTACAAAAACGAACCCTTGTATTATAACTGAAAATTCCCACAAATTAAAATCTTCAAATGATTATGAATCTCAATTTTGGGAATGGGGAATCCTACAATTAGCAATTAATTAACAATTAACAAAAAGAGAAAATGGCTAAGGTGAGACAGGCTAATCCCTAAGAAGATTCCCTTCTCACAATAAACTCCGCAATACGAAGTGATGCTCCCGCCTCTCCCATGCGGCGGCGACCGTTAGAAGCGATCGCCTCTAACTTGTGGGAGTGACGGAAAAGATACTTAATCGCGGCTAACACTTTTCGAGGTTCCTTCACCAGAATTAAAGACGGTCCTAAAAGTCGGCCTTGAGCTTCGGCAAAGGCGGCGGTAAATTGAGGCCCATCGCCGGGAATGGCGATCGCCGGTTTCCCCAAACCCACAAATTGTTCCGTAGCGGTGCCTGCCATCGCGATCGCTATGTCACCGCAATGGATAAAATCGTTAAAAGCTTGACAATTTAGAGTTAGTATCGCATTCTTGCGAGTAAAAGTTAAAGGTAATTGGGCGATTAATTGTGAGGCGATCGCGTTGGCCGGAACCATTACCGGCTGTTGGGAACTGCTTGCCTGGGTTCGGTTTTTTGCCGTCCGAGCGCAATGCCACCCCAGATTTTCTAATCTTTGGCCGAGAGTATCTAAACTCAAACTCGGGGCGATCGCCGCTAAAAGGATTAATTTTCGTTCGGGGAAACCTTCGATTAATGCCTCCACTGCCTCCAAGATTAGATCCCAGTTAGCATAAGCTTCTGGAGAACGGGAACCGGGCAATAGGGTAATAACGAGCGATCGCTGCAATTCTCTCTTATCTAGTTCCACACCATAGACTAGCGGAGTCGAATTATCCGGTTCGAGACCGTCCATCATCGGATTTCCCACATTGTAGGCCCGAATCGATTTTTCTTGTAGAACTCTTGCCGTCAACCAGTCTCTCGGAAAAACCCCTTTGCAACGTTCCCTACTCATCAACCAACGTTCCCAAGGCAGATACACCGAACCCGACCAACTCTCCCAACGTTCCCAGCAAGACCGACGGGAGAGCAATCCTTTTTCGTTGCGCAAATAATATTCCGATTTGGCAGTACCTACAAACAGATAGTCCGCCCCGCTCTTCCAGGCAAATAGTAAAGGTACGATATCGCCTACCGCTAAAATAACTATCCGCTCTCCCGTTTCTCTCTGGGAACTAACCCACGTCTTTATCGCTTTTAACTGAGCGAGGGTAAGTTGCAATAAACCGTCCTTGACATCTCGCCATAGCTGCTGCCCCTCCATATAGATAAACCCGCCGGAGGGCATCTGTTTGACTTGACCGATAATCGGTACGTTTTCTAATTGCGCGTAAGCTTGCCCTTCCCCCACCAGGGGCAGGGCTGCTATTTCTGGGGGGTTGGGCTGTTGTTGCAGTTCTCTAATAATCCGAACCGCGATGGCATCTTCCCCGTGACCGTTGCTGAGGCACAGTATTTTCACTGCTCGAATTTTATTTTCTTACTTACTTGCTTTCTTAACTTAGTTGATTATTTAATCAAGCATATAGCCATGTTTCCCCTGATAGCTCAAGACTAACATAACCCCTGAAGTTTGTCAATTGTTCTTTGGAAATGACTCGCCCGCGTGAAACCGGGAATATTGAAATTACCCGGTTTCTTAAATTCCGTTACCATAAAAAAAGTAAAATGTCAAGACTTAGAAGGAAAAACTTGAGGCGTAATGGGACTGGGCCAAAGTGTAGTAGGAGAGGGTGGGGAGGGTGGGGAGTGTGTCCGGTGTGGGGAGTGTGGGAGGTGTGGGGAGACAAAGGGGAATTTCCCAATTCCCAATTCCCAATTCCCAATTCCCCATTGCCCAAAATAGAATAGAGGAAAAAAATGGGAGCCGGCATGGACTTAACTTATGGAAAAACCTTACAGGGTGGCAAATACACCCTGGAACGAGAACTGGGAGAAGGGGGCTTTGGCATTACCTACAAAGCCACCCATCAATATTTGGGACAACCGGTCGTCATCAAGACCACCAACGACAGCTTGCGGCGACATCCCCAATACCGGGAATTCGAGCAAAAATTTCAAGACGAGGCCAGAAGATTGTCCCTCTGCGTCCATCCCAATATCGTCCGGGTGAGCGACTTTTTCCTAGAAGAAGGAAAGTCCTATATGGTGATGGATTATATCCCGGGTCAAACCTTAGCAGATCTAGTGTTAGGCAAACAACCCCTGCCAGAAGCGATCGCTATCGACTACATAAACCAAATTGGAGAAGCATTAAAAGTAGTTCACCAAAACAACCTCCTCCACAGAGACGTCAAACCCCAGAACATCATGTTGCGGGAAGGCACCCACCAAGTAGTATTAATCGACTTTGGCATTGCCAGAGAATTTGCAGCGGGTCAAACCGTAACTCATACCGCCTTAGTCTCCGACGGTTACGCCCCGCCAGAACAGTATTGGGCAAAAGGAAGACGAACTGCAGCAACAGACGTTTACGGTTTGGCGGCAACTTTTTATACTCTGCTAACCGGGCGACTGCCCCTATCGGCGATGGCACGCAGTCAAGGCACCATGCCCGCCCCCAAAGACTTACAACCCCAAATTAGTTCTGCTACCAACCAAGCGGTACTTCGGGGGATGGCATTAGATCTCAAATACCGACCGGCAACCATTGACGAGTGGTTGTCCCTGCTGCCCGGCGTCGAGACTCCCACCCTTCGGCAAACTACGGGTAAAGTATCTACCACTGAAGCAGCAACGGTGGTAGCGGGTTCTCCCGCCAATTTTGGAGAGAGAACCGAAGGGGGAGATTTCGACGAGGACGAACCCGCTTTTGGTTGGTGGTTGTGGGCGGGAGTGGCGATCGCTGCTTTGGTAGCGGGGGCCTTGGCGGCGACTTTATTAGATGGGGGGCGAGGCGATAAAGAAATAGGACAGTTGCCAGAGCCCGTTCCAACTGTTAGTCCGAGCCCCGTTGCCAGTCCGAAACCCTCGCCAACTCCCAGCAAACGTCCCACCCCCTCTCCACCGCCGAAACCCTCGCCGGAACCAAAACCTTCGCCAGTGGCAGCGGAACCGTCGCCGGAACCAAAACCCTCGCCGAAACCCTCGCCGCCGCCAGTGGTAGTTGTGGAACCGTCGCCAGAACCGTCGCGACCGCCAGTGGTAGTTGTGGAACCGTCGCCGGAACCTTCGCCGCCGCCAGTGGAACCTTCGCCGGAACCGCCGCCAGAAGAAGAAGGGAACGAAGTTTTAGTGCTGCCCGGCAATACGCCGCAAAATTCTGAGAGTTCTGGCAATGGGGGTGGGTTGCCGAGACTTCGTGGTTTGCCGCCGGGAACCCCGGAAAGCAAGGTTAAGGAACTGTTGGGAGAACCGACGGAGACTATTGCTAGGGGTTATTGGCCGAATACTCGCATTGCCATTTACGACTTATGGCCTGGAAACATTACGCTAGCCTACATTTACGATCGCGACTCCGGACTGGTCCGCCAAAGCGAGCTTTCCGTAGCTCAGTCGGTTTACGATTTAATGGTGGAAACGGCTTTAAATGGGATGTTAGATTTCCGCACTACTGAGACAATTCAGCGCGGATGGCAAGATGTCCACCAGGGAAGGAAGGATAGTTACAGTTTTAAAACCGGTCCCTTTGAAGGAGTCATCCAGCGCCAACCCGACGACCGGATTTATATTGGAGTTTGGGAGGAGGATTTGCATTAAGCAATTAACAATTGACAATTAACAATTGACAATTAACAATTAACAAAATGACTTGACAATCTGAAAAATCTGGTCTATTATAAAAATATGCACGGGGCATTACTGGTTTCGACAGGGTAGCGAAAGCAGCTTCGTGATGCAGGTCGAGAGGGAGTCAACTCTCGTAAATACAGGCTCAAAAAAAATAATAAGTGCAAACAACATTGTACCTTTTGCTCGTAAAGCAGCAGCAGTTGCCTAAGAACCTCTTATAGGTCCGAGCGTCTATGGTTTGACTCCGTTAAGGACTATAGACAAAACCCCAACGGATGCTCTATAGGGTTGCCTCCGGTCGCCCCTATAGCTAAGACTTAACCAGAGCATCCTGTCATCCGGGATAATGGATGGTTCCCGCCTTGAGGATTAGATGGGCTAAACCTGTGAACGATCGGAGGGTCAATAGCTATTCTGGACATGGGTTCGATTCCCATATGCTCCATTAAATAAATCAAAAAAAGCCATCCACTCAATTAAGTGGATGGCTTTTAATTTTGTTCTTTTAATTTTGTTCGTAGTAATCGCGGAGCGCGATTGGTTGTTCGTAGTAATCGCGGAGCGCGATTGGTTGTTCGTAGTAATCGCGGAGCGCGATGGGTCGTTCGTAGTAATCGCGGAGCGCGATGGGTCGTTCGTAGTGGAACCCAACATCGAAAGTTGGGTTCCGCTTCGCGCGCGCCCTACCTACAAGAAAATGGCTTTTTTTTTAGTATCTCAGAAACCCGGTTTTTTAAAAAAACCGGGTTTCTTGACCGGACTCTCTAAACTTAATTCCCATTATCCCTCGCCACCGTCAATCGATGAGCCTGGGCGACGAACTCTCTGGCCAGTAGTTCTTTTTCCCTTTGAGGACTTTCTGTGGAGTTGGAATCTTGCAGGGAGTTGGCCAAAGATAAAACTGTAATTACGACCGTTACGGCCCAAATTGTTGTTTTCATAGTAGATGCATCCTAAATTAGTTCCCCTATTTCCAGTGTTAACGGAGATTGGGGGACTTTGGGGCGATCGCTGTCACCATCCAAGGGCGAACGCCTCCGAAAAACGGCCAATAAAAAATCCCCTGGCCTGGAAGGGCTAAGGGACCGGAACTATCAGGGTGCATCTACTATGTTTGTAATATAACACCCCTGATGGGTTTTACCCCTCATTTTGCACGAAAATTAAATTATTTTTTATTATGAAAGTTATAAATAAAACTTAATTAGTGTTTTTTGCTTTCATAAATTTAATTAGAGGCGTAATATTTAAGCTATGTTGGCTTTTATGTGTAGCTTTTATTTGAGGAAAAAACTTAAAAATTGACTTGACGGGAGAGGGATGGGGGACAGATGGAGGGTTTGACGGCAAAGTTCCGGAGCCAGTAACGGTTATAGAAACCCGGTTTTTTGAAAAAACCGGGTTTCTGGGCCGACTAGAAAACCGGGTTTCTGGGCCGACTAGAAAAC
>CAZSTZ010000026.1:15961-41431 GCA_964609515.1 uncultured bacterium | reverse complement strand
ACCGGCCACCGCTTCGTATAACCGCACCACTTCTGGCAGTGGCGGAATAATTGCGCTTGGATGGTTGCGCACCGCCGTCAAACCTGCCAGATGTACCAAAATTAAATGAGTCGGTTGGGCGCCGCGCAACAGAGGCAGAGTCGCGGTGGAACCGGGATGCAGCAGGGAACCTTGCCCCTCGACGATTAACAAATCGCAATCTTGCCCCAACTCCATGACCGCCCGTTCCACCGCCCCGGCGGCAAAGTCAACTCGCACCGCATCCAGGGCGATACCGGCACCGCTTATCATTATCCCCGCTTGACCGGTCGCCAAAAACTGAGAACGGATGCCCCGCCTCTTGGCCGCAGCGTTCAACTCCAAACCGGTCGACATTTTGCCGATCGCCATATCGGTACCCACCGTCAGCAACCTGCGACAAGAGAGCGATCGCGCCTTGGCACTGGCAATACCTAACACTGGCGGTTCCCGGCGCACGTCCCAGATCCATTGCCCCGGGCGCAACAGTTTTTCCAACTCGGGAACCGTTGCCAAAGGTGCGTGCAAACCGTTTACCACCGACAACCCCGCCGCCACCGCTTGTTTAATTTCGTCGCGCCATTCTGGGGGTAAGACTCCGCCGGAAGGGGCGATGCCGATAGCGAGAACGTCTGGTTGATAGGCGATCGCCTCCGCCACGGAACCGACGATAGGTACATTGCGGTTAATTTTTGTCAGCTCCGGTAAGGACTTTCCGCTATGTTGGCGATCGATAACGGCGACTATTTCGGCCTCGCTATAGCGCAACAGGGACGTGCCGGTTTTGCCGAAAGGACTGAGAAGGCCGTCGTGTAAGAGAATTGCTAGTTTGCTGTTTTTAATGTTTTGCATAGTTTTTATCCTTCAAACTCACCTTAAGCAACAATTTTTCCTTAAGAATAAGCGAGTTGTAAACCCCTAGATAATAATCCGGTCAAATAGAGAGCGTTTGACTCGAAAATTAATTTTTTTTAGTTGTTCGTAGAGGTCATCATTGCTATTAATAGAGATGTTATCGTCCAAGCGCAACTTGTTAATAATTGCCAAAGTTCCCTTAATATTTAGCCCTAACTTCAAAGCTGCTTTTCTGGCGGGAAAATCATCTAGGATAACGCAATCAGCTTGTAATTCCGTTCCAAGTGCAATAGCTTCTGCTTCTCCAATGCCAAGGCGAGCGTTCAGACTCATAACTAAAGAAGTTAAGTTAGTGGTTCGAACTTTGAGATTTTTTTGCTCGATTGCCAGCAGAATATACTCGCTAACTTCATCATCTTTAGCCTGAATTTCATTTACTACAGATTCAGGGGTATAAAAATCGTATTCGTAGCATTGGAGAAAAATTTCTAAAAACTTCAACTTTGCCAAAAAAATTAAGGGAGAAGAATTAAAAACAATTACCATAAACTTTACCAACTCCTTTCCCTCAAAACATCCTCTTCTGAAAGGTAAGAAAATTCTAGACCCATCAAATCTAGTATTTGTAAAAAAACATCTGTTTCTAAATTCATAATTTCAGCAGCTTTCTGCAAACTAATGGCTCTAACTACCAAAGCTCCTACTACAAATACAAAATTTTGCTTTTGTTCTAAATCGGGAAACAATTGAATCTCAGCCGCAATATTTCTAAATACCTGTGTAGATTCCATCATATATCGCCCTCGTAAAATAACAATAATTTTGGGTATTAATTGAAAAAAATTATGCTGAATTTAATAACCAGTCTGTTAGCTATTGACCTAAGCTTACAAGTTATTATAGCAGTTCCCGTGTCGGTTGCGTTTTTTTAGGGGCAACCCAGAGAAGATTTTTGGGGTGCATCCCAATTTTGATATTGCCAAGAATTAGATGATTTTTGTAGAACAGGCGTCTCGCCTGTTATCCGTAAGTTGTTAGTTGAGCAATTAACAACTAACCACGCTCCAACTGACAATATGAGTCGATTTTTTGGTCTTTTTACAAATATGGGATGCTCCCGATTTTTATTCGTGCTAAATTTAAAAATAACTACCACAATTGGCAAGTAAATATGAGTCAAATAACCAAAACCGTAGAACAGTCAGCGGAATATTACAACCCATCGCCAACAACAGGTTTACCTGCAAATTTGCCCGACCATACTCAACTGCCAGATAAAGACGGAAACTTCGTGAAGAACTATCAAGAACCACCACAAGGCGACCTTTTAACTGACTGCATTACCCCTATTTTGCAGGAAATTCATCCCGACGGTCAATATTGCATCGGTCGAGACTGCGGCATTTATTGGCGACTGCCCGAACCGCCAGAAGCACCAGAAAAAGGTGCCGAAGCACCGGACTGGTTTTATATTCCCAACGTCCCGTCAACCCTAGACGGACAAATTCGCCGTTCTTATGTTTTGTGGCAGGAAACTGTAGTTCCTTTAATTGCTTTAGAATTTGTTTCCGGTAATGGGGCAGAAGAACGAGATAAAACACCGGTTAAGGGCAAATTTTGGGTTTACGAACGAGCAATTCAAGTACCTTTTTATGGGATTTATGAACTTAAAAAAGCCCTGGTGGAGGTCTATCAATTAATAAATGGTCGCTATCAAAAAATGAAGCCAAACAGTCGCGGACGTTACCCAATAGAACCTTTAAAGGTAGAGTTAGGTATTTGGCAGGGCCAATACCAAAACCAACAATGGCCCTGGCTCCGTTGGTGGGATGCTGAAGGCCATTTGTTATTGACCAGTCAGGAAAAGGCCCTACAGGAACGGCAACGGGCCGATCGCTTGGCGGAACAGTTGCGGGCCTTGGGTGTCGAGCCCGAAAATTAAAATCGTTAGACTTTTATTCTTTCAACTCCCAAACCGGGCAAGTCGTTAGGCAACAAACGTCCGTCCTTCACAGTCGCCCCCACAAACGGATCGTCGATTAAATTTAGATGGCTGTCGAGATCCAGATAATTTGCCAATGGGGCGAGTTGGGCGGCGGCGGTGTT
Source organism: uncultured bacterium (assembly GCA_964609515.1). GTDB lineage: Bacteria > Cyanobacteriota > Cyanobacteriia > Cyanobacteriales > Microcoleaceae > CALKCV01. Next base: position 38,452 of record CAZSTZ010000026.1, on the reverse strand, counting down.
CGCCAGGCAACTGTCGGAATAGCAGCCTAACATGATTTCCAAACCAAACTCGTCCGCCACTTCGATCGTTTGCATCGCTTCAGTTAATCCCCCGCATTTCATCAGTTTAATATTGATACCGTCGGCGCAGTATGCCAGTTGGGGAATGTCGCTACTGGTAAAACAACTTTCATCGAGGAAAATAGGTAAGGGCGATCGCTCCCGCAACGCCACAAACTCCTCCAGTTCCCTGTCGGCGGCGAGGGGCTGTTCTATATATTCAACTCCCACCGAAGCCAACCACTCGGACATTTCCACCGCATCTTCCAAATTCCAGCCGCCGTTGGCATCGACGTAAATTATGGCATCGTCGGGAATTTCTTCCTTCACGGCGGTTAACATGAGGCGATCGCTTTCCATACCTTGGGGGCTGCCTAATTTTACTTTAAACGCTTTGGCATCAACGACACTCAGCCAATCTCGCACTCGCTGTCTGGCTCCTTCCGGGGTGTTGATGCCGATAGTGACGGAGACGGGAACGATACCATCGCGGTTTAACCCGAACATTTGCCACAGGGGCATACCCGCTTTTTTTCCCGCCCAGTCGTGTAGTGCCATATCGATAGCTGCCCTAGCTGCGGAAGGCACTTGTTTTTTTATTAATAGCTTTTCAATGGCGGCACGTTTTAAGGGACTATATTTTTTAAAACTGGGGACTATTTCCTGTAACGCTTGTAAGAGAGTTTCCGTAGTTTGGGGTGCCTTGCCCGTGGAGAAGGGCGAAGCTTCCCCCCACCCCTCGATGCCCTCGTGTTCGATTTTGACCCAAATATTGGTATTCTCGGCGGTAGTACCCCGACTTATGGTCAGGGGAAATCTTTTATGGACGGTAAAGGTTTCAATGGAAATCTTCATCTTTTGTCAGTTGTTAGTTGTCAGTTGTTAGTTGCCGGAAGTCATCTTTTTGCAAATATGAGACGTACTCTTGACTCTTTTATGAGATTATCAGAAAAGTAGGTTGGGTGGAACGAAGATGTTGGGTTCCACGTAGGTCCGCACAACCTACAAGAAAATGGCTACAAGAAAATGGCTCAGAAACCAGGTTTTGCCGAAATTACCTGGTTTCTTGACCCACTCTCTAAAACCTGTTAAAATTTCTATAATCTTATGTCAATTTTTGCTAAAAAACCTCTCAAACTTTTCTTAATTTTTTGCCTATTTTGTCTGATTTTACTACAGACAACCGAAGCAAAAGCAGGCCCCCTAGCCGACAGAGTAGCCAACTTTCCCAACTGGCAAAATCGACCGACCGTTAGGGAGGCAAAGGGCGATTTAATTTATCCAGATTGGATGGAAGGAACTTGGCAAGTTACCAGTACCTTAGTCGATATGGTAGCTCCTTTAGCACCGGATATTGTTACTCCTGGATTTGAAGGCAACCGCCAGTATTTGAATAAGCCGATTAGTTTTTTGGTTCGTTTCCAAGAAGGAAAAGAAAATGTCAATAATGCTGAAACACTACTGGAATTTTTAGCTCAATTTCCCTTTTTTAAGCCTGCCAAAAGCGAGGAAAAATTAATAGTGGCAGATAGGGAGTTTAATGGTTTGAATATCGGTAAGGCAGTTTTGGGCGATCGCTCGATTTTATCTGTTAAAGTCAACCCAGAAAATCCCAACCGCCAAACTACCATTTTGCCGGACAATTTAGAATTAATTTCCGTCGTTACTGAAAGGGGTAGCGAAATGCTAAATCCACAAGAATTTATCGCGACAGAAATTACTCAACAAATTTTTAATGGCGAGTCTCAAATTTATTTAAACGAGGTCGAAACTACTACAGATTATCGCTTGATTTTGCCGGGAGAAAAAATAGAGGCGGACCAAATAACAGCCGTTTATTTATCTCCGCAAGACCCGGATTTTTTTGTTGCTGGCGGTCGTCCGGTTTCCCTTTATCGCTATGGTTTGGAATTAATAATTAATGATTAATAATTAATAATTTGGGAATGGGGAATGGGGAATGGGGAATAGGGAATAGGCAACTATAGCAATCCTAAACGGGTTGTGAAAAATTAAAAATTATCAAAAAAAGTAGAAAAAATCATTTATTCTTGAGTTTTCTCTACTTTTCCCTCTTCCCTATTCCCTACTATTGCCTTTTGCCTCTTGCCTTTTGCCTAAAAGCGGAGATTGCTTCGTTCCTCGCAACGCTTCGCGATGCATGGACACAACTCAGATAGGACTGCTATAATAGCTATGCCTACACCCTGTTTTTCTCGAACCGCCGCCCTATCTTGAATTTAATAGCTTTTGCTTATTTTCAGCAAGCCCTAATTATTAAGTATTAATTGAGAAAACCCATCCGCTAGAGCCGTTACAAAATCCGCTTGAGGGGGCTTGACAAAAGAGGGACTTTATGATAGTAAATCCAATTTGGAGTTTTTTTTGGGGTCTAACTGTTGACAAAAAGAGATTGTTTATGATAAATAGAGAAATTGTCAGGAGAGGGGAAAGAGCGATCGCTCGTTTCTCTATGTCTTGACAAAAAACACCTATTGTTGTAAACAATCCCGTTGGGGGAGGTGCGAGAGTTAGGAGAAAACCGGCGATCGCTCCAACCAAAAGAAAGAAACACATTATAAAGATAAAGCGGTGAACTTCCAAACAGTCATAGCTACCTTACATCAATTCTGGAGCGATCGCGGTTGTTGGATCGCTCAAGCATACGACACGGAAAAGGGCGCGGGGACCATGAACCCCCATACTTTCCTGCGGGCGATCGGTCCCGAGCCCTGGTCGGTGGCCTACGTCGAACCCTGCCGCCGTCCCACTGACGGACGTTACGGGGAAAATCCGAACCGCTTTCAGCACTACTATCAATACCAAGTCCTAATCAAACCGTCCCCCCCTAACATTCAGGAACTCTACCTCGACTCCCTGCGAACTTTAGGCATCCGTCCCGAAGACCACGATATTCGCTTCGTGGAAGATAACTGGGAATCTCCAACCTTGGGTGCCTGGGGAGTTGGCTGGGAAGTTTGGCTCGACGGGATGGAAATTACCCAATTTACCTACTTCCAACAGTGCGGCGGTATCGACTGCCGGCCCGTATCTATAGAAATAACCTACGGTTTGGAACGTCTGGCGATGTATTTGCAAGAGGTGGATGCGATGACGAAAATCTCCTGGAGCGATCGCGTCAGTTATGGAGACGTTCACCTCCAAGGAGAAATAGAACAATGTACTTACAATTTCAAGGCATCTAACCCGGAGTTACTGTTCTCGCTTTTTGGTTTGTACGAGCAAGAGGCAGAACAAGTCATCAAACAAGGTTTGGTCTTGCCGGCCCTCGACTACGTTCTCAAATGTTCTCACAGTTTTAACCTGCTGGATGCCCGAGGCGTAATTTCGGTAACGGAACGCACTCGCTATATCGGCAGAATTCGCAACCTCGCCAGACGAGTCGCTCAGGCTTATTTGGAACAACGAGAAACTCTCAATTTTCCGCTAATAGCGTAGAACAGCTCGTGTTGCTCGAACAGCTCGTGTTGCCTGTTCTACGGAAACATGACTCATTACTTATTACTAAAACCAATGAATCTCACAGAAATCTTACAACCCATCGCCCAACAGTTCGACAAACTAGGCATCCCGGAACCTATAGTTCATTGGGGACATCCCGCCATGATGGCCATAGTTATCTTTGCGATGGGCAGTTTTGTCGGCTACACGGGATGGCGCGGACGTCAGGCACGTTTGGCAACCGATGAAGGAGTGGCGGTGGAAAGCTTTTCTGGCCACCGCAAACTAGCGCCATTTATGACTTTGTTTATCTTTTTGGGCGCTACTGGCGGTATGTTGTCCGCGGTCATGCAGGGACGGGAGGTTATGGACAGTCCTCACTTTTGGACCGGTTCGATTTTGTTGGTATTGTTGGCCGCTAACGGTTTTATTTCCTTAACCAAGTTCGGGGGAAATCAAGCGGCCCTGCGTACCGCCCACGCTTATATAGGTAGCGTTGCTCTGGCAGTGATGTTGGTTCACGCTATTTTAGGCTTTAAGTTGGGTCTGGCTATTTAAGAGGTGCGGCTCAATAGTCGGTCAAAAAAACCAAGAAACCCGGTTTTTTGATGCATAGGGAGCATCTCATATTTGTAATTTTTACCCCTCGATAATTTCATACTCGTGACGAATACTCGTGACGAATACTCAAATAAAAAGCGGTTTTTTTGAGTATGAGTACTCGTTCTGAGTATGAGAGAATAAATATGCAAAACTGAGATGCTCCCCATACATACCCAAGAAACCCGGTTTTTTGATGCATACCCAAGAAACCCGGTTTTTTCAAAAAACCGGGTTTCTGAAAGCTCTGCGATTACTACGAACTATATTATTATGAATCAAGCTGCTGCTGTCGTTCTCTGTTTGGCTTATATCATTGGGCTGCTTTTTACAGAAGTTTTCCAAGGCCCATATCTGGTGTTGGGACTGGGAATAGTCTTAGGGCTGGTGATGCCGGGGTTTCGGCAGGCAGCGGTGCGCCGGGCAGCAAGGGAGAGAAGGGCGAAGGCTTCTGCCAAGGGGAGGACGAGACGGGAAAAAGAACGTCTCGAACGAAGCAGAAGAACTCCCAATCTCGCCTTACTCTCGAAATGGTTGTGGTTTAGTGCGGCATTTATCGGTTTTTTTGCCAGTTTCTACCTGCAAGCGCGAACTCCAGAAGCGGCAGTTAACGATATTAGCACCTTAATTCAAGAAGATGGCAGGGCTCAAGCGCAGATACTCACGGTTAGCGGCAAGGTGATGAGTATGCCGCGCAAAACTAGGGCAGAGCGATCGCAATTTTGGCTCCGAGTGACTCAAGCGAGCGAAATTATCGGCAGCGATGGCGCGGCGGATGTTTACAAGGAGGCTACCGGCAAGCTCTACGTTACGGTGCCCCTACTCCAGGCAAACGGACTTTATCCCCATCAGTGGGCTTCAGTTACGGGGATTTTATACAAGCCGAAACCACCATCGAATCCGGGGAGTTTTGACTTCTCGGCTTATTTGGCCAAAGAAGGGTCTTTTGCCGCTTTTAAAGGCCGCCAAGTAAAACTGAAAAGTTTTGAAAACAGCAAAACCTTCGGACTGTGGAAACTCCGGCGGCGCATCATTCGCTCCCAGATCGCTCGCCTGGGAGTTCCCGAAGGTACCCTCGTCAGCGCGATGGTTTTGGGACGACGGGCGGTGGATCTGTCTTACGAATTGCGCGATCGCTTCCTTCAGGTGGGTTTGGCTCACGTCTTGGCGGCTTCGGGTTTCCACGTTTCTTTGATTCTGGGGGTGGTGTTATTTGCTGCCAAAGGTTTGTCCGGCGGAACGCGGTTTGCTTTGGGTACTTTGACTTTGATTGTTTATGTGAGTTTGACCGGTTTTTCCCCTTCGATCCTCCGGGCCGCTTTGATGGGGTTTGCCGCTTTAATTGCTATAGTTTCCGAACGGCAGGTTAAGCCTTTGGGCGCTTTGTTGGTGGCGGCGGCGATTTTGCTGTTGGTTAATCCCCTTTGGATTTGGGATTTAGGGTTTCAGTTGAGTTTTTTGGCGACTTTGGGTTTATTGGTGACGGTGGAACCGCTGATGAAGAGGTTGGATTGGTTGCCGACGACTGTGGCTTCTCTGGTGGCGGTTCCTATCGCAGCTTCGTTGTGGACTTTTCCGCTGTTGCTTTACTTTTCTAACGCGGTCTCTCCCTACAGCATTCTGGTTAATGTTATTACTTCGCCTTTGGTCGCCATCGTTACTCTTGGGGGTTTTGTTAGCGCGATGGTTGCTTTGGTGGTGCCGGCGGGAGGAAGCGCGATCGCTGCAGGTTTGTATTATCCGGTTGAGGGTTTGATTGCTATTGTCGAGTTTTTTAGCAAATTGCCGGGAAATCAAATGGCCGTGGGTGCTGTTTCTACTTTTCAGGTGGTGACGCTTTACGGGATTATTCTTTCTGTCTGGCTGTTCGGTTCTGCGGGCAACTCCCAGAAGGAGAATAAGAAGAAGAAGGGGTTTCCTCTGCTGCCAGTGGCGATCGCTCTTTCTCTGATTATAGTTATCGCCCCGGTATGGGGAGCTAAGGTTTCTTTGTTTCAAGTGACGGTTCTCGATACTACCGACGAACCGGTTTTAGCTATTCAAGACCGGGGCAAGGTTATTTTGCTCAACAGCGGGGATGAAAATGCCGCTAGGTTTGTTATTTTGCCTTTCCTCCGCCAGCAGGGAGTAAATCAGATTGATTGGGCCATCGCCACTCACTCCCAAAAGGGTCTCAGTCACGGTTGGCCCACTATTTTAGAGCGCTTGACAATTAGCACTTTTTATGATGTTGCTTCGGAAAATCAAGCTTATCAAACGAGCGATCGCTCCATTATCTCCGCCGTCCAAGAGAGTCGGGCACTCTATCAAACCTGGTCCCGCGATCGAGTATTAGATCTGGCCTCTACCAGAATTCGATTGCTAGACCCCGAGGTCCCGGTGTTACAATTCCAGATTCAAGGCCAAAATTGGTTGTTGATGGGGGATACCAGACCATCGGAACAAACTAGATTTTTGACTGAAAGAAGTTTGAGCCAAACCGACGTTTTGTGGTGGCCCGGAAATGGGTTGAACGTGGAGCTGTTGAACGCAATTCGGCCTTCGGTGGCGATCGCTTCTTCTAATTCCATCGACCCCAAAACCGCCGATTTTCTCAAAGACCAAAACATCCAAATCCTTTGGACCGGTCGCGACGGTGCCATCCAGTGGACCCCAACCAACGGATTTGAGACTACCCTGGAGGCTGACAAAATCGACAGTTCTGTGTTATAGTTGACTTTAGGTTTGAGATTTGGATTTTGGCCCAATCTCAAAGTTAAAATCAAATATTTACAAACCTTGGAGAGGTGGCAGAGTTGGTCGAATGCGGCAGACTCGAAATCTGTTAAAGGGTAAAACCTTTCGTGGGTTCGAATCCCACCCTCTCCGTAAATCCAGAAACCCGGTTTCTTTTCTTTGAGAAACCGGGTTTCTTGTCGTTTCGTAGAACGGGCAAGATGCCAGAGAGTCTCAAATCGTATTCTCAGAAAACGGTATCCGCTGAAACCCGGTTTTTTCAAAAAACCGGTTTCTTAAGCAGTCCTCTAGGCCATCGCGATTATAATTGTAGAAGCAGATAACAACAATTGACTTTTTAGCGCGATCGACGACTCAGAAATTATCGACAAATTATCCTGCCTGGTTTGCTATCCAACACAAATTCTCATCGTAAATCTCCCCATTTACTTCACTATAAACAAAACCAAATCTCCTCAGGAGAAAAAAGTGGATTTACTTCTATATCCTCAGGCTTTAATTATGAAAAATAGCAACGGTTTTAGAGATTACTATTATAGCCTAATTAGATGGCAAGATTTAAAAAGCATTACTGTAGAATCTCAGGGCAGTCTTAATCTGTTCGTCTCCTGGCTTGATGTTTCTCTTCTCTTACTCGATGTTAATTCTAGTAACTCAAATATTTTTCGCTTCCCCAGCTTTTCCTGCTGACAGTTTATTTGCCTTAATTGCCGCATTATTTAGTAGTATTTTAGTGGGGGTTTTATTAATGCTACAGCTACCAAAATACTGCTTGTACTTAAAAACTAATTCGGAATTGTATGTTTTAACAATTAAAGATAGTGGGGACTTTACCAAAATAAAATTATTTGCCGAGAAAATTGTCGAACAGATAGAGCGATCGCTAGAAGAAAACTCCCAATTTAAAAAAAGAATTAACAATTAACATTCGGTATGTTAAATTAAAGGGATAGGCCAGGCCCCCCAAGGGGCGATCGCTCGCGAATCTAAAATCTAAAATACAAGCAGAAATGGTCCAAGTAGTAATAGCGATTAACCTCCTCATCTCCCTGTGTTGTTTTTTTGTGGCCTGGAAATTCTGGAGGCTAAGGCGAATACTCCGACGGGTGGAAAGCGTAGTCTTAGTAATGGAGCTTTACACCTACAACGTCCTTCGCGTAGGACCGAACTTTTTTCGTCTCAGACAAAAAAGGGCTGCCAAACTCCGAAAAAACTATCGGCAGCTACAACTACAACTGCGCCAGCTACAGCAAATATTAAGCCTGCTTAACTTGGGACTGAAAATTTGGTTTCGCTTTAAGAAAGTATCTAGAGCCAAATAAGCTTCCGGGCATAGAATGGGTTCGAGTCAATCTGTTATAATTTAACCTCGTTAGCGGAAGTCCACCGACTGCTAATATTAGAAATTCTTTTCATATAGAAAGATTTAATAAAAATGTCTAATAAACGTTCTGGATTATTTATGAGTGGCCTGCTGGTAGGTTCTGCAGTTGGGGCGGTAGCGGGTTTGCTCGTCGCCCCACGGACGGGGAAGCAAACGCGACAGCTCTTGAAAAAATCCGCATCGGCCTTACCGGAACTGGCAGAAGATGTCTCTACCAGCGTGCAGTTGCAGGCCGATCGCCTCATCGATACTGTGTCTGCAGCGATGGCGTGGGACGATACTTTGTTGAGGTTACAAGAGGCGATCGCTGCCGGGTTGGAAGCTTCTCAGCTAGAGAAGGAAAGAATCTCCCAAACGAAAGCAGAAAACTCCAAGCATTCTTCCACTCCCAAGAGCGATCTAAGCAATTAATGAGGACATTTATACAGTGAGCGATCCCATATTTTGGCTAGGTTTATCTATTCTGCTAGTAGCCCTCAGCTTGACAGCGGTATTAATAGTAGCGATACCGGCCATGCAAGCATTAGCCAGGGCAGCTCGCAGCGTGGAAAAACTGGCCGATACCTTGGGACGCGAACTGCCGCCGACGTTGGAAGCTATTCGACTGACTGGCATCGAAGTTAGCGAGCTCGCAGAGGACATCGGCGAAGGAGCTCGCAGCGCGGGAGAAGTGGCAAAACGAGTAGATAACAGTATCGATAATGCTAAAAAACAGATAGAGGAGGTCAATACCACGAGTCGCAGTATTTTTGCCGGGGTAAGGGTTGCCTGGAAGACCTTTACTGGTAAGTCGGATGGAAAGGAAGGCCGCTTGTTGGAAGGTTCCCCGCCGCCGAAACCTGCTTTAAATTCTGGGAGTCCTCCGGAAGAGATTAGTAAAGCTACTCCACCGGAAACCGCCCCGCCTGCTTTAAAAGAGTCTAACTCCGAAAAGCAAAACTACAATAGCGCGGGTACTGGGGGTAAGGGGAAAGGGCATCGTTGAGCGATCGCCTCTCATCTGGCGCGATCGCTCGACTTATCCCCTATCGCTTGCCGACGGTTTCTTGAAAGGGCGATCGCGACGACAAATTATCCAAATACTTCTCCACTGCGGGATACGAACTGTAATCGAGCTGCAACAACAGTCGCAACATATATAAATAGTAGCCGACGGCCACATCTGCGGTGGTGAATTCCTCGCCCAATAAAAAAGGTTGTTTCTGGAAAATGTCATCCAAAGGTTTCAGCAAGCGAGGCATTTCTTTTTCCCGCCGGTCTTCCAGAAACAACCCTAGTGCTAAAGTGGCATTAGCAAACAAAACCCATTGAGCGATTTTAGCTTGTTGTTCTGGGGAAGCGGGTTTTTTGGGGTCGTATTTGTTGGCGAGGTAAAGCAGAATTGCCCCAGATTCCCAGAGTTTCAAGTCGCCATCGGCAAGGGCGGGCAATTTTCCCATGGGGTTAACTGTTAAATACTCGGGTTTGAGGTGTTCCCCATCTTGGAGATTGACTTCGACGTATTCGTAGGGCAGATTTAATTCTGCCAGATACCATTGGACCATTGTCGAACGGGTTCGGGGCCCGCCGTAGAGACGCAACTGGGGTTGAGTTTCTGGGTTGTTTGGAGATTTGGACTCTTCGTTTTTACTCATGTTTGTTTGGTGGGGTTATTGGTACTGAGTACGATTGTACTCCTAAAGGAGACCGTTAGAGTTTTTGGCTTTAGAAAATTTAACGGGAGCATCTTATATTTGTAAAAATATGAGATGCTCCCGATATAATAGGATTGCTAGAGCTTTTTTTCTGCTAAAAAGCCGACGTGTTTTTCTCGGAAGTTAACGCCGTTGTAATTAGGGAGATAAGTAACAGAAAAACCCAGATTTTCTAAAGCTTTTCTCACCAGTTCCCGGGGATATAATTTTACTCCGTGAACTTCTTTCGATTGTCGCTCGGCCAGGCAAGAACAGCGGCAGCGATGTTGAAGAAGCCGAGGGACTTATTGCGGCGATCGCTCTGATAGTTCAAACATTCCCCAATGGAAGTTACTGCCGGGAGCATCTCAATGCAAGAATAAACCCAAAATTTGAACGCTTTTAGGGAACGGGGAACGGGGAACGGGGAACGGGAAAAGAGGGAACGGGAAAAGAGGGAACGGGAAAAGAGGGAACTCTTAGCAGAAAAAAAGTATTTTTGGAAATATGAGATGCTCCCGTTACTGCCAGACATTTCGGAATGGGGAAATCTAAAAAGGAGCCTCGAATAAATTGTGCTTTTGGGGCTTTTTGGCGGGCGATATCTAGGAAGTCTTGAGAATAATCGATGCCGAGAAAATCGTAATTATTTGGACTCCGAGAAATCTCTTTGGCAAAAATGCCGCTGCCGCAACCTAAGTCTATTATTAAACCGGAGTTTAAGTTAGATTTTGCTAATTGTTGTAAGAGAAAAACTGCGGCAGCTTGAGCTATTTCTCCGTAACCGACATCGCGAACGTAGGCTAAGTCTTTGCCGTAGAATTGGTCTGGTGGGTTGGTGTTTTGTGGCATGGTTGTTTGACTGATTATCTCAAATTTTTTGTGATTGTGGAGAACAGGCAAGATGCCTGTTCTACGAGCCACTTTTACACAAAATTAAATTGAGAACGTTTAACTCGTTGGAAGTTAAAAGATAGCGATCGCTAAAAACATTCTCCCGCATTTGCTCCAAACTATAACTCCTAAAAAGCAGAAAAGGAAACTCTCGATATTTCCGACCGATGGGCAAAGTATTGTAGGCCGGATAAAGATAATGAACGTAACGAGATAAAATACTTCTAAACTCCGTTTCCTCCTCCTCCTCCAGTTCTTTTTTATTTGCTTCCTTTTTAAGGTACTCTTTCATCACCTCAGCGCAAATAAAAACAAACAGCGGTATCGCATAATATTGGTCGAAATTTTGACCGTTTACCTCGAACCATTGAGTCCGATCTATCTCATCTTTTCTCAAAAACTTAACCAACTCCATCGCCCCATTCTTAATACCAGAACTCAAACTTTCGGCATAGTCTTTATCCTCAATAATTCTCCTCATTTGCCTCATCAACTCCTCATTATTTGCCACCCGCCTAATCTGTTCTTCCCACCGCATCTCGTAAGTTTCCTCTAACCTTTGATTCTTAATCGGAACCACCAACAAATTCCCGGTAATATGACCTGTTTCTATTCTACCAAAATCCAACAATTTGTCAAGCTGCATACACAGACGGGGAAATTCCTTATTAAAAGACTCCAACAGCGACAAATAAGAAACCTCATCCCCCGCAGAATTAAACAATACAAATTCTGCCCGTTTTAGAAGTTCCTGGAGACTCTCGAAAACAAACTTAATTCCTTGTTTTTTAGGATTGCGGCGATGTTCGTTTTTCAACTCCCGAATTAAATTAGTCATCTCCCCGCTAAAAGTATTTCCCGCCGCCGCAACCGACTTCCCACCAATAGGAATCATCATAAAATCTTTCCTGCCCAAACGACCGGCCCCCGCTATCCGCGTCATTATCGAAAGTTTGAGAATTACCAAAATATCTAACAAATTGATAACGCTTTCTTCGATTATTTGTTGTTTTTCTTCCCCGTCGTTTTCTGGATAATAAAGAGCGCGATCGCCCAAATAAAAAATAATCTCTTTATCCTCATTATCCAGAGTTTTCCTCTCCCCATTTTCCCAATATTCACCCCGGGCGCGATAAATTACCTGGATGACTTCCATCAGATTTCTCTCTATCTGAAACCGAGGAATTTCTACTAAAATATGTCGCGCCTTGGGAAAGGATAAACCCCGACTCGCCGAAGAAGTCATAAACACAACTTTTGCATCCAGTTTGTAGTTATTAATTTTCTCTTTATCTCCCTCGGAAAGATTGGCGTGAATTTCCAGATAATCTGTTTTTTCCTTAAACCCTTCCGGTCGCTGCTTCTGGATTTTTTCGATTAACTCCTGCAACCTTCTTTTATCTTGGATATAGACCAATAATTGCCCGGTTTTTTGCTTATCCAAAAAAGCATTAATATCCGTCAAAATTTGACCTTGAACCGCTTTAACCAACTTATTATCCGAAGACTTAACCTTATTTTCCTCGAAGCGTTCCACTTGGATAAAGAGTTTGTAAATCAGGTTTAAACTGCTGGCGGGATAGGAGTTAGCGTTAATAGCGATCGCCCCCTGTTTCCTCCCAAAATTAAACCGTTCCGCCGACAAACATTCCGCCCCACTTTTAGCAGAACGAAAATAAATTTTATCCGGTTCCGGCGACTCGCTAGCTAAATGTTGTTGGATGACTTGCGGTTCCACTATCGAAGCATCCGCCACAATAATTTTAGAATTAAAACCGTGCTTTTTGTCGGTTAATTCGTATTCATTAAAAAACTTTTTAACTCCATGTAAAAAATTAACCCCGCTGTCGTCTCCGGTAATCTCATCCACCATCACAAAAACGTGCTTTATTCTCTTTGAGATTGCCCGCATTTTTTCTGGCATTATTCCTTTTTGAGGATTATAAGCGCCCTGAAAAATCTTCTCCAAATGCCGCAAAGTAGTTGCTTTCTGGGGCGTTATCCGCAAAGATTGAGTCGAAACCGCAGCGACAATATTATTAGATATTTCCTTATCGATCGCCGTATAAATTCCCTGACAAATACTATTAAGCACCCCAGAAGTCCGCTTACCAACATCCTTAATTAGCTCGTTATTTTCTCGCCGAAAACGCCCGTTCGTAGTAATCGCTTTAGCGATTTTACCGCCATCTTTAATCGGCAAAAAATCCACATTATTTTTGGTAAACTTATCCCGACGCTTATTGCACAAATACTTAACCGTTTGTTTGCCGTAATTTTCGCCTATAACGATAGAATTAGTATTAAGACAAAACAGTTCGTCGCTGGATAAATTACCATTTTTATCGGCAAACTTTTCGATTAAATCAATATTAACTTGTTTGCGCGGACTGACATATAATAATAGGAAACCCTCCTCGATATGGTCTTTAAGGAAAGTAGCGATCGCCGTAGTTTTTCCTATGCCAGGATTCCCCGTTAAAAACACAAACAAATCCTCTCCCACCAGCGCCTTTTTAATTAAGTCGGCATGACCGTTTCTCAAAGTCAAATTTGGACGAATATTTAAAGCACTTGCTACATCGTTGGGGACGACACCTATAGAATTGAAAAACCCCTCAATTTTTTCCGTGTAAGTCACCTTAGCGATGCCGCCTCCAGAGATGTTAAGCGGTTTTTCTGACAGCTCTTTAATTAACTTTTTCCCATCCTTAAAACTCTTGGCAGCGTTGATTTTAATTAACTCCAATACCTCCCGGCGGACGGCCATCATTTCTCGTTCTTTGGGTTCCTTTTGATAGATTTCCGAACAAGTAGTTAAAACCTCGATATTTTCTGGAGTAAGAGAAATAGTGCTGAGGTTGCGATCGCTATATCCCACTACATTAAAAACCAGCTTATTATTAGCAGTTATTATCCCCGTTTCTTGCAACAAAAACTGATAAAAACTCCTGGCATAACTGCCAGCTTGAATTAACTTAGCAGTCTCCTTATCCTCCCGTTTAAAAGCAAGTAAATATTTCTTCAAATCCTCAGAAAAACTCCAACCAAAATCCTCCCCCTTTCCAGTATCGATGCGCAACTGAGAAAAAAAGCTTTTAGCAGTCAAATGCTTGATGTCTTTAAACAACATCTTTCTAATATTTTCGATATCGTCTAACTTCATCAACTGTTCCGCCGCCCCCAGAGAAAATATCGACAAATCAACGCAAAGAACCCTTAAATCTTTACCGCAACGCAACAGCATTAAAGTATCTGCTTTTAAAAATTCTCCTTTTTTAGTGTATTTAGCAACGTAACTATTGAGATTATTATTGAAGTCATTTTCGGTCAAAAAACCCGGTTTATTTCCAGCCACCAATTGAGACAATAAACCGTTTATTTCCTCGTATTTATCGCCCTTGGGATAAGTACCAAAACTGTTATCGCCGCGAAAACTGCATTGGTAATATAAGATTTCCTTGGGTTTTTTTAACCTCCTGTTATTCCAACCCGTAGAGCTAATATATTCCCCAAAGAAATTCAAACCTGCGAGGTAGCCTTTTTGGAGGAAATATTGACACCATCGTTCGAGATTTTTGAGACTTTCAGGGCTAGTAATTCCCTCATTTTTTGCAATGCGTTTAACCATCGTCGGCAACTTTATCCGTTGTAAATCTCGACGATAAAAACTGCCGTAGTTGCGTTCAAATTCGTTGCCTTCGATATAAGCGAGGATGCCGATATTAAAACCAATTTCAAAGATGCGCCCCAAGTTTTCCGAAATTTTAGCCTTGTTGTTTTTCATAATTAAAAAGTTCGTAGTTTTGTAGAACAGACGTCTCGTCTGTTCGTAGTAATCGCTTTAGGGATTTAAAAACTCCAATCTTCGCCCCCAGGCAACGTCAAAAACTCATCGTTAATAACATCTCGCAAATCTTCCTTAGAATAATTGTAAGTCAAACCTATCAATTTTTTCGCCGTATCCAAAACCCAATCTTTATCCGCAATTTCTTGCAATTGATTTGGCTTATAAATACCATTTTTTACTTCCACGCTAGCTTCAAAAATAGCATCCTTAAAAGCATTTTCTAAATCCCTATCCCACTCATCGACATCGATGTAATAAGAAGTTTTATTTGCCTTAAGATTCAACCGCTGAATTTTTAAAACCGAATCTCGAATTGAGGCCGCCCAAGAATTAGTTAAACGCCCTTCGACTTGATTTTTAATTAAATGCACCAACAACCTAACTAAAAAGCTTTCAATTTTTTGTAAAATTTGTTCTTTACTCATCAATTCCCATTCATCAACTATAGCTAAGGCATCATCATATCGACCTTCGATAATGCTTTGTTTTAAATCGATTAGTTCTTGAACCATAACCTAATATTTGTTGAATTTTGTTATTATGTTAACACAAAAAAGTAGTTCGTAGTAATCGCTTTAGCGATAGCTAATGCTTGCTGTTTTTGACAAAGAGCGATCGCCCTCATTAAAATCTACCTCAAGGGAAAAAGAAGCACTTTCTATTTCCCAGTCTATCCACGCCAACTGATGCCTGTAAATGCCCTCTATTTCAAACAAAGTAACGGGGCGATCGCTCATAAATGAATCCTCAATAACGGTGGGAGGTTCGTCATTTTGCGGCACAAAATTATTAGAACCTGGAGGATTTTCTACATATTCAGTTATCTGCAATAAAGATTTTTTCACCCCATCAAAAATCAAAATACATTTCGGCAGGTAAATTATCTCATCTCGGTCATTAAGAGGATGACCGGGTAAAATTCCCAGATTATTAATAGGAATTAACAGACACCAATCTTTAAACATAAATCCCTTTTCAGCTCGGAAAACCAGATTTTTTTGCAAGCTCCAGTCTCCCAAGTAACACTCGGTAAAGAAAAGGTAATCGAAATAATTAGCGATCGCTTTCATCATATCTTTTCCAAAATAGTCGTTTTCACCGATCTTGACGGTATCGGCATACCATCAGTTCTAAAAAAGCTTTGCTCTGCAAATCTTGTATCCAATTTATCATCTTTTGAAACTGCCTGCAATCCCAATTGTTCGAGGGCATCCGAACCCAGTGTGCTTTGCGTTTCTCGGTCTGGAACTTTTCCGTATGGATTACCTTTGGTAGCATTTATGTAAATTTTACCTCCTTGTTTCAAAAGAAAAGCTGCTTCTTCCAGAAATGATGCCTGCGGACCACTAGCGATGATTTCGCTTGCGCTACCCGGCGGAAAAATTTTAGGCAAGTCCTTAATTGAAGCTCTTATACCAGATTCGGCAACTAAATCCACATTAATTGCATTGGGTATCTGAGAGTTTTTACCCCCAAAAATGTCTATAATTATCTCCTCGCCTTGAGCTAACTTAGCAGCGACTAGCTTTGCACCTTCAGTAGCATTTAGAGCTTGGTTTTGACTTGTCATAGTTGTTGTTAAAAATCGCTAGCAGTAATCGCAAAGAACGATTTGTTGGGTTCCGCTACGCTTCACCCAACCTACAAAAGCTACTTTCAAAGTCCCCCAATTCAGCGGGGGATTTAGGGGGATCGTAAATGTGTCTTATAAAAAAGAGAATTGCTATAATCAAAAATCAATCGACACTTTACCAACCTCAATTAAAAACGCCAAAGAATTAAAATTAATCCCCCCCGTCGTCTGGGGAAACAACGATAAATTCCCAACCCCATCTTCCCCGATAATCTTCTCATAAGGGTCTAATTTTAAACTAATTTGCTTGTCCTTTTCAAACCGATAAAAATGAAAAAAGGTCAAATATTGCAAAATGTCATTTTTCAGCGGAGAATCGTACAATAAACCCTGCCGAATATCCTTATCTTCCATCACATTTTCATAGAAATTCCCCAACAACGTCGAATAGGAAACCACGCCATTATAAAAGCGATCGTCGGGCTTACCCACCCTAATGCCATTAAACAAATTAAAAAATACCGCCGATTTTTGGGTACTATCTTCGGCAATATTTGTTAACTGTTCCGTGTCTCGAACGCATAAAGATTGTTGCCCAAATTCCCTGGATTTTCTAACGTAATATTTATCAAAAAAGATAGGATAAATCTTCAGATGCTCTCGGTTTTTCTTCATCGCCGCCATAATACTTGGCGACATAAAATACAACTTTTCATCCTCATCGGTTTGGGTGATGTGGAGGGTACTGGTATGAGGTGCCCGCGCCACATATAAAATATGTTCGTAGCCTTTTTTACTTAAGTAGTTCGTCGTTTTTTCTACTAAAACCGCCGGTTCGTAGTACATATCCCGCAGCTTGTAATTAGCCGAAAAAGTTTTTAAAAACTCGATTTTTACTCCGCTATCTTTCAGCTTTTCGATGCCAAACACTTCCCCGATTAAACTACCAATTTTTCCTCCCTTATTTTTGTTACTAAAACGACCGTCGCTTTCCTCGCTGGAAACAACAATTATTGCTAATTTCTCTAAAGTCAGCGAAGCATTACCCAAAAGATTAAACTGTTTCGGCAATATCGAATAAAGAGAAGTTAAACCATTACCAATTTTATAGTTATTGGGAGTTTGATTAACTCGAAAACCTTGAGAACTACAGCGATGATTTTGGTCGCCGAACAAATGACACAACACCTTAGAAAGATGCGCCAGAAACTTCTCTGCTGGAAAGGGCATTCTTTCCGTTCCTTGATGCAACCTTACCATCGGCACAAATAACGAATTGATGCCGCTTTCTTCCAGCAGCAAATGCAAGCAAAGATAAGAAAGCAACGTCCAAACAAATCGATAAATAAAAGCCTCATTTGCCTTAAAACCGTCTGGGTTTAAGCGGCGGTTGTTGTAAGGAAATAAAACGTGCCTGTATTGCTTTTCAAAACTTCTTTGGTAAGACTGCCAGCAAAGATTACTATTAGGAATCCAAAGCATCGGTAATGTTTTAATTCCTTTGATGTCGTATTCAAAGCGGAATTTTGCCGTACTTTTTCCTTGATAATAACGAACATCTTCTATTTTAATGCTTGCCGGTAACTGGCATAAAGCAGTTTCATCAACGGCAGTTTCCCCAATAGAAATATGCCTCAAACATTTTTTAGGATTTTCTCCTAATTCATCCTTAAAAAAAGAACCACGGAAAATTTTATCGCTGTCTTTAGTTAGAATTTCTTTACTAACTATAATTTGGCGATTGTAAGTTTCGGCGGGTAAAATTGTCTGTCGCTTAACAAAGTTTTTTAGAAGTTCGCGGAGAGTATGAACCTTGTCTTTTACATTAAATTTGTCTAAGCCTTTTTTAAAGTTTTTCAAAAGTTCTATTTTAGCTGCCTCATCGGAACCATTCAGTATTGGCAATACCTTTTCTTCAAAAACAGGTCTCGGGTCAAATTCTAACTCTAAATTAGGGTCGTAATTCTCTGCTTTGGGGTTGCAACGAGAGGCGAAAACGAAGTAATATAAAAACACCCGAATTAAGACTTTTCTGGCGAATCTTTCTCGGCGATCGCTATCCCCCGCCAACTCTTCCTTATGTTCCTCGCTACCTGGATTAATAATCCCCAAATTATACTCGAAAACAGTCTCGCTTTTAGAAGTTTGAACCGGACCGTTAAGCTTCATTTTTAAACCCAAAACAAACTGAGTTTCATCCTTAGAAACATCCGTACTTTCTCCCAAAATTCCCGCAATTATCGGAATCACTGGCAAAGCATCAAAAGTCTCCGCCCTGGCGAAAACCTCTTGATAATTAACCGTCGCCCCGGCATAAGAAACATTCAAGTCGCCACTAGCTTGAGAATTAAGATATTCCTCTATTAATCTCAACCTCCGAGTCAAATCTCGCAAATAAATAACGCCCAAACTATCGTCAGTTTCGACCTTATTTGCTAAATGCTCTAAATAAACAATTTTGGCTTCCTTTTTCAGCTTGCCCAGAGTTTCCGCATCCACCAGATTTTGCAATCTATTAAATTCTGAATTGGTGTTTCCAATTTGACTTTCCAGAAGATTGTAAGCGCCCTCCAAATCGTCTTCATCTTCCGTCTCAAAATAGCGATCGATATGATTTTCCAATCCCTGTTTTAGCTGTTCTTGAAAATGCTTAACGTTACCGACAGTAATCGTTAATTTGTGGAACTTCAACAAAAAATTACCGCCCGGTTTGTCGCCTCCTATCGTTAACTCTTGCGTTTCCAAACTCCCAGAAGCTTTGTTAAAAGGATAAGACAAACCTAAGCTTTGTCCGTTTCCCTCAAAAGAGGTTAAGTCGGCAATTAAACTATTAACAAACTCTTCTATATCTCCTTCTGGGAGTACGGAGTTTAAATGTCGTTCCAAACAACTTTTTATGTCTTGAATTTGGGACGAAAAGCTCTTTTGAAAACCGTTAGAAAAATTAACCGTTGCCGATCGCACTCCCCCAGTATCGCTTAAAGGACTTGGCATCGGAGACGTCGCCACCGCTGCCGCTATCTCGTCAAGATTAATAGTTAATATTCGACCGTTTGCCGACACCGCAAAAGGATTTTCACTTTGCAAAACCCGCAAAATTTGCTGCTGGATGCCGCTATAATCTACCGATACTAAATCGCCGTCATCCAGTCTCAATTCATTAACCATTTTTTTACCTCCATTAAGTAGTTCGTAGTAATCGCAGAGCGCGATAGTTCGTAGTAATCGCTTCAGCGATTAAAAACTCCAATCCTCGCCCCCAGGCAACTTGCAAAACTCATCGTTAATAACGTCTCGCAAATCTTCCTTAGAATAATTGTAAGTCAAAGTTATCAATCTTTTCGCCGCATCTAAAACCCAAACTTTATCCGCAATTTCGTACAATTGATTGGGCTTATAAACACCATTTTTTACTTCCACGCTAGCTTCAAAAATAGCATCCTTAAAAGCATTTTCTAAATCCCTATCCCACTCATCGACATCGATGTAATAAGAAGTTTTATTTGCCTTAAGATTCAACCGCTGAATTTTTAAAACCGAATCTCGAATTGAGGCCGCCCAAGAATTAGTTAAACGCCCTTCGACTTGGTTTTTAATTAAATGCACCAACAACCTAACTAAAAAACTTTCAATTTTTTGTAAAATTTGTTCTTTACTCATCAATTCCCATTCATCGACTATAGCTAAGGCATCATCATATCGACCTTGAAGAATGCTTTGTTTTAAATCGATTAATTCTTGAATCATAATCTAATATCAATTAACAATTGAGTAGTTCGTAGTAACGACTTTAGTCGTAAACGAGATTTAATTCCAACTATTCGACGTAATCTTTCAACTCAGAAATCGAACTAATATCTAACTCGTTTGCCTCATCTTCTCGCATCATCAAGGCATAAGTATTATTAAAACCAAAAGGCTTCAACCATACCACATTATAGCGGTTTTTTGACCTTTCCCGAACGTATTCTAATACCTCATCCTTGTCGCCCATAATGCGATTTAGAGTTTCCTCGTCCGGTTGGAGAATTACTAACAAACCGGTGCCGGTGTATTCTGGATAGATATCAATCGAACCCTGAGTTAAAGCATCAAAAGCAATTTTAGTTCCCGCCAATCCCGTTTTTAATTCTACATCCAAATTGGTGTAATTTTCTATCAAAACTGCCAGAATATCCGCCAGAATATATTGTTCGGTGAAATTCTTAGAACCGATGACAATATCGCTATTTCCTTGCCGCTTAGTAGAGGTTTTTAAACCCAACTCCTCCAAAAAGCCTTTCGCAACCTCTAAAGTCGGTCGTTGTTCGCTATCCACTTGATAATTTAATTCCGCCATTTTTTCGTCGGAAATTTTGCCGGCAACCTTAGCAAAAGCTTCCCGCAATTCTGGATATTCCCTCAAGGTATCTTGCCTGACAACTGGGGCCGCATAATAAGGAGGAAAGTAGTTTTTATCGTCTTCTAAAACCGTTAAATTATAAGCTTTTATTCTGCCGTCGGTGGCAAAACCGCTAATAACATCTACTTGCCCTTCCCTTAGTGCTTTGTACATTAAACCTGGGTCTAATTCTACCGTATCTAGCCTTAAATCGTAATGTTTTCTTAACCCCGGATAGCCGTCCGCCCGCTCCATAAATTCTGAAGTAAATGCCGCTTGGAAGGAAGTATTAAAAAATGTCGGCACTACTAAAAACGAAATAAATATAGCTAGTAAAACCACAAAACCAATTAAAATTTGTTTGAGATATTTGGCGACATTTTGTTGCAGTAAACCCAGCAGAAAATCTAATAAAACTGCCAAACCCGCTGCCGGAATTGCTCCCGCTAAAATCATATCTACATTATTCAAAGCAATGCCCCGAAAAATAAATTCTCCCAAACCTCCAGAAGCAATTAAAGCGCAAAGAGTAGCTACTCCCACGGTGGTAACTGTTGCCGTTCTAACCCCGGCAAAAATTACAGGTATTGCTAAAGGCAATTCTACTTTTAAAAGTATTTGCAAATCCGGCATTCCGATGCCTTTTGCCGCTTCTTTAACCGCAGCATTTACCCCTTCAATACCCGTAAAAGTATTGCGGACGATGGGCAGCAAAGCGTAGAGAAATAACGCCACAATTGCCGGCGTTCTTCCTATTCCTAATAGCGGTAATAAAAACCCTAATAAAGCGACGCTGGGAATAGTTTGAATTACGCCCACTCCACCTAAAACGTTATCGGCTATTTTTTTGTTACGGGTTAAAGTTATGCCCAAAGAAACGCCGATAAAAGAAGCGATCGCTAAGGCAATTACAGTTAACCCCAAATGCTCGAAAGTTTGCTCCAGCATTTCTCCTCTGTGGCTCGCTATAAATTCCCAGAGGCTAGTTAAACGTTCCATTATGTAATGACTCCTTAGTTTTGTAAAATGCAGTAAATAGGTCTTCGCTAGTCGTAACTAAGCGCTCCCCTTTCTCGTTTTTAATACATACAAAAGATGCTCCCCTTCCCGATTCTTCTAATTGTTCGAACAACTCTAACAAACTGGTATTTTCGTCATATTCTTTCACTGAGTTACTGTCAGTTTCTACAGGTTTTAGATGCGGCAAAATGTCTTTTAAACAGATAAGTTTTAATTCCAATTGAAACATATTAGCCGCGAAAAAGCTGCGGACAAAATCCCTGGCAGGCTCGAAGACTAATTCTTTAGGAGTTCCGATTTGTTGGGCGACACCTTTATCCATCAAACAAATGCGATCGCACAACTCCACCGCCTCGAAAATATCGTGAGTTACTAACACCATCGTTTTATGCAGCAAACTTTCTAATTGCTTGAACTCCCTTTGTATCTGCTTGCGGGTAATCTCGTCCAAAGCCCCAAAAGGTTCGTCTAACAAAACTATCGGCGGATCCGCCGCCAACGCCCGGGCAAAACCAACCCGCTGTTGCTGCCCGCCGCTGAGCTCTCGTGGATAGCGATCGCCAAATTCCGACCCAGGCAGCCCCATTAATTCTAACAACTCTGACGAACGAGCAGCTATTTTCTTATCGTCCCACTTCAACAACTTCGGCACCACGGCCACGTTTTGCTTGACCGTATAATGGGGGAAAAGTCCCGTATTCTGGATGACGTAACCTATACCCTGTCGCAATTGTTCCGGTTTTTGCTTGCGAACCTCTTGTCCGTTAATAACTATCTCCCCCGCAGTAGGTTCGATTAAACGATTGAGCATTTTTAAAGTCGTAGTTTTGCCGCAACCGCTGGTTCCTATTAGTCCTAAAGTTTCCCCTTCTGGTACTT
>CAZSTZ010000026.1:0-15861 GCA_964609515.1 uncultured bacterium | reverse complement strand
GGTTAATTTCTCAACTGAACTGGCATAATTAAATAAGTCATTTTGATGCCGCCTAAAGGAGTTAAAATTACCGGAGTAGTCGCCGTATTTAACTGCAATTGAATTTCCGAAGCAGAGGGAATTGCCTTCAGCCCATCTATTAAATACTTAACGTTAAAAGCAATTTCTTTCGGCTCGTCAGAAGTTATTTGCGCTTTCAAAGTCTCCCGACCGCTGCCAACATCTTTAGCATCCACCGATAAGGCTATTTCCTGGTTAACGCTATCGATGCTGCATTTGAGAATGTTATTCTTTTGGTCCGCTAAAACCGCAATCCTTTCTACCGCTCCTAAAAATTGCTTTCTGTCAACAGTAATTTGGTTCGCAAATTGGTTGGGCAATAGTTGTCGATAATTGGGATATTGGCCCTCTAATTTGCGACTGGTTAAACGCTGTTCTCCTAGTTCAAAAACTACCTGTTCGTCGTCAAAAATTAAACCAATAGGTTCTTTAGATTGACGGCTGGCAATACTCCGTTCTACTTCCCGAAAAGCTTTAGCAGGAATTGTTACTTCAAACTCTTCCATTTCCATCTCATCTTCCATCTCATCTTCCATTTCTTCCTCTTCTATTTCATCTTCCATTTCCTCTTCCATTTCTTCCTCTTCTTCAGTTTCGGGTTTAACTCTTTCAGTGACGACAACTGCCAATCTGTGGCCGTCGGTAGAGGCAAATTCTAGAGTGTCTTGCTGAATTTTTAGGTGAACCCCCGTTAATACCTGTTTGGTTTCGTCGCCACTGGTGGCAAATAAAGTTCCCTTTAAACCGTTGAGGATCGCTTCTGGCGGTAAGTGAATCGCTTTCGCGCTCCCGATCGCTGGCATATCTGGATATTCGCTAGCAGTCATGCCTCGCACTCGATACTTTCCCGAACTCGATGCGATGGTGGCGATCGCCTCGCCCTCATCGTCGTCTATAGTTATCTCCCCATCCAGCAGTTTCGATATGATATCTCCGAACAACTTCGCCGGTAGGGTAAAGCTCCCCCCTACCTCCACCGCCGCCGCAAAACTAGAACGAATTCCCAGACTCAGATCGAAACCGGTTAGCTCCACCAGTTGGCTTTCTTCGTCCGCCGTTAATAGCACGTTTGCCAGCACTGGATGGTTTGGACGGCTGGGAACCGCACGACTGACCAATGATAGATGACTGTTTAAGTCGCTCTGGACACAAACAAATTTCATAGTTGTTCTGACTTTGGACCTTTTTATAAGATGTTGGCTTTTGGCAAAATTGCCTCGCTTTTGAAATCCTACCATCCTTTAGATTATTTTATCCACTGTTAACAGTATTGGGAAAAAAATTAACAAGCATCCGATCTTTGCCAGCTCTATCCTCTGGCAAAAGTGGAAAAAATCCTCAAAATCCTTTTTTCTCAATCTTAGAGCCATTCAAAAATTGTGGAGTTCCTGTGAAAAATCAAAAAGGGTTTTTCCACAGAGTATTTATGCTTAATTTGTTCGCAGTATCAAATTTCCCCCTTATATTAGGATTTTTCTGGATGCATCTTTGCTAAATAAAAATTGAGATGCATCCAGTTTTCCCCAAAATTTCCACAGATTTTTCCACAAAACTTGGCTGCCTCCTACTTTTAGTTCCTCCTACTTTTAGTTATAAAAAAAATCATACTAAAACGGAAACTTCTTGGCGGAAGGTGGCGATCGCTCTTTGCCCCCCTTCGAGAAAAAATCGTGTTACGATCTAGGAAAGATTGCCAAAAGCGGTGAGGGTGCGGACTGTTGGGTTCCGTTTCGCGCCCTCCCTACCTACTAACCACTAACTACTAATCGCTAACAAAAAAACCATGACTGACTCTTTAAATAAGTTATTCGCCGAACCGATAGCAGAGTTTTTTAACCTCTTTGGTGAAAAAGAAACTTTCACTCTTTTCCTCGCCCAAGACCGCGAAAAAATCTTTAACGAATTTTTCGAGGCCGAAAAAGGTTTTAACGGAAACAAGCTCGCTTTTCTCGACAAAGGCATTAAAAGTTCCCCCTATCAAAGCCAAGTCGAAAATTATTTAGAACATTTAAACTTAGTTCCAAATTTAGCAATTTCAGGAGCCAAAGTTTATCCAGACATCGGCGAAATGCCAGACATAGACGAACAGGGTTTAGACTTTTTACATCCCGATATCAAACAAGCTTGTATTTGCCTTGGCGGTACGGCAGAAGGCCCTTTTAAAGCAAGTTGGTTTGGCAGAAACGCTCTGGATAAAGCAGAGTTTTGGAGCTGCACTAAAATTATTCCTATTCTCAACTTAATTAGTTCCTTTCAGACAGATATTGATGGCTGCGTTATTGCTGACGAAGAAAACAGTTACAACTTAGAAGAAGTGTTAGAAGATATTGTAACTTACGGCGGAAAAATTGGTAGTTCTAATGCTTTAGGTGCCACGTTCAAAACCTTCCAAACTTATGAAGGTTTAGAAACCTGGATGAAGCAAATAACTGGCAATAATTATATGGAATTTAAAGGCTTGTACGGCGAAGAACCTTTTATGGTTTCTCCTGTCATTAAAAAAGAAGGAGAAGTTATTTTAAGGGCAGCAAAAGAAATCAAACAACGAGAAACTCAACCGGGTTCTAATTCGGTAACGGCTTACGATTTAACCAGGCTGATGTCAATGGTTGGTTGGGGCGATCGCCTACCTCAAGGGGCAAAAATTCCCGGTATCTCCTCGGACAATTTAAAACCCTTTATTCGCAGTTTCAGCAAAGATACCGCCCGTTATGTCGATGTCGCCTTGGAAAAATTGGGCTTGCAAAATAGCATTAATTCCCCAGTAATTCTCTCTAAAATGGGCTTTGGCTATACCAGCGATCGCCGACGTACCGAGTTAGCTTATACCTGTTTCGTTCAGTTTTATTATCGGGACAAAGTTAAATCCTTGGCGATGACTTTACGCGCTGCTTCTTCCCTAGGAGATTTTGATAAGGAAGCAGTAATCGCTGATGCCCGAATGGCAGCAGAAGTTACCGAGATTTTGCGACGCTTAGTGGAGGATGAATTGACAATTAACAATTGACCTACAACCAATTCCCCACCAGAATAAAAGCCGACCAATAATAAGGATGGGAAAAATAGTCGGCATTCAATACTTCTAACTGAGCCCGACGCAAAGCCTCGGCCTTTCTTACTTGGTCCTTGGTTAACTCCTGGTAAAACCGCGCCATCAACTTAGCGGTGGCTTCGTCGCTGACCAACCAAAGGGAACCTAAAGTGGTACGAGCCCCCGCCCGCACGGCCACTCCCGCCAATCCCAAGGCAGCGCGATTATCTCCCAGAGCAGTTTGGCAAGCACTTAAAACCAGTAGTTCGATGGGATTTTCTATGGTGGCTTCGTTGCGCAAAAGATTTTCTAGTTCGTTGGCGTTGATTTTGTCGTCCCAAGTGAGGACGAAGGTATCTTCCGCGTTGGAGCTAAACTCGCCGTGGGTGGCGAGATGAACCACGGGGAAGGGAAAAGAACCGAGCAACTGTTTGAAGTTCGAGTCGGTAAAGGATTGGTTCAGTACGATTTCGCTGGGTGCCTGATTTTTGATGATTCCCAATTCTACCTCCACTCCGGGAAGGGCGGAAAAACCTTGGCGAGCTTCGCTGAGTCCGGCGGAAAGGACTTTTAGCTCTTCTCTGGGTAAGGGTTTGGGGTCTAGTAGCTGCAAGCCGGGGGTGAGGGCGATGCTGTATTTTTCGATGAGAAATTGTTCGCCGTCGTTGAGGACGCTCATGGGTATGTTTCTCAGTTTGCCGTCGGCGATGAATACTAGAGTCTCGATGTTACTGGCGACGAGGTCGACTTCTATAGGTCGAATTAACCAGTTATAGATTTCTTGGGCGGGGAGTAGATATTGTCCGCGAAAAGATGTGGGTCGGAGGGATTGCCGCATTTGGTCTATGACTTTTTCTATTTCTTGCTGGGGCAAGTCGGTGCTGTAATAGCGCAAAGGTTGTCCGGGGAGGGCGGCAATTACTGCTAGGCGATCGCTCAAAATAATTGTCGATAAAATCCCTGCTTTTTCATCCACTCCATCTATATTTACTGGCTGGGTTTTTAGGCAAGCGTCTTTGAAAAAGTCGTCTAATTCCGCTAGTTGCAAGGATTCGATTAATTCCCTGGCTTCGATTAATTTCTCTGGTTCGACTTCTCCGTTAGTATCTGGCTCTAATAGCAATCCTATTAATTCTCGATAGACCGGTTCCACGCTTTCTTGGAAGGAAAATTGCGCTTCGGAACTGACCGCGGCGAGGTCGCTGCGGATTGATTGGAGGGTTTTTGTTGCTGCGGTGTAGGGGGCGATCGCTTTTTCTTTTTCCCCTTCGGCTTCCAGCAATCTTCCTAACTGCCACTGCCACTGATAAGCGATATCTGGGGCGTTAATTCCTTGGGCTAAAAGTAGAGCTTTTTCTGTTAGCTTTCTCCCCTCTTCCCACTGTTTATTTATTTCATAAACTTTCCCAAAATTTCCTAAAGCGTAAGACAAACTTCTGGGATTTCCTAATTCTTTGGCTTGCTTAACTGCTGCCGCCAAAAGTTCGGCAACTTCAGAAATATTTGTCCGCACTTCTCCCGATTTTTTGATGTCTAACAGGCTGTTTGCTAAATTGATTTTTCCGTCGATCGCCGCCATTCCTAGAGGCAGTTTATCGAGGGTTTTTTTAATTTCTTCGATTAAATTTAACGCCCAACTCCATTGCTTTTGCTTTACTAACAAACTCAGTTGATTTAGTTGAGATTTAATTTTTATTTTTGCCTCAGTTGCGGTAGAAGTTGCTTTTTCGTACAGTTCTAGTGCCGTTTTTTCTTCTCCTTGCCACCTCGCGTTATTTGCCAAACTCAATAATACTTGAGAAATGGCGTTGCTATCTCCTAAAAATTCGGCAATTTGCCAACTTTCTGCTAATACCGTTTCCGCTTTTTCTAAGTTTCCCAACAATTGATAGCTCTCCCCTAAATGGTAAACCGCATTAAATTTAGTCAGGCTCTCGGGTAGCTCGTTTAATAATTGATTTATCTCTTCTAATTTTTCTCTAACTTTAGGATTTAATCCTAACTGTCGCAGAGCTAAAGCTTGATTGATTTGATTTCTGCTTTTGCCATAAATATCTAAGATTTGTCCGTAAATTTCCGCTGCATTTCCCCAAGTTTTTAAAGCAATATCGAACTCGCCCCGACTCATTTCTAAGCTGCCAGATACTTCTAATATTTGAGCTTTTAATTTCTGGGTTGCTGCCGACGAAGGCTGTTTTTGAAGGAGGTTTAAACTCCGATTAATTGTTTCCTCGGCTAGAGAAATTTTGCCGAGTTGATGATAAAGCAAAGCTAAGTTTCTTAAAACCCTAGTTTGGCAAAACTCGTCCCCAGAAGCAGTATAATCGGCGGCAACTTCTTCTAATAGAGCGATCGCCTCTTCCCATCTCCCCATTTCGTAGAGATGTCGCCCCCGCTTTTCCAATTCGACTGCCCCAGAAGCAGCGGCTATTTCCTGAATCGGTCTTTCTCCTAGAGCAGGCATCTTGCCTGCGGGAAGAGCTTTATTACCAAACCAAATTACGCAGATAAAGGAGATTATTCCTATTATTAAAAACGGTAGTTTTTTCATTTTATTTATAGGAAAGGATAAAAGAGGCGATCGCTATCTGGTATCAAGAAAAAAAACGGCGGAGGCGGTCTAACTCCGCCAAGATTTCTGGAGGTATCTTGCCTTCTGGATAAAGGTCGGGACTCGTCAGCAGTTCCAAGAGATTGCGAGACTTACTGCGCTCGACCGCTTCGATAGCTTTGGGATAATTGCCAGTATTGACGTAAGCCTGAGTCAGATTCTGATAAACAGTAAGGAGACTTTCAAGACGACGTTCTTCGGTAGCCTTCCCCGTCATTGTCGCTAATTCGTAAAACTCAATACACTCTTCCCAATTGCCTTCCTTAAAATAAAGCTTGCCTAAGTTTTTTGCAATGGCAAGGCATTCTATCGGTTCCTCTGCCGGGGTGAAAACTTCCAAAGCTCTTTGGTATGCAGCAATAGCTAGTTCTAGGTTCTCCACCTTGTCGTGGCAGATTCTTTGGCTATAAGCATTGCCCAAGTTATTTTGAGTCGCCGCCCACTCCCACGGAAAGTCTTTTTTGGTGCGAATTTCCAAAGCTAATCGATAAAAAGCAATGGCTAGTTCTATATTCTCCGTCCCGTTCCCGCAGATTCTGTCGGTGTAGGCATTGCCCAGGTTGCTTTGAGTTTCTGCCCAATCCACGGGAAAATCTTTTTTGCTGTAAACTTCTAAGGCTCGTTGGTGCGAAGCAATTGCTAGCTCTATATTCTCTGCTTTATCGTGGCAGATTCTTTCTCTGTAAGCATTACCCAAATTATTTTGAGTCGCCGCCCACTTCTGCGGAAAGTCTTTTTTACTGTAAACTTTCAAAGCTCGCCGATGCGAAGCAATCGCTAGTTCTAGGTTCTCTGCCCTGTCGCCGCTGATTCTTTCTCTGTAAGCAAGACCGAGGTTGCTTTGGAGCTGCGCCCAATCGACGGGAAAGTCTTTTTTGGCAAACACCTCCAAAGCTCGTTGGTACGAAGCGATCGCTAGTTCTAGGTTCTCTGCCCTGTCGCCGCCGATTCTTTCTTTGTAGGCACTACCTAAGTTATTTTGAGTCGCCGCCCACTCCCACGGGAAGTCTTTTTTGGTGCGAATTTCCAAAGCTCGTTGGTACGAAGTAATGGCTAGCTCTAGGTTCTCTGCTCTGTCGCCGCCGATTCTTTTCATATAAACATTGCCCAGGTTGCATTGGGTCGTCGCCCAATCCTCGGGGAAGTCTTCTTTGGTGAGAATTTCAAAAGCTCGTTGGTAGAAAGCAATCCCTAGTTCTAGGTTCTCTGTCCTGTCGCCGCTGATTCGGTCTCTGTAGGCACTGCCCAGGTTGTTTTGAGTTTTTGCCCAATCGGCAGGGAAGTCTTTTTTGCTGTAAATTTCCAAAGCTCCTTGGTACGAAGCGATCGCTAGTTCTATATTTTCTGCTTTATCGCCGCCGATTCTTTCTCTGTAGGTATTGCCCAGGTTGCATTGGGTCGCCGCCCAATCGGCGGGGAAGTCTTTTTTGCTGTAAATTTCCAAAGCTCCTTGGTACGAAGCGATCGCTAGCTCTAGGTTCTCCGCCCTATCGCCACTGATTCTTTCTCCATAGGCAAGGCCGAGGTTGTATTGGAGTTGCGCGCAAGCATTCCGGTCCCTCTGGCGGGTGAAAATTTCTAGGGAGATTTTATGACCCGCGATCGCAATTTCCATGTTTGCCGCTTTCTTGCCGAAAGGATAATTCTCAACCAGACAGCTAAAGTTACCGATAACTGCGGCTATATATTTTGCTTGGGACGGTTGCATTGTAGGAAGTTTCGCTTTCGTCCAGGTATGCAGGGCGGCGATAAGGTTGTTGTTTAGTTTATCTTGGTTAGCCGTTAAGAGAGGATAGACCACTTGAGGGTTTACGTTGCTGTCGCTGGTTGCTTGCAATACTTCCATCAAGAATTCCAGGTACTTTTTTCCTTGTTGTTTGCTCATCGTTGGTGTTTTTTATGGTTTGCACGATTGCTACTTTCCCGGGAAAGCCCTTACCGGGGTTGGCTTAATTTTGGGAGCATCTCAATGCAAGAAGAAAACCCAAAAATTGAACGCTTTTAGGCAAAAGGCAAGAGGTAAAAGGCAGCAGTTGGGGAAAAGGCAGAATGCCCGATTTTTTTACTTTTTGAATTTTTGATAACCCCTAAACTAATTGCTATATTTTTACAAATATGAGATGTTCCCTTAACTTTTTCCTTTTCCTTAAAAGCGCAAATCTTTCACTAACTAACCGCTCCGCGTCGGCTTTTTCTTGGCCGTCGGCAACTGCTGGTAGCGCAGCCGACATTTATGAGGCTCGGCACTGACATCCGCAAACTTTATCTCGCTATAAGTTTCAATCCAAACCAAAGGATTCGTTTTATCTTCGCCGTGAAGCGCCCGATCCGGACTGTAAACAATACGACACGGCCCGTTAATTTCTACCTCGTAGCCGTATTCTTTGCGTTTTCCCTGCTCCACAATAATCACCGGTTCGCGACGATTCGCCTCTTCTCTTTTTAAAAGAGTATTTTTCCTAATTTGGTCCTTATTAACATAGATGTTGCTCGCCGCCTCCGACTTCCGCCGATACCAGAGACCTTTGGGACCGCGCTTGCCAGAAATTATCTGCGGCATTCCTTTATATAAAGGTATCCGCCAAAACCTTCCCTCTTTATAAGCCCCCTCTACTCGCCCTTCCGCTATGAGCTGCCTCACCCTGGGGCCAGTAACTTTTAACAACCAGGCCGCCCGCGATGTTCCTACAATATCTTCTGTTTGTTCCATGAGTATTTTTGCTTAAAGAACCAGAAAAACCCTTGCGCAAGAGTTTTTTTCGCAAAATAAAAATCGAAAATAGATTTACATTTTCGATTTTTCGAGTTGTTTTGGTTAAAGGATAGCATAAATCGTTTTTCGGGAAATGTAAGAAACCGAGTTTTTTCAAAAAACGTCAGAAACCGAGTTTTTCGCAAAAACCCGGTTTCTTACAACCCCCCGATCCTGCAGAAACCGGGTTTTTTGCCAACCCGGTTTCTTACAACTTCCTGGGTTTTCGCAAAAACCCAGTTTCTTTAAAATCCCCCCGAGCAAACCAAACTCCACCTTAATCATCAACCACCACAGCCCCTCCCTCCCCGCGAGGATCCGCTGCCCCCTCCAACAACCCATCCTCAGTCCTCACAACAACATTAGCATTCCCCCAACCCCGGCGCAGTTGAATCTCGTGCCCCCGCCGCCCTAGTTGGGCCAAAACCTCATCATCAAAACCCCCCTCCTCAACAAACAACCTATCCGGCAGCCACTGATGGTGGATGCGAGGAGCGGAAACCGCCTCCCCCGCATTCATGCCAAACTCAACAACATTCAACAAAACCTGCAAAACCGCAGTAATAATCCTACTCCCACCAGGAGACCCCGCCGCCAAAACCAAAACCCCATCCCGCGTTGCAATAACCGGAGTCATGCTCGACAAAGGAGTTTTCCCCGGAGCCACCGCATTAGCCTCCCCTCCCACCAAACCATATAAATTCGGAGAATCTGGGGCCGCAGCAAAATCATCCATCTCATTATTTAGCAAAATCCCCGTCCCCGCAGCCACCACCGCCGCCCCAAAAGAACCATTAACCGTATAAGTCAAACTGACAACCAGCCCATCCCTATCAACAACCGTCAAATGAGTAGTATCCTCAGACTCCCTCCTCAAAGACCCCAACTCCTCAGCAGTCGCCGCCCTCACCTCCGCCGAAAGTCGCGCCCGCTCTAAATCGATCTCCCCCCGACGTCGGTTCCCATATTCCCGACTCGTCAACTCCTTTACTGGAACCTCTACAAAATTCGGATCTCCCAAATGCATCGCCCGATCCGCATAAGCGATCCGCATCGCCTCCGCCAACAAATGCAAAGTATCCGCACTTTCCCGGCCCCACAAGCGCAAATCCGTATCCCCGATAATATTCAAAATCTCAATTAAATGCACCCCCCCCGACGAAGGCGGCGGCATCGCGCAAACCCTCACCTGGCGAAACAACCCACAAACCGGCTCCCGCCAGACAGGCCTATAATCCCTCAAATCCTCCAAAGTCACCAAACCGCCGCGAGCAGCCATATCCGAAGCGATCGCCTCCCCAACCTCCCCCCGGTAAAAACTCTCCGGTTTTTGCGCCAAAATCTCCAAAGTTCGTCCCAGATCCTCCTGCACCAGCAAATCCCCAACAGCCAAAGCCGCCCCATCCCGAGTAAAAATCTCCCGCGCCGCCCTATTCCTATTTATTACCTCCAAACGCCCCTCCAACCTACCGACAAAAATCTCGCTAACCTCAAACCCCTCCCTCCCATAACCCACAGCCGGCTCCAACAACTCCGACCAAGGAAGTTTTCCATACTGGCGATGCACCTCAAAAAGCCCCGCCACCGTTCCCGGCACCCCCACCGCCAAATGTCCGTCCAAGCTTGCCCGCTTCCTAACCTTCCCCTCCTCATCCAAATACAAACCGCGAGTCGCCAATTTGGGCGCCCGTTCCCGAAAATCCAAAGCCTCAATTTCGTACTGCCCCCCAACCTCATCAGCAGGAGTTCCCACCAGCAGAAACCCTCCCCCGCCGATACCCGCCGAAAAAGGCTCCACCACCGAAATCGCAAAAGCCGTCGCCACCGCCGCATCCACCGCATTTCCGCCCTTCCTCAACATTACCGCCCCCGCCTCGCTCGCCAAAGCATGGGCCGAAACTACTATCCCACCCCGACTGGCTTCAACCTCCGCCACCACAGGCAAAGTTGTGGCGCACCCCGCCAAAAGAGAAATAGCTAATAGACAAGAAACAAAAATCTTTTTCATCTTATGGAATTTGCACCCTAGAACAATTAGCAATTTTGGAAAAATTTTTTTGCCAAACCCCTTGACAGTACCTTTTTTATTTGTTACGATGGAATCGACGAGGAAGAACTATCTACCTGTGTGAGGGGTAATACCCCCCGTCCCTACCGCTAACAATTACTCACTGACAATTAACAACTCAACAAAGCCGCCGCAGCCTTCTCATCCACCGGCTTCGAGAAAAAGTAACCCTGTCCGTACTCGCACTGCAACTCTTGGAGAGTAGCCAGTTGAGCTAGAGTCTCCACGCCCTCGGCCACGATATCCTTGCCCAAACCGTGGGCCAGGGAAATAATCGTTTGCACGATTTCGTTTTTCTCGCCCCCCTCCCCCATCAAGTTAATAAAAGAGCGATCGATTTTTAACGTATTAATAGGAAAGAGATACAACCTGCTCAACGACGAATAGCCAGTGCCAAAATCATCAATAGCTAATTTAATTCCCAATTCCTGAAAATCCCGCAACATCGAAATCGTCACATCCTCGTTTTCGACGATGGTACTTTCAGTAATCTCCAGCTTGAGACTGCCGTCCATCGCCCTCGACTTTTGCTTGATGCCCGTCTCAACTAAAACCTGCTCCAATCTCTCGCTCAAATCTTTTTGGACGAACTGTTTCCCCGACAAATTGACATTCATCGTCAAGTTCTCTCTTTCTGGAAACATTTTTTGCCACTCTCGCAACTGTCGGCAAGCGTTCTGCAACACCCACCAGCCCAACGGAACGATTAAACCAGTTTCTTCTGCCAGAGGAATAAATTTTAAGGGCGAAACGATTCCTCGCTTTGGATGCAGCCAGCGGACTAAAGCCTCGAAGCCGATAATCTGATTCGTCGCTAAATTTACGATAGGTTGATAGTGCAGCCGCAACTCGTTAAGAGCCAGAGCCCGCCGCAGGTCGTTTTCTAGCTGCAACCGAGCCATCGCTTCTTCATGCATCGATCGCTCGAAGACCACCGCGTTAGCTTTGCCCCGCGCTTTGGCGCGATACATAGCGATATCTGCATCCCGCAGCAATTCTGAGGGCTGACACCGAGCTATGGTTTCTCCGTCGCGATCGCCGCCAAACACGATACCGATACTCGTAGTCGGAAATATTTCCGTACCGTCGATTACCAGAGGTTTCCTCACTTCTTTCTGGAGCCGTTCGGCCACTGTCAGGAGTTCCTTGCTGCTGCTAACTTCCTTCAGCAGAATCCCAAATTCGTCTCCTCCAAGTCGCGCCACCGTATCTGTTTGTCGCAGACAAGCTTCTAGCCGATGGGCTAGAGCTACTAACAGCCGATCGCCCGCCAAGTGTCCCAAGCTATCGTTGATTGCTTTAAAACAATCCAGATCTAGAAACAGTACCGCGAATTTTTCTGTTTCTTTTACCTCAGCGATCGCTTCTCCCAACCGCTTCATAAACATCGCCCGGTTTGGCAGTCCCGTCAAGGAATCGTGGAAAGCCTTATAATATAGTTGCTTTTCCGCTTCCTTCCGTTCCGTCGCGTCTCGTTGAATCGCCAGATAGTGAGTTACTACATCGCCATCGTCGCGAATCGGCTCTATGTGCCACTCGTTATAAAATTCCGTTCCATCTTTGCGATAGTTAATCGCTTCCCCGTAAAACACCTCTCCCCTGGAGAGATTTTCCCGCAACCGTTCCAACACCGTCCGGTCCGTTTTCGCTCCTTGAAGGATTCTCGGAGTTTGACCGAGCGCCTCTTCTACAGTATAACCCGTCATCCTGGTAAACGCCGAATTAACGAATACGATCTCCGGACCCGGTCGTTCCATATTCGTTTTCGTTATCAAGATCGAGTCTTCCGCGTGTTCCACCGCCGAAGCCAACAGTCGCAATTTTTCATCTGCCCCATCCCTAGCTATCGCTTGGGATAGCATATTGGCGATCGCTTGTAGGAAATTGATTTCATCTTTTGTGAAAGTTCGTTTTTTCGTCGTCTGGGCTGTCAGTATCCCCCACAAGCTTACGAGCCTCGATTCCCCGCCATCTACCTTGCCATTTCTCTCTTTATCTAAAATAAGATCGTGCCCCTCGCCCATTTTATCTATCTTTACTCTCTGAATAACAGCGCTCGTACTGCTTGCTACCCCGTCTTCTTCCAGCACCAACTGTTTTTCCAACCACGAATTTTCTCTCTTATTTATACTTTCTTTTCTTTCGCTTTTCTCTCCATTAGCTACTGCTATCCTTTGCATCATTTCTTGCTGCCAATCGATACCTCCTCGCAGCCGCATAGTTTTTCCATTTTCGGTATATTCCCAGACCCGAGCAAACTCCACCTCCAGAGTTTGAGATACCAGAACCGTTGCTTGCTTCAATAAAGTGGAAAGGTTCGTGCTTGCCAAGGCCAACTGTCCTAACCGAGCCACTGCCGTTTGCTGCCGCAGCAGAGCTTCTCTGTGATTTCTGTCCTCAGCTTTGTCTTTTTTAGCGGCCATTTTTAGCGAGTTTTCTAATGGCTCCCCAGACTTGGCTTTGGGCTTGTATTTTACCATACTTCGGTGCATATTAAATCCTTATCTTTCTCGAACTCCGAACTTTCTTAAGAATTGTTGCCAAATTCTCAATAAATTATAAAGTTTAATTACTTAAAGCGTCCACTTTTTTTAG
Organism: uncultured bacterium; assembly: GCA_964609515.1. Taxonomy (GTDB): domain Bacteria; phylum Cyanobacteriota; class Cyanobacteriia; order Cyanobacteriales; family Microcoleaceae; genus CALKCV01. The sequence goes on along the minus strand of CAZSTZ010000026.1, from coordinate 2,744 downwards.
GGTCGATCTTCAGTTACAAAATTTTTCCACTATCATAAAAATAGAAAAAAGTCAAGGAAAGTAACGAAAGTAAAAAATGCAAAGTCTTCCATCAAAAAAGTTTAAAGAGCTGCAACAAGCAGGAGGCAATTGGGTATTAATACCGAACAGACCCAAAGCGATCGTGCATTTCTTAGGGGGTGCATTTTTAGCCACCACACCCAGGGTTACTTACCGATGGCTGCTGGAAAACCTAGCAAATGCGGGCTATGCAGTAATAGCGACCCCATTCATCAATACCTTCGAGCACTTAGCGATCGCCCAATCCGTCTTAAACTCCTTTGAAAACTGTGTCGAGGGCCTACAGGCCAACAAATCCCTCAAACGATACCTGCCCGTTTACGGCCTCGGTCACAGCATGGGTTGTAAGCTGCATTTACTAATTGGCAGCATCTTTGCCGTAGAAAGGGCCGGCAACATCCTCATCTCCTTTAATAACTTTAGCGCCAGAGAAGCCGTCCCCGGTTTGGGACAAATGCCGCCTCTGGTAAACGTCGAGTTTACCCCTTCTCCAGAGGAAACCAACCGCCTCATAACCGAAAGCTATCAAATTAGGCGCAATCTCCTGATTCAATTTAGCTCCGATACCATAGATGGAAGCCTGCCTTTAAGAGCTCTCTTGGACCGACGCTTTCCCAAGATGGTGACATTGCTAAAACTCAATGGCAACCACCTAACCCCCATCGGTCAAGAGCTTAATTGGCCCGTCGGCCCCGTTTTTACGCCCATAGATGCCGTCGGTCAGTGGATCAAACAATCAGTCGATCGCGACTTAAATCAATTAAAACGCGAAATTCTCCGCTGGCTCAACCCCCTCGCACCAGTTAACAATTAACAGTTAACAATTAACAATTAACAATTAAGAGTTAATAATTAACAATTAAGAGTTAATAATTAACAATTGACAATTAGCTTTCTTCAGAATTAGGATCGTAATTTTTGACAATCGACAAACAATTGCGATCGCCTGCAGTGCGGGTATAACTCAGCTCGTCAGCGATCGCGTGCATCAACTTAACCCCCCGCCCGCCACCTGCATATATATCCCCTTGGAGTGGCTGCTCTTTGAGCCACTCAATTAAATCGAAAGGAGGGCCAGAGTCCCAAACTTTAATTTCTATGGAATTAGAAAAAATACTGACTTCAATATCAATAGGCAGGTCTGGCGGTTGTTCCCGATGAGCGTGGCGAACCGCATTAGTAAAGCCTTCCGCCAGAGCCAACTCGCACTGCAACCAAACCGTTTTGGGAACTTGCTTGCGATCGAGCTCCTCGAACCAGGATAAAACTCGATCGTTAGCGCTCAAACCCGTGTGAACTTGAAGTTGGGCTTTACAAGGCTCCGGTAACTTGTTGGAATCTTTTAATTTACTCACTCTCTGCAAAAAAGTTAAGCGACGTTTGGGCAAGCAATAATGGTATTGTACAGTAGATCTATTGGGGGACCGCAGCAGCGAAAAACTAAAAAACAGGGAATTGGCAATTAACAATTAACAATTGACAATTAACAACTAACAAATATGTTTAAAATTCTAGTTATTGATGATGACCCTAACATTTGCGAACTATTAAAAAGATTGCTCCGCAAACAAGGTTACGACGTAACAGTGGCCAGCGACGGTCAAGAAGGGGTTGAAAAAGCACGAGAATTAAATCCGGCCCTGATTATCTGCGATTGGATCATGCCTAAGCTTACAGGTATCGAGGTCTGCAGTCAATTAAAAGCAGAGGCAGAGCTCTCTACGACTTTTTTTATTCTTTTGACCTCCATGAAGTCCGTGGCAGATAGGGTTAAAGGTCTTGATGCCGGAGCAGATGATTTTATCTCCAAACCCATCGAAGTTAACGAGTTAAAGGCCCGGGTTAGAGCGGGCCTGCGCTTGCACCAACTCAGTCAAGATTTGCGAGCTCAAAAACGCTTGCTGGAAACCGAGTTAGCCGAAGCTGCCGATTATGTGCGATCGCTCCTCCCCGAGCCTTTGAGCGAACCCTTGCGAGTCGAAGCTAAGTTCGTTCCCTCCCGCCAGTTGGGCGGCGACTCATTCGATTATTTTTGGCTCGACGAAGATAACTTGGCCATGTACTTGCTGGACGTAGCCGGGCACGGTTTGAAGGCCGCCCTCCCCTCGGTTTCGGTTCTCAATTTGCTTCGTTCTCGCGCTCTTCCTAATATTAATTACCACCAACCTAGCGACGTTCTTCGAGCTTTAAATGCCACCTTTCAAATGAGTTACCAAAATGATAAATATTTTACGATTTGGTATGGCGTTTATAACCGCTCCCAGGGCAAACTAACTTATGCCAGTGCCGGTCATCCACCGGCTATATTAATATCCGATAATAACGGTTCTCAGGAGATTAAAAAACTTAAAACTCCAGGAATGCCAGTGGGAATGTTCCCAGAAGCAATTTACCTCGACGAATCTTGCCCCATTCAAGATTTTAGTTCCCTCTATATTTTTAGCGATGGAGTTTACGAAATTCTTCAACCCGATGGCACCGTTTGGGGTCTGGAACCTTTTATTGATTTATTATCTGATAATAAGGCTGCAACTGATAGCTTAGATGAAATTTTAAATTTTGTGAAACACTTAAACTCCGGCGAGGTTTTCGACGATGATTTCTCCTTATTAAAAGTAAGTTTTTAATCGGGAATTGGGAATTGGGAATTGGGAATTGGGAATTGGGAATTGGGAATTGGGAAT
>CAZSTZ010000025.1:36711-41674 GCA_964609515.1 uncultured bacterium | reverse complement strand
AACCGACACCAGAACCGGAACCCGTAGTCGAACCGACACCAGAACCGGAACCCGTGGTTGAACCGACACCAGAACCGGAACCCGTGGTTGAACCGACACCAGAACCGGAACCCGTAGTCGAACCGACACCAGAACCGGAACCCGTAGTCGAACCGACACCAGAGTACGAGCCTGGTAAGCTGCTGGTCAAATTTAAGCCTCAAGATGATGATAAAGTCGAGTACGCGGCTGCAGAAGCAGAAGTGTCTCAGCTTTACGATGCCATTTCAATCGAAGGCTTAGTGCCCCCAGACCCTAATGATGACTCGCCACTAGAGCAATGGCAAGTTTTTGAGTTCTCTACAGATACAGACTTAGAGAGAACTAAAGCCCTCTTAGAGGCGGATCCAAGGGTTGAGGCAGTAGAATTTAACTACTTCGGCTATGTAAATTACGAACCAAATGACTCTGATTTCAACCAGCTTTGGGGACTGCATAATACGGGTCAAACTGGCGGTACGCCCGATGCGGATATTGATGCAGTAGAAGCATGGGATATTAACAGGGGCAGCAAAGACATAATTGTCGCTGTAATTGACACGGGCGTAGATCCCAATCACCCCGACTTAGCACCTAATATGTGGAAGAACCTTGGAGAAGTTCCTGATAATGGAATTGATGACGATGGTAATGGCTACACGGATGATGTTTATGGGTATGACTTTGTTAACGGTGATGGCGAACCAATGGACGGTAGCGGTCATGGTACTCATGTAGCGGGCACTATTGGAGCAGTGGGTAATAACAACCAGGGAGTTATAGGGGTAAGTCCTAACGTTAGTATTATGCCCTTGAAAGTTTTGTCAGATGAAGGTTCGGGAAGCTCCAGAGACACCATTGACGCTATTTACTACGCAGCAAACAACGGAGCAAAAGTGATAAATGCTAGCTTGGGACATTACGGAGAAGGATCGTCAGCCTATGAAGATGCTATCAAGTACGCTCAAGACAAAGGCGTTTTATTCGTGGCATCAGCAGGTAATGGCGATAAAAATACTCAACCCCGACAGCCAATCAATACCGACATTACGCCCCACTATCCATCAAATTACAGTTCGCTAAATGTAATATCAGTAACTGCTACCAACAGGAACGACGAACTTCATCCGAACTACAACTATGGGCTCGCCACGGTAGATTTAGGCGCTCCAGGAATAAGTATTCTTAGCACTATTCCTGGTGACGAGTATGCCTCTTACCAGGGCACTTCAATGGCGGCACCCCATGTAGCAGGGACAGCAGCTTTGCTATTGGCAGAAAACCCTAACCTAAGCGTCACAGAACTGAAAGACACGTTAATGCGAAACACCGATCCCCTAGACTCCTTGCAAGGCAAAACAGTTACCGGAGGGCGTTTGAACGTGCATAAAGCAATTCAAGACGTTGCGCCGCCACCGACCAATCGAGATGCGGATATCAATTTAGGAACTTATACGGGTCGTAGCGAATACACGGGTTATGTGGGCACTGACGATCTCGATGATTACTACCGTTTCTCCATTGACTCTCCCGGGCATTTACAGTTTGCGCTCAGAAATCTGACAGCAAATGCAGACATAGAGCTACTCAATGTCAATCGCGAAGTTCTAGCTAGTTCCAGCCAGAGTGGCACAAACGACGAATACAGCAGCTACGACTTAGCTTCTGGTACCTACTTTATGCGGGTATTGAACGACAACGAAGGCGGTACTAACTACAACTTGGTGCTAAACCTCGACCAAGCTGGAGAGGACACAAACTCCGCGATCGAACTAGGTAATCTCGAAGATAAGGAATACCGAGTGGAACTGACAGAATTTGTAGGCACAGGGAAAACTGACAGTGATGATTACTACGAGTTCAAACTAGATGAACCCCGCTATTTGCAGTATGCCATGAGGGATTTGCGTGCGGACGCTAACGTAGAAATTCTCAATGCAAGTGGAAGTGTCATTAATCCAACAGCGCGATCGGCGGAAGCAGGCTTTGACGAATACGCTGCTGTAGGGCTGGATCGGGGCACATATTATGCAAGGGTAACTGCTCCCGCTAACTCTGACGACCACACCAACTATAAATTAGTGCTGAACTTGAAAGAATCATTCTCCCTACCCGCAAATCCAGATGTCAATCTAGGAACCTATACAGGTCGCAATCAGTACACGGGTTATGTGGGCAGTGACGACTATTATCGTTTTGATTTGGATCGTTCAGGTCATTTACAGTTTACTCTTAGTGAATTGAGCGCAGATGCAGACGTCAAATTACTGAACGCAAGAGGCGACGTTTTAAAAAGCTCGACCAACAGTGGCACTGAGACTGAATACATAGCCTACGATTTAAACAGCGGCACTTACTACATACAAGTCTATGGGTACGGCGGTGCTGATACCAACTATCGTTTGACGCTGAACCTCGACCAAGCTGGGGAAGACATGAACTCTGCTCTTGAACTAGGCGATCTTACAGGCGATCGAATTGAGTTAAATGAATTTGTAGGAAAAGAGAAGACTGACGAGTACGACTACTACCAATTTAGCTTAAGTCAATCCCGTTGGATTCAATACGCTCTGAAGGATTTCGAGGAAGATCCTAGTATAAGCATCTTGGATTCGGCAGGGCGCGTCGTAGAAACCCGGAATGACACGGGGTGGGAGAATTTTGGTGCTGGTTGGTTAACCCCAGGAACTTATTATGCGAAGGTAAGCGCACCAACAAACGAGGCCGATCATACAAACTACCAATTGGTTTTGAATTTGCTTGAAACTACAAACTACTCTTGAAGGTAGAAGCTTCTCTAGTTCGTAGTGTAAATCTTAAAAGCCCCTGGGAAACCCCGGGGGCTTTTTTATTCCTTGCTCTCCCAGTCCAGGAAAGATCGCCCCACCAAAACCAACCGCGTTTGAGGGGCGTTTCGCTACGCGACATTGCGGATGCAACATCGCTTTTTTCCCTCTGGAGACATAAAAAGATCGCTCTATGGTACTATTATAAAAGCTCTGCTTAAAAGAGAGCCGAAACTACCAACAAAAGTAAAATGACAATTCAGGGAAATGGATTTACTGTAAACGAAAGCAAATTCGATTTCTTTTTCGGTCGCGTCACCTCAACCCCAACTAACGCAAGACGTTCTAACGACAACCTAGAAAACCTCAAAATACTGGGAATAGAGGAAGCCACCGGTGGGAGAGAACGCTTGCTACAAATACTTCACGAAGGATTAAACGCTCCAGAAGTGCCCAATAGCAGAAAAATCACCCAATACGGCATTAACATATCCAGAAAAGTTGAAGTTAGCGGACCGGAGACGACAGGAGCTATTATAGTTAGGTACTACTATCCTGGTGGCGATCTATTCGCCATCCCTCAAGTCACCTCTATCGTTGTCTTAATTTACAAACAAGAGCCATGATTTCAATTCAACCCATTAGCGAATCGCAATTCCAGCAACTCGAAGGAGTACGACAAATCGTCGCCCACGACTCCTCGGGCCAATTTGCCCTCTTAGACTTAGGCGAAAGTCTGGGCAGTTACGGACTCAGTTGGAAAAGCGATAAACTCGAACCGATCGTCGTCGCGTCAGCCACCCAAAACACCGTTTGGATTGGAGTCGAACAACAGTTAGCCGCCATCTCTCTCAAAACCGGTCAAATACTGGTCCGACTGCCGTTTTGCACCTACATCGTGCAAATCCTCTCCTTACCAGAAGTAACTGCCGTACTCGCAGAAGAAGAAGTCGTTCTGTTTAACCCCGGTGGTTCCATTCGGTTTAGCGATAATCTCCCAGACCAAGGAGTAGAAATGTCTGCGATGGGGGATAATATAGCGATCGCCCTCTTAGAAGGAGACACCCTGCAAATTAACCATCAGACCGGTTATTTTAAATCCCCAGTGTCGGTTCCGGGGTAGCCGACTTTTGAATTACGAGAGGCGATCGCCCCTCCAAAACCAACAACGTTTGAGGAGCGTTTCGCTACGCGACATTGCGGATGCAACATCGCCTTTTTCTCTCTGGAGATATTATGCATAGCGATCGCCCCAACGATTTACGGAAATTATGGGAGGCGATCGCTTTTTTCAGGTGGTGATAGAATAGGAAGCGGTGGCTCAAAAAGGAGAAGAAAAACGAACAGCATCTTCAACGAATTGGCCCATTGCGGTATTCGAGGAGGAGTCAACTCTATGGCCTGGCAATTAGGCATAGAAGAATTAGAAATCGTTACCCCCAGCGGCACCAAAATCGTAACCGTTAAACCACCAAAAACAAGGAGACGATAAATGTTTGTATCCGACTTATCAGTAGAAAAATGGGTTGGCAACAAAGATGAAGGCAGTTTCATCGAAAATCCAACTTGGCAGCAGATAGAATCAGCCATCTGCCAATTAAACGGCACAACCCAAACCTTAGTAACCTTGGGTGCCGATGAAGAAACTTACATGAGTATTGGTGGCGGCCAAGCCGGCAAATATATCGTCAACGTCACCCTTGACGGCATGACTTTCTTAAACTTAGTTCTGGCGCGAGGCGCAGGCAACATCGCTGTCGCTAAACTTGCCTGGCCGAGCGACGTCGATCGCTCCAATTCCGACCTAGAACAACTGGTTGTCGGCGGACAACTCGGAAACTATCCAGCTAAAATGCTGACAAACTTAGAGACTGCCTTGTTAGCAGCCAAAACTTTTGCCCTAACGGGGGAACTTGAAGAGTCAGCAACTTGGGAAGAAGACGAATCTTTAGCGATGGTGGAATAAAGCAGGAGCGAATTTAGAACCATGCGATCGCTCCTCCCAAAACCAACCGCGTTTGAGGGGCGTTTCGCTACGCTCCAAAAGCGGATGCAACATCGCCTTTTTTCCCTCTGGAGATATTATGCATAGCGATCGCCCCCTCCAACAACCCATCCGTTACATCCGTTTCCAAATCCGTTGCTAACTTAACTCTCGT